>NZ_JBEYHH010000041.1:0-60893 GCF_040635175.1 Streptomyces sp. NPDC006997
GGACCACACGGTGTCCGCCCACCTGAACGGCACGCACGTCGCCGCGCGCCATGCTCCCTGATTTCTAGCTGTATGTGTGGACAAAAGGGATGACCCCTACTCCTGGGGGTCAAGGGGTCGCAGGTTCAAATCCTGTCGTCCCGACTGGAGACAGTCGTGGAGCAAGGGCCGGGTTCGGAGCTATCCGAACCCGGCCCCGCCGCGTCCAGGCCCGCGAGCAGGCGCAGGCCGTCCTCGGCCGGGGTGCCGGGGGCCGCGGACAGCACCAGCAGCTCGATGCCTGATGCGTCCGGCAGCGCGAAGTTCTCCTGGTGCAGTTCCAGCAGGCCGACCAGCGGGTGCCGGTACGCCTTGCGTCCATGCGTGCGGGCGCGGACGTCCGCGCGGGCCCACAGGCGGCGGAACCGCTCGCTACCCATGGCCAACTCACCGACGAGCGAGGCCAGGCGCGGGTCCTCGGGGTACTTGCCGGCGGCCAGGCGGAGGTGTCCGACCACGTCGAGGGTGCATGTCTCCCAGTCCGCGTAGAGACCGCGCCCCGCCTCCTCCAGGAAGATGTGCCGTGCGGTGTTCAGGCCCGGCACTGGTCGGCCGAAGAGGAGCCCGGCGAGCCGGTTCCCGGCGAGCACGTCCAGGCGGTGGTTGATGACGAACGCGGGCGCGTCAGCGACCAGGTCGAGGACGCGCAGCAGTTCCGGCCGCAGCCGCCCGCCCGGCGTCTTCGCGCGGCGGCGGCGCTGCCGCGCGAGCCGGTCGAGGTGCCCGCGCTCGGTCTCGTCCAGGCCGAGGACGCGGGCGAGCGCGTCGAGGACCTGCTCGGAGGGCTGGGTCGCGCGGCCCTGTTCCAGGCGTACGTAGTAGTCGACGCTGACCCCGGACAGATGAGCGACCTCCTCGCGGCGCAGCCCCGCGACCCGGCGGCGGCTGTCGGTCGGGATGCCGACCGCCGCCGGATCGACCCGGGAACGCCGGGTCCGCAGAAAGCCCGCGAGATCGTCCATGGCCCCAGTATGGCGTCGCTGTCGCAGGTGAAGGTGGCCCTGCCGCTACCAGGAAGTCCGGTCCGACGGTTGCGCCGTCCCTGAACGCCGGACGCCGCGCCGCCCAGGATCGACGGCATCCGTCCCGACCCCGATGTCGATCCCGAGGAGTTCTGATGAAGACACTGATCGTCTACGCCCACCCGGAACCCGGGTCCCTCAACGGCTCGTTGAAGGACCTCGCGGTCGCCACGCTGGAGGGCGCCGGGCACGAGGTGCGGGTGAGCGATCTGTACGCGATGAACTGGAAGGCGGTCGTGGACGCCGCGGACTTCGGTCCCAGCGCGTCGAGCCCGCTGAAGGTCCCCCTGGACTCGGGCCGGGCCTTCGACACCGGGACGCTCACCGCCGACGTCCGCGCCGAGCAGCGGAAGCTGCTGTGGGCCGACACGATCGTCTTCCAGTTCCCGCTGTGGTGGTACACCATGCCCGCGATCCTCAAGGGCTGGGTGGACCGGGTGTTCACCTACCACTTCGCGTACGGCGTCGGCGAACACAGCGACACCCGGTACGGCGAGCGCTTCGGCGAGGGGACCCTCGCGGGCCGGAAGGCCCTGCTGTCGGTGACCGTCGGCGGCCCCGAGGCGCACTACGCCGCCCGTGGGATCAACGGCCCTATAGACGACCTGCTGTTCCCGATCCACCACGGCATCCTCTACTACCCCGGCATCGAGGTCCTGCCGCCGTTCGTGCTGTACGGCGCCGACCGGATGGACGAGGAGGGCTACCAGGCCGTCGCCAAGAGCTGGGAGCGGCGCCTGCTCACCCTGGAGTCCACCGAACCGATCGCGTTCCGGCGGCAGAACTTCGGTGACTACGAGATCCCCTCGCTGCGCCTGAAGGAAGGACTGGAACCCCCGGGCCGCACGGGCTTCGGGCTGCACGTGCGGGGCTGACCGGAAGCGTCGGCTTCATTCCGCAGGGGGCCAGACACGCGATCGGAAGCGTCACTCCCGGTCGAGTCGGGTACGGATGAAGTCGGTCAGAGCGTCGGGGACGCGGCAGGCACGGGACGGCAGGCCCCATCCGCCGGGTTGATCCACTGGACACGGCGTTCGCAGCCGCCGACCGGACCGCCGCGCCGTGGACCCGCGGTTCTCGGCGGCGCCGGGGGAGCGTGTCGGGGTGTGTTCCGAGCCGGTCGGGACCACGTTCCCGTTGGTCGACGGGGAGGCGATCTACCTGCGGACCCCGCTGGACACCGTGGGGTCGGTGGAGGTCGTCCCGTGGCCGAACGGCGTGTGGGTGCCGTACCCCGGTGACCACCTGGTGCTCGACAGTGAGCGGAACGTGCTGGAGTCGCTCTAGTCGGGATCGTCGGGATCGTCGGAACAGCCGGGCGTGTGCCGTCAGTACGCCAGGCCCATGTGGGCCAGCGCCTGCTTCAGGAGGACGCCGTGGCCGCCCGGCATCTCGTTCTGGAGGGTGGGGGAGAGGGCCTCCTGGGGAGTGAACCAGACCAGGTCCAGGGCGTCCTGGCGGGGGCGGCAGTCGCCGGTGACCGGGACGACGTAGGCCAGGGAGACCGCGTGCTGGCGGGGGTCGTGGAACGGGGTGACGCCCTGGGTCGGGAAGTACTCGGCGACCGTGAAGGGCTGGAGGGACGGGGGGACGCGGGGGAGCGCCACCGGGCCGAGGTCCTTCTCCAGGTGGCGCAGCAGGGCGTCCCGGACGCGCTCGTGGTGCAGGACGCGGCCGGAGACCAGGGCGCGGCTGACCGTGCCGTCCTGCCCGATGCGCAGCAGCAGCCCGATGCTGGCGACCTCGCCGCTGTCGTCGACGCGTACCGGTACGGCCTCGACGTACAGGATCGGCATCCGGGCGCGTGCCCTCTCGAGTTCGTCCGGGGAGAGCCAGCCGGTCGTGGTCTCGGTCATGTCAGACATTGGCTGATCATACTTTCCGGGAGTGGGAGGGGAGAGTGGGGCAGGCGGGTCGTCAGGGTTTGGCGGCCACCCCGCCGAACTGCGGCACCAGGGCCGGGTCCTGGAGGTCGGTGCGCCACGCCGAGCACGACACCAGGCCCGGTTCGAGGAGGTCCAGGCCGTCGAAGAAGCCGGTGACCTCGGCGCGGCCACGGGCCGTGATCGGCGGGGTGGCGTTCTCGTTCCAGAACGCCATCGCCGCACGCTGGCCCGCGCCGCCCAGCTCCGGCTCATGGGTGGGGTGGGTGAGGGCGAGGTGGCTGCCGGACGGCAGGGCGGCCGTGATGCGGTGGACGATGCGGCGGGCCTCGTCGGTGTCCAGGACGAAGTTCAGGATGCCCAGCATCATCACCGCCACCGGGCGGGACAGGTCCAGGGTGGCTCCGGCGCGCTCCAGGATGGCGTCCGGGTCGTGGACGTCCGCGTCGATGTAGGCGGTGACGCCCTCGGGGGTGCCGGTCAGCAGGGTGCGGGCGTGCAGCAGCACGATCGGGTCGTTGTCGACGTACACGATCCGTGACTCGGGGGCCACGCGCTGGGCGATCTCGTGGGTGTTGTCCGCGGTGGGCAGGCCGGTGCCGATGTCCAGGAACTGCCGGATCCCGCGCTCCTCGGCGAGGAACCGCACCGCCCGGCCCAGGAACGCCCGGTCCGCCCGCGCGACATCCCTGATCAGCGGGAACATCGCGGCGACGTGGTCGCCGACCTGCTGGTCCACGGCGTAGTTGTCCTTGCCGCCGATCCAGTAGTTCCAGACGCGGGCGTTGTGCGCCACGGTGGTGTTCAGCCGTGCGGCGCCCTCGGCAGGGGGCTGGCTCTCGTGCATGTCGGGCATGTCGTGCGCCTTCCTCGCGTCCGTGGTGCCGCCCTCATGATCAGTGCGCGGGGCGTACGGCGCAACGGCCCCGACGCGGGGAGCGTGGGCGCGTCCGGTTAGGGTGGGCGGCCATGCCGTACTCCGACTCGCCGCTGCTCACGCCGTCCGACGCCGATCCCGCCCGGGCCGCCGTCGACATCCGGCTCATCGTCACCGACATGGACGGGACCCTCCTCGACGACGACAAGCGCGCCCCACGCGAGCTGTGGACCGTCCTGGAGCAGCTGCGGGAGCGCGGGGTGCTGTTCAGCCCGGCGAGCGGGCGCCAGTACGCCACCCTCGCACGCGAGTTCGAGCGGGCGGCGCGGGGCATGGTGTTCATCGCGGAGAACGGCACCTACGTCGTCCGCGACGGCGTCGAGCTGAGTTCCGACCCGCTCGACCCGGACGTCGTCACCCGGGTCGTGGACTCCGTCCGGCGGCTCGCCGCGGGCGGCGTGGACGTCGGTGTCGTCGTCTGCGGCAAGCGGTCCGCCTACGTCGAGCGGACCGACGAGGCGTTCCTCGCCGAGGTGCGCAGGTACTACGTCGAGCACCGCGTCGTCGAGGACGTCACCGCCGTCGACGACGACGTCCTCAAGATCGCCCTGTACGACTTCGGCCCCGCCGAGCGGACCACGGCACCGGCGCTCGCGGCCTTCGCCGCCACCCACCGCGTCGTCGTCTCCGGCGCGCACTGGGTCGACGTCATGAACCGCACCGCCGACAAGGGCGCCGCCGTCCGTCGGCTCCAGCGCGACCTCGGCATCACGCCCGCGCAGACCATGGTGTTCGGCGACTACCTCAACGACCTGGAGATGCTCGACACCGCGGAGTGGTCCTTCGCCGTGGCCAACGCCCACCCCGACGTCGTCCGCCGGGCCCGCCACCTGGCGCCCGGGAACAACGACAACGGCGTGCTGCGGACCATCGCCCACGTGCTGCGGCTGCCCGCGCCCGGCTCTCCCTGAGTCCCGAGCCGACCGGGCTGGTCAGGCGGCGCGGTGGAGGCTGTCCTCCACCACCTCCTTGTCCAGCGACGCCCGCACCAGCGCGGCGGCGAGCACCGCCGGTTCCGTGTCACCGGCGAGCTCCGCCACCCGGCCGGGGTCCTTCGGCAGGCCGAGCCGTTCGGCGCCCTGGAGTGCCTTGCCGTCCAGGTACGGGGCGAACTCCGGCCAGACCCGCTGTACCTCCCGCACGAAGATGTCGGCGCCCGCCGGGCCCACCCCCGGCATCTCCTGGAGCAGGCGGCGCAGCTCCTCCACGTCGCCGTCCGCCGCCTCGCGCATCCGGCGCAGGTCGCCGCCCCAGCGCTCGGTGACCAGGGCGGCGCCGTCGCCCAGCTGGGTCGCGGTGCGTTCGTCGTAGCGCCGGTAGCCGCCCCGGCCCAGCGCGTCCACCCGCTGCTGCCAGGTGGCGTCGGCCATCCGCTTCGGGTCGCGCATTCCCGCGCCGTACAGCTCGCGGGCGGCGGCGACGGCGACCGAGCCGCGGATCCGGGCGCTCAGCAGATGCGCCAGCACCAGCAGCTGGTACAGCGGCTGCGGGGTGTCCCGCAGGCGGACGCCCGCCTCCTCGGCGTACGTCCGTCCGTGCGCGCCCACCAGCTCGCGCAGCACGCGCCGGTCGTCGGTCACGGCTTCAGCGGGTCGTGGCCGAGGGACATCAGCCGGTGCCGGTGCCGGGTCTCGTCCGAGGCGGGCTCGTTCTCCAGGTCGGCCTCGGCGCTGACGGTGTCGACGACCTCGTACATCACCTCGATGTCGTCGTCGGTGAGGTCCGTGCGCCGTTTCTGGAGGATGCCGAGGACGTGCTGCCCGAGCGGTTCGCCCGCGTGGTCAGGCAGCGGTTCGGTGTCCTCGTCGGCCTCGCTGACCCGCAGCCAGGTGGCCAGCTCGCTGGAGGTCATGTTCACCACGCGGTGGAAGTCCTCCCACAGCGTGTCGAGTTCGAGGGCGTCGGTCATCGCGTGCCCCTCTCTGCGCCTGCGTGTCTCTGTGCCTGCGTGCGGTTCGGTGGGCTCAGTGGCCGTCGCGGGGCCAGTTCTCCGCGTCGAACATCCAGCGCTGCTTCTCCAGCTCGGCCGTGATGCCGATGAGCAGGTCCTGGGTGACCGGGTCGGGCTTGTCGGTGGCGTCGATCCGCTCCCGCAGCCGCTGGATCGCCGCCGCCAGGGCCTCGACCATCACCTCGACGACCTCGCTGTCGCGTACCCAGCCCTCCTTCGGGCTCGGCAGCGTGAAGGTGCTGGCGATGGTCTCCGGGCGGCCGTCCGGCGGCAGGCCGAGCGCGGCCGAGCGCTCCGCGACGGTGTCGGCGAAGTCACGCGCCGCCGCGACCACCTCGTCCAGCTGGAGGTGGATGGAACGGAACCGGGGCCCCACGATGTTCCAGTGCGCCTGCTTGCCGATGAGGGACAGGCCCAGGAGATCCACGAGGGTGCCCTGGAGCGCGTCCCCGGTGATCCGGCGGGCGTCCTCGGACAGCGTGCTCTTGACGACAGTCATACCGTGCTTCTCCTTCTGGCGTCGGCTCTTGCGGTACGGAGCAGCTCGCCGCGTTCCTCCTCACAGGTCCCTCCCCACACCCCCGAGGTCTGTCCGCTGTCCAGCGCGTAGACCAGACAGTCGGTGATCACCGGGCAACGGGCACACACGCGCTTGGCGGCGGCTGTGTCCCGCAGCGCCGGTCCGCTGGAGCCCACGGGGAAGAACAGCTCGGGGTCCTCTCCCACGCAGGCCGCACTGCGCAACCACTCCATGGGGGCGCGGGTGCCCATGGTCAAAAGACGCAAACGCCACCCGGTCTCAGGCGGTGAGCACGCCGTCCAGGAAGTGGATCACATCGGCGTGCACCTCGGCCCTGTTCGTCTCCAGGAACACCTCGTGCCGGGCGCCGGCGTAGACCCGCTCGGTGAGCGGGCCGTCCCCGGCCAGCCGCCGGACGCCGGTGCGGCTGCCGGGCAGCGGGACCAGGCGGTCGTCGGCGCCGTGCAGCCAGAGCACCGGCAGCGGGGCCACGGAGCCGCCCTCCTCGACGGTTCCCAGGGTGCGGACGAACGCCTCCAGCGTCGGCCGCTTCATCGGGCCGTGCCAGACCAGCGGGTCCGCCGCGTACGACGGGCCGACCCCGGGGTCCCGGGAGAGCGCGGACGGGCTGACCGGGATGTCGGGGACCTCCCCGTGCCGCTCCGCGTGCGCCAGCAGCTGCCCCGGCGTCTCCCAGGCGCCGATCACCGGCCCGGACAGCACCAGGGCGGCCAGCTCGGCGCCGTACCGCTGCGCGTAGCGGGCCGCGACCAGGCCGCCCATCGAGTGCCCGACCAGCACCACGGGCAGACCGGGGTGCGCGGCGCGCGCCAGTTCCGCGACGGCGTGCACGTCGGTGACGACGTCCTCGAAGTCCTCGACCACCACCCGCTCGCCCGCCGACCTGCCGTGTCCGACGTGGTCCGGTCCGTAGACGGCCGCGCCGTGCCCGGTGAGTACGGCGGCCAGTGCGGCGTAGCGGCCGATGTGCTCCCCGTAGCCGTGCACCAGCAGGGCGACGTACCGCGGCGCGGGGTGCGGCCACTCGCGGGCGGTGACCGCGCCGCGGGTGCCGTGCAGGGTGTGGTCGCGGACGTCGGTCATCTGATCGTCTCCAGCGGCGTCGGTGAAGGTCCGAAGGTTCTCCCCCGGATCTTCCCAGTGGGCCGCCCGGGGGTCTATAGTCCAAAACTAGCAGTGCTAATTAAGCTGCCGTTCATGGAGCACTGGTCACTGGAGCCCAGCGTCGGTCAGGAGTTCTTCTCGTGCGTCCCGTCCACTTCGCGTCCGCCCGCCGCACCCCCATCGGGAAGCTCCGCGGCGCCCTGTCCGCCGTACGCCCCGACGACCTCGCCGCCACCGTGGTCCGCGCGCTCGTCGCCGAGGTGCCCACGCTCGACCCGGCCCGGATCGACGACGTCTACTGGGGCGCCGCCAACCAGTCGGGCGAGGACAACCGCAACGTCGCCCGCATGGCCGCCCTGCTCGCCGGGCTCCCCGACTCCGTGCCGGGCGCCACCGTCAACCGGCTCTGCGCCTCCGGCCTGGAGGCGGTCACCGCCGCCGCCCGCACCATCGCCGCGGGCGAGGCGGACATCGTGATCGCGGGCGGCTCCGAGTCGATGAGCCGCGCCCCCTTCGTCCTGCCCCGCCCCGACGAGGCGCTGCCGCACCGGATCGAGACCGCCGACACCCGCCTCGGCTGGCGCCTGGTCAACCCGCGCATGGCCGACCTCCACGGGCTGCTGTCCATGGGCGAGACCGCCGAGGAGGTCGCCGAACGGTACGGCGTATCCCGCGCCCGGCAGGACGCCTTCGCGCTCCGCAGCCACCAGCGGGCCGCCGACGCCCGCAAGAACGGGTACTTCGACGACGAGCTGCTGCCGGTGACCCGGCCCGACGGTGTCGTCGTCGACCGCGACGAGTGCGTGCGTGAGGACACCTCCTACGAGAAGCTGGCCAAGCTGCGGCCCGTCTTCCGAGAGGGCGGCACCGTCACCGCGGGCAACGCCTCCCCGATGAACGACGGCGCCGCGGGCCTGCTGCTCGTCAGCGAGGAGGCGCTGAACGACCTCGGCCTCGAATCCCTGGGGCGGTACGTCGCCGGGGCCTCCGCCGGGGTCCACCCCGACGTCATGGGCATCGGGCCCGTCCCGGCCACCCGCAAGGCGCTCGCCCGGGTGGGCTGGGGCGTCGGGGACGTCGAGGAGGCCGAGTTCAACGAGGCGTTCGCCGCGCAGGCGCTCGCCTGCGTCGACCAGCTCGGGATCGACTCCGACCTGGTCAACCCCAGCGGTGGCGCGATCGCGCTCGGGCATCCACTGGGATGCTCCGGCGCGCGGATCCTGACGACGCTGCTGCACCGGATGCGGCGGACGGGCGCGGGGCGGGGGCTGGCCACGATGTGTGTCGGGGTGGGGCAGGGGAGCGCGGTGCTGGTGGAGCGCGGGTAGGTGGGTGCCGGTTCTTCACCGTGGACGGGTGCGGGTGCGGGTGCGGGTGTGGGTGCGGGTGCGGGTGTCGTGGTGGCTGGTCGCGCAGTTCCCCGCGCGCCCCGTAGTGGCCTCGCCCCTAGCGGCCTTGCCCGTAGCGGCCTCGCTCCCAGGGGCGTCGCCCCGCCTTTCGCCGTCGAGTCCCGCATGAGTCGCTGATCGTAGAAACGGAGCACACCCGCACATGGCAACCCTCTCCGTCGCCGCCATCCTCGCCGAGAACGCCCGGCGCCGTCCCGACAGGACCGCCCTCGTGGAGGGTGACCTGCGGCTGACCTTCGCCGAGGTGTGGCAGCGGGCCCGTGCCCAGGCCGGGGCGCTGGCCGGGCTCGGGGTGCGGCCGGGCGACCGGGTGGCGCTGATGGCGCCCAACACCGCCGAGTTCCCGGCGGCGTACTACGCCATCGCCGCCGCCGGGGCCGTCGTCGTCCCCGTCCACCTGCTGCTGTCGCCCGGCGAGGTCGAGCACGTCCTGAAGGACAGCGGCGCCACCCTGCTGCTCTGCCACCCGGCGCAGGCCGCGACCGGCGGGACCGCCGCCGAGGCCGTCGGGGTGCGGACGGTCACCCTGGGCGCGGAGTTCGAGCGG
Organism: Streptomyces sp. NPDC006997; assembly: GCF_040635175.1. Lineage (NCBI taxonomy): Bacteria > Bacillati > Actinomycetota > Actinomycetes > Kitasatosporales > Streptomycetaceae > Streptomyces > Streptomyces sp. NPDC006997. The sequence continues at coordinate 9,434 of NZ_JBEYHH010000041.1, forward strand.
CTCGCGGGGGACGCCGAGCCCCTGCGCTCGTACGAGACCCGCGACGCCGACGACCCGGCCGTCGTCTTCTACACCAGCGGCACCACCGGCGTACCCAAGGGCGCCGTGCTCTCCCACTTCAACCTGGTGATGAACGCGACCGTCAACGCCTTCGACTCCAACGACATCCGCGCCGACGACATCGCGCTGGGCGCGCTGCCGCTGTTCCACGCCTTCGGGCAGACGGTCTCCATGAACTCGGTGTGGCGGGCGGGCGCCACGCTCGTGCTGCTGCCGCGGTTCGACGCCGCCCGCGCGATCGAGCTGATGGTGGAGGAGGGCGTCAACACCTTCCACGGCGTGCCCACCATGTTCGTCGCGCTGGCCGCCGCCGCGGCCGACGCGGACGCCCTGCCCGACCTGCGGGTGTGCATCTCGGGCGGCGCCTCGCTGCCGGTGGCGGTGCTGGAGCGGTTCGAGGCGGCGTTCCGGGCACGGGTCTACGAGGGGTACGGGCTGTCGGAGACCTCGCCGACGGCGACCGTCAACCAGCCGTGGTTCGGTACCCGGCCCGGCACCATCGGGCACCCGCTGTGGGGCGTGGAGGCGGAGATCGCCCGCGCCGAGACCGACGACCGGGTCGAGCTGCTGCCGGTGGGGGAGCTGGGCGAGGTCGTCATCCGCGGCCACAACGTCTTCTCCGGCTACCTCGGCCGTCCCGAGGCCACGGCGGAGGCGATGGTCGACGGCTGGTTCCGCACCGGCGACCTCGGCACCAAGGACGAGGACGGCTTCCTGCGGATCGTCGACCGGAAGAAGGACGTCATCATCCGCGGCGGCTTCAACGTCTACCCGCGCGAGGTGGAGGAGGTCCTGATGCGGCACCCCGGCGTCGCCCAGGTCGCGGTGATCGGCCTGCCGGACGAACTGCACGGCGAGGAGGTGTGCGCGGTCGTCGTCCCCGGGCCGGGTGACGACGGCGCCGTACCGGACGCCGCCGCGCTCACCGAGTGGGCGAAGGAGCGGCTGGGCAGGCACAAGTACCCGCGGCGGGTGCGGTTCACCGACGAACTGCCGCTCGGGCCGAGCATGAAGGTGCTGAAGCGGGAGCTGCGGGCGCGGTACGCGGACGCGGGGTGACCCGCTGACCCTCGCTGTGTGGAACCGTCTGGCGAGACGGTCCTTACGGTCGGCACATGCGTGGGCATAGCATCGGTGTCCGCATGGACACGATGACGCTGTGGCACATTTCCGGCTGGGGGTTCGCGGCGCTGGCCGTGGCCGCCCTGCTCGTCGGCTTCTCCAAGACCGCCGTCAGCGGCGCCAACACGGTCAGCCTCGCGATCTTCGCGGCGGTGCTGCCCGCCCGCGCCTCCACCGGGATCCTGCTGCCGGTGCTCATCTTCGGCGACGTCCTCGCCGTCCTCGTCTACCGGCGGCACGCCCACTGGCCCACGCTGGTGCGGCTGTTCCCGGCGGTCGGGGTGGGCGTGGTCGCGGGCACGCTGTTCCTGCTGTGGGCGGACGACGGGATCGTACGGACCTCGATCGGCGCGATCCTGCTGCTGATGGCCGGGGTGACGGTGTGGCGGCGGCGGACGGCCGAGCGGGCGCCGGACCCGGACGCCGTCATCACCCGGGCGGGCCGCGTCAAGGCCCGCTCGTACGGTGTGATGGGCGGCTTCACCACGATGGTCGCGAACGCGGGCGGCCCGGTGATGGCGATGTACCTGCTGTCGGCGGGCTTCCGGAAGCTGGGCTTCCTGGGCACGTCGGCGTTCTTCTTCCTGATCGTGAACGTCGCCAAGGTGCCCTTCAGCGCCGGGCTCGGGCTGATCGACGGGAACTCGCTGCTGCTCGACGCGGCGCTGGTGGGTTTCGTGGTGCCGGGTGCGTTGCTGGGCAAATGGGCTGTGAACCGGATCAACCAGCGGTTGTTCGAACAACTCGTGATCGCGGCGACGGTGGTGGGCGGACTGCAACTGTTGCTGCGTTAGTTCGCGCCGCCGCCGCCCCTCAGGCCCAGCAGCGCGGGCAGCTGCGCGAAGGAGTCGATGACGTGGTCCGGCGTGCCGCCCGCCGCGCGCTCCGTCTCCGGCAGGTACTTCCCGGTCCGCACCAGCACACCGGTCATCCCGGCGCGCTGCGCGGCCAGTACGTCGGACTCGACGTCGTCGCCGACCATCAGCGCCTCGCCCGGCTCCGCGCCCAGCCGGTCAAGGGCCGCCGCGAAGAACGCGCGCGACGGCTTCCCGGTGACCTCGGCCTCCGTCCGCGCCGCCGCCTCCAGACCCGCGAGGAAGGCGCCGGAGTCCAGGTCGAGACCGTGCTCCGTACGCCAGTACAGATTGCGGTGCATGGCCACCAGCCGGGCGCCGCGCCGGAGGTGGTGGAACGCCCGGTTCAGCGCGGCGTAACCGAACTCCGGCCCGGCGCCGCCGACGAGGACCACGTCGACGTCCTCGCCGGGGCCGGCCACGACGCTCACCCCCGTCAGGTCCTCCCCGACGTCCCCGTGGTTCAGCAGCAGACAGCGGGCGCCGGGCAGCTTCCCGGTCAGGTACGCGGCCGTCACGGCGGGCGCGGTGAGGATGTCCTCGGCGCCCACCGGGAAGCCCGCGTCCGAGAGGGTCGAGGCGATCGAGGCACGGGTACGGGACGTCGTGTTGGTCACCAGGGCCACGGCGAGCCCGGCGTCCCGGATCTCCCGCAACGCCGCCACCGTGCCCGGCAGTGGCTGCCAGGACACGGTGAGGACCCCGTCGATGTCGATCAGGACGGCACGTACCGACTCCATACCTCGACGATAGCCAGTCGGCGGTGGCGGGTCAGCGCGGCTGGTACGCCCGGTGCGGCTGGTACGCCTTCGGCAACCGCATCCCGCGGTCGGCCATGATCTGCCGCAGCACGTCGGGGTAGTCGGTGATGACGCCGTCCACGCCCAGGTCGATCAGCGCCTCCATGGTGGCCGGGTCGTCGCAGGTCCACGGCACGACCTTCAGGCCGCGGGCATGGGCGGAGTCGATCATCGCCCGGTCCGGGTAGAAGCGGAAGCCGGGGTCGCCGATCCTGCCGTTCTGCGGGAAGCCGTAGTTGGGGGAGAGGGCCCGTACGCCGGGGATGGCGGAGGCGGCCCTGACGAAGTCGCCGCCGTAGTCGTCGGCGTCGATGCCGCCGAGCCAGGGGGAGGCGCCGGGCTGGCCGACCTGGAGGAAGTCGTGGTTGGTCAGCGCGACCAGGGGCCAGCGGGGCGCCAGTTCGTGCATGGCCCTCAGGGCGCCCCAGTCGAAGGACTGGATGGTCACCTGCCGTTCGATTCCGGAGGCGCGGATCTCCTCGAACACCCGGCGCACGAACAGCTCACGCGGCGCGGTCTGCTCGGGGGCGCCCGCCTCGACCTTGGTCTCGACGTTGAGGGTGACCTGCCGGGCCCTGTACCGCTTGACCAGGCCCAGGACGTCCCGCAGCTCGACCATCCGGGCGCCCGCGATCCGCTCCTGCCGCGGATGGCCGGGCAGTTGCCGGTAGCCGCAGTCCATGGTGCTGACCTGGGCCAGCGTCAGGTCCTTGATGTACTTGCCGACGTACGGGTACATCGGGTCGCCCGGTGTGACGGGGCCGGTGTCCCGGCACTTCCGCGCGTTGACCTGGCGGTCGTGGGTGACGACGACCTTGCGGTCCTTGGTGATCTGGGTGTCCAGTTCCAGGGTGGAGACGCCGAGGCGCAGGGCCTTGCCGAAGCCCTCCAACGTCGACTCGGTGGTCAGGCCGAGGCCGCCGCGGTGGGCCTGGAGGTCGAAGTGCGTCTGCTGCTTCAGTCGTGGTACGGCGGTCTTCTCGCCTGAGTGGTTCGCCGTGGCGGCGTGCGCGGTGGCCGGGAGGACCAGCGCCGGGACCAGGGTCAGGGCGGCGAGGACATGTCGTACGGACATCGCGAACCTCACTCATCGGGGACGGGGGCGACGCCGAGACGGTAGTTCCGGTCGGGCGGCGCTTGAAGACCCGCGGATGAGGGGACCGTGAACGCTGGCGGAACGCGTCCGCGTAGGGTCCCTGCCATGCCCTCCCATGTGCTGGTCCTCGGTGGCACCACCGAGGCCCGTGAACTGGCCGCCGTACTGGCCGGGCGCCCCGGCGTGCGGGTGACCACGTCGCTCGCGGGGCGGGTGGCGCGGCCGGGAGCGGTCCCGGGCGAGGTGCGGACCGGTGGCTTCGGCGGGGCAGACGGCCTGGCCGCCTGGCTGCGGGAGCGGCGCGTGGACGCGCTGGTCGACGCCACGCACCCGTTCGCCGAGACCATGACGCGGCACGCGGCACACGCCGCCGCGACGACCGGCCTGCCCGCGGTGGTGCTGCGCCGCCCGGGCTGGCGACCGGGCCCGCTGGACCGCTGGCATCCGGTGCCCTCCCTCACGGCGGCGGCGGACCTGCTTCCCGGCCTCGGCAGCCGCCGGGTCCTCCTCACCACCGGACGTCTGGGCCTCGCCGCGTTCGCCCAGCTGACCGGCCCGCACTTCGTCGTCCGGTCGGTGGACCCGCCCGAGCCGCCGCTGCCGCCGCGCCTGGACGTCGTCCTGGCCCGCGGCCCGTTCACCGTCACCGACGAGGTGGCGCTGCTGCGGGAGCACCGCGTCGACACCCTGGTCACCAAGGACAGCGGCGGAACGGCGACCTCCGCCAAACTCACGGCGGCCCGGGAACTCGGCCTGCCGGTGGTCGTCGTACAACGCCCGCCGCTGCCGCCCGGGGTGCGCGCGGTGCAGGATGTGGCGGGGGTTCTGGAGGCACTGGGACTCGACCCGAAGTGACGCGCCCCCGACCTCAGCGCGTCGCCCCGCTCGACGCCAGGGCCCCCGCCCGTTCCGGCAGGCCGCTGCTGAGGTCCTCGGCCAGGAGGCGTTCGCGATGGAAAGTCGACGGCGGCGTGGAGGTCGGCGGTGCTGGGGCGGCCGACGTCCTGCTGGACGCGGTGTTCCAACCAGGTCGCCCAGGCGCCGGTGATGACCTCCGCCTCGCGCGCCCCGGCCTGCGTGTGGGAGAGCAGGGGGCCGTCGCGAGTCAGGTAGCCCTCGTCGACCATCCGGTCGAAGACCGGCAGCAGCACCTCGGGCGGCACGCGCCGCCGCGCGGCGACCAGACCGAGGCTGGCATGGCCCACCAGCCGGTTCAGCAACCGCACCTGCATCACGGCCCAGGCACCGGCCGGGTCGAGCCGGCTGCCGACGCCCCGCCTCAGTCCTCCCGGGGGTGACGGCGCAGCAGGTACGTGTCCATGATCCAGCCCTTGCGCTCCCGCGCCTCGGCGCGCAGCCGCTCGATCCGCGGCGCCGCCTCGGCGATCGGGCCGGAGGCGAGGATCTCGTCCGGGGTGCCTATGTAGGCGCCCCAGTAGATGTCCAGGTCCTGGTCGGCGTAGCGCCGGAAGGTCTGCCGCGCGTCCAGCATCACCACCACGTCGTCGACGCCCTCCGGGAACCCCTCGGCGAGCCGCCGCCCGGTGGTGATCTGCACGGGCCTGGCCACCCGGTTCAGCCCGGTGCGGTGCCGGGCGACCAGTGCGGAGACACTGCTGACACCGGGTACGACGTCGTAGGAGAAGGCGACGGCACCCCGCTCCAGCACCTCCTCCAGGATCCCGATCGTGCTGTCGTACAGCGCGGGGTCACCCCACACCAGGAACGCCCCGCGCTCGTCCTCGCCCAACTCCTCGGCGATCAGCCGCTCGTAGATCTCCGCGCGGGCGCTGCGCCAGTCGCCGACCGCGGGCGAGTACGCCGCGCCGCCCGCGCCGCGGTCCCGCTCCGGGTCGCGCGCCTCGACCACGCGGTAGCCGCCCTCGGGTATGTGCGTGCCCAGCATGTCCCGGCGCAGCCCGGTGAGGTCGGACTTCGCCTCCCCCTTGTCCAGCAGGAAGAACACGTCGGTGTCCCGCAGCGCCCGCACCGCCTGGAGGGTGAGCTGCTCGGGGTCGCCCGCGCCGATGCCGATGACATGAATCTCTCGCACACCCCGAGTCTGCCGTACGCCACTGACAACGCCGCCACCGCCCGGTGGATCACCGCAGCCGGGGCGCCCGCTCCGCCGCGTCCACCGGCCCGGCGCCCGCTTCCACGTCCGCCGCGAGCCGCACCGCCCAGGCGTCCAACGCGGCCACGTCCATCCCGTACGGCCGCTCCCGCCCCGTCCGCGCCACCCACTCCGCGACGGCGCCCGCGCCGCGCCGCAGCAGCCGTGCCCCGCCGGTGCCGTTCCCGCGGGCCGCGTGGGTGAGGCCCACGGCCAGCTGGGCGAGCCCCCGCCACAGGTCGCGCTCCGCCTCCGGCCCCGACTTCCAGGCGTCCTCGAACACCTCGTGCGCGTGGAACGGCTTCCCCGCGTCCAACAGCGCCTGCGCCTCGACGACGGTCTCCTCAGGCCCGCGCACCACCCCTTCCGGCTGCCGCTCCACCCCGTCCGCCCCGTACGGCAACGGCCGCCCCAGCCCGTCCCGGGGCCGCGCGTTCCGCGCCCGCCCCTCCTCGTCCCGGTCCCGCGCCCCGACGCTCCGCCGTCCCGCTTCACTACCCATACGGCGATTGTCCCCCGCCCCGACCTCCCCTTCGATCCGGCCGCGCACGTACGGTAAAGTGCTGTCCGCGCGATCACGCGACTCACCGCGGGACAGCGCACCGGGACGTGGCGCAGCTTGGTAGCGCACTTGACTGGGGGTCAAGGGGTCGCAGGTTCAAATCCTGTCGTCCCGACTGAAGAAGTCGCAGATCAGGGCCGGTATCGGAGTCATCCGACACCGGCCCTCGACCGTTCTTGGGGACCAGTTGGGGACCGGCGTCCTTGACCGGCGTCAGCGGACCACGACGATGGGGCTCGGCAGCGAGCGTGGGGCGCGGAGCACGCTGAGGTGCGCGGACAGCGCCGCTCCGGCAGCTGTGATCTTGTGCACGTCCGGGTGCAGATAGCGCTGTGTGGTAATCAGTGATCCGTGGCCGGCGATCCTGCGGAGGACGTGCACGGGCACTCCGGCGTCGGCGGACCAGGTGAGTCCGGTGTGCCGGAGATCGTGGCGGCGCAGGTGCTCGTAGCCGAGCTTGGTGACGACCTTGTCCCAGTGCGTGGCGTCGCGCAGGACGGCTGTGGAGATGCTTCCGCCGCGCGGCCCGGTCAACAGGCGGGCGTCAGGGTTGGAGCCGGTGGAGAGGATGCGCTGGGCGACGAGAGGACGGATCTCCTCGATGATGGGGACTTCCGGGCGCGCTTGCCCTTGGTGCCCTTGTCCGTGAGCCCTCCGGGCGTGGTCTGACGTCGTACGGTCCAGACCCACTCGGTGGTGTCGATGTCCCCGACGCGGCAGCCCGAGACCTCGCCCATGCGCCAGGCGGTGCAGGCGGCGAAGATGACCACATCTCCCCAGCCCTGGTCTGGTCGTGGGAGGCGGTCACGAGTGCGTCGGCCAGTGAGACGAGAGTCTCCCAGTCGGGCAGAGCCAGCGCGCGTGGGTCGAGGAGTTCGTCCTCCGCCTGCTTGTACAGCTTCTGCCAGCCCGTCACCCGGGCCGGGTTGACCTTGATGATGCCGTCACGGACTGCTTGTTCCATGACGCGGACGAGGACGGTGATGGTGTTCTTCACCGTCGATCGGCTGTGCTCCTCGGCTATCCAGTTCTGCACGGTGCGGTCGACAACGCCGTTGGTGATCATCCGCACCGCGAGATGGCCCAGCGCCGGTACCACTCGCGTCCGCCATCCCGACAGATAGGGGTCAAGCGTCTTCAACTCAAGTCCGCGTAGGGCGAGTTCCATGTTCGCTTCACCGTACTCGGCGGGCCGCATGGTGGCCAGTGACGGGCTGAGGCCGGCCTGCGCGGCATCGATGATGCCCTGTATCCATTCCTGTGCTTCTTCCTCGCTGTCCTTTCCCACGGACAAGGACTGACGGCGCTTACTGGTCGGGTCGGTCCACCGGACACGGGCCCGATAAGGGCTGGGCCGATCAGGGCGGTACTCGATGTCGGTGTGCTTCGACACCTCCGCCCCGTAGACCTCGGTCAGGTGCGCGGAGATCTCCCCGTGCGTGAGGCCCTTCGCGGACAGCGACAGCACCATTTCGTCCACTCCGGTCAGCCGGCGCTGCCGCTGCTTGATGATCTGCGGCTCGAAGCTGCCGGCCACGTCCCTGAGCACCCTGACCTCGACCGGGCCGACATCGGTCAGCACTGTCTTCGCCCGGGTGCCGTTACGGCTGTTGCCGCTGTTCTTCCCGGCCGCCTCGTGCTTCTCATAGCCGAGGTGATCGGTGATCTCACCCTCCAGCGCAGATTCCAGCACTCGCTTGGTCAGCTGCTGCAACAGCCCGCCCTCGTCGGTCAGTTGCAGACCCTCGCTCCGGGCCTGGTCGACCAGCATCGCGACGAGCTGCTCTCCTGGACGCCACCCTCGCCAAGTGTGACCAGGTCGGCGACGGGCAGGCCGACTACTCCTCGCGCGTTGCAGCCCCAACCTCATGGCCGTCATCGCCAGAGCCGTCCCCGCTCTGGAGAGGCAATGCTGAAGGCGCTCATTCTTCGAGGAAAGACTGATGTGCCGTCAGGCCCTCTACTACCCTCGTTCCATGGAGCCCGTGGGAGTTGGAGCTCGGCTGGCGTCGAGCATTGTTGTCCCCCTAGTGAAGAAGCTGTTCGTTTCGGACGGACCAGGAGCCGACCTGGTCGACCGGCCCGTCCGCATCTCGAGTCTTGTTTCGTTTCAAGGGGAGAAGCGAACCCTGTCCGACAGGGAATTCCAGAAGATCGCACAAGAGCTTGTGCGGCAGGCAATTCAATCAACCGGAATGTCCGAGCGTCTTCCTGCTTACGAGCAGAATGCAGTAGCGAACGCAGTCCAGCATTCTCTAAGTTCTCTAGGGCGCATTCATATGGATGACGTGCAAGCTGTACAGCTTGGCCACCTTGAATTGTCGCGTCAACTCAGGGCGAACAACCCAGCCGCTACAGTCGGACTTTCAAGCGACGCCGTACTGCTCCACGCAAGCGTTCTGGATACAGCATGCTTGCATATCCTGCACTTTTTTTCGACTAGGTCCAGCTTCATTCCGCGCACTCTCTTAGAGCAGAGCCGGCGGCTTGCAGAGATTTCTTCCAGGATCGATCTGCTGATTATGCGCACGCCGTCTCCTGCTGATGGCGACTTCGAGAAGCGGTACTTGCAATATGTTGCGGACAAACATGGGAAGCTGAGCATCTTTGGGCTCGACCTACCCAGTTCCACTAATTCTTGGCCGTTGGACGTTGCTTACCTAAGCCTTGAGGCTACTGGGACCGCGACTGGAGGTATGCCCTCAGTTCTCCCGGCAGATCAGGCACTCGCTGGGCGTGATCGAGTGTTGCTGCGTGGTGTGGCAGGTTCTGGTAAAACGACCCTGGTGCAGTGGCTTGCAGTCAGCACCACCCGCGCCGCCCGCAGACTGGACGAGCGACTGCTTTATCTACATGGTCTGGTGCCTTTCGTGCTCCCCCTACGGTCGTTGACGAGAGGGGGATCTCCTCTTCCTCTGCCGGACCAGTTTCTCTCCTCCGTGGGATGTCCCATCGCGCATGCCCAGCCCATCGGTTGGTATGACCGGGTCCTTACTTCCGGGCGAGGACTCATGCTTGTTGATGGAATCGACGAGATGCCCGAAGGTGAGCGCGAAGACGCTAGGATCTGGCTGCGTGATCTCATCAGTGCTTACCCTCAGAATCAGTGGGTAGTCACTTCCCGCCCTTCGGCCATCGAAGAAAACTGGCTGTCCGACGAAAAATTCTCAGAACTCGACCTGGCGCCCATGAGTCGCGATGATGTCGCTTCCTTCATCAAGCGATGGCATGAAGCGGCCGGTAGTGGGGACGCCGTCGCCAAAGAGTTGCTCTATGCGGTTCGCGCCAAACCTGAACTGGACCGGCTTACAACCAATCCCCTCATGTGTGCCCTGATCTGCGCGCTTAACAGGGCTCGCCGTGGCTACCTTCCGGATAGCCGCAAGGAATTGTATGACGCGGCCCTTTCCATGCTTCTTTCTCGCAGGGATCGCGAGCGGGGAATTTATAAGTCCGACACCATGCGGATCAGTGAGACGCATCAAGTTCAACTCATTCAGAAGTTGGCGTATTGGTTGATTCGCAACGGACGATCAGAGATGAGTGCCGAGGATGCTGTGAATCTGCTGTCTCAGGCGCTAACAGCTATGCCGAGAGTCGCAGAGGTGGGAGAGGCCAGGAAGATCTACCGTCATCTTCTTGTGCGCAGTGGTCTCCTAATTGAGCCCAGTGACAATGTCATGCATTTTATTCACAGAACCTTTCAGGATTACCTGGGTGCCAAGGCCGCGGTGGAAGATCTAGATTTTGACTTCATTGTGTCAAATGCGCATCTGGATCAATGGGAAGATGTTGTTCGCATGTCTGTCGCGCATGCCCGGCCGCGAGAACGCCCTAGACTACTCAACGGACTACTCGAGCGAGGCGATTCGGTACAGAAGATTCGTCACCGTCTGCATCTTCTGGCTGCTGCCTGCTTGGATGATGCCATCGAACTCGATCCGACTGTGAGGGAAGAGGTGCAGCACCGCGCCTCAAAACTGATTCCCCCTCGGACGACAGGTCAAGCTCGAGCCTTGGCCGAGGTGGGTCCTGTCGCACTAGAACTACTGCCTGGTCCCGAAGGGCTGAATCAGGACGAAGCATTCGCCACCGTCCTGGCAGCTGCTCGCATCGGAACGGATGCTGCCATCCCGGTTCTTTCGCGTTATCGCGCGTCCCGTGACCTGCGACTACGTACGGAACTTGCGATGTCGTGGAGTAGGTTCGACACCGATCATTATGCGGAAGAAGTTATTGGTCACCTATATGAAGATGGCCTTTATTTCATTGTTTCCAGCGTTCAAGAACTTCAGTCGCTTCACCGTCTCGGCGGACGGTCATCCCTTAAGATCGCGTCGGCCATCGATCCAGAGGAAATCGTCGCCAGTTGCGGCAGGAATGGATTGGTTAACCTGTGGATCGCAATCGACTTGCAATGTTCATCATGGGAATGGCTTTCGGCTTTTCCTTGTCTTGCGGATCTCAGACTTGACACCAACCTTCCTCATCTCGACGTTAGTTCACTCAAAGCAGTTAAGTCTCTTCGAAATCTTCAAATTTCTGCCGCGACGACAGTCGCTGGAACGGAGATGCTGCCTGACTATGTCGTGATCCAGCAGAAGTGAAAATATGGTGATGTGTCGAGGTGGTGCTCCTCGTTCGGTAGCCACTTGATCTGCCCTGCTGCCTTGCTCTCTACTCCCATGGTGGAGGATTGAATAATGAACGGTGTCGAAGTCCTGCCGCCACGCGTTCGTGATGCGGCGCGGGCGCGGTAACTACGCAAAATTCTCGCCTTTCCCCGGCCAGGGAATCACAGGAACATAAGTGCGGCGTCCTGTGCGACTGTTGTGGCGGAGGAACGTGAACCCTGCTCTGCCGTGCACCCCGCCTCGTAATTCTAGGCTTCTGGGTGGTGATGCCTTCGGTCAATGGGGTGAGAGCAGGCAGAGGCCGAACTGCCTCCATAAGAGCAGGAGATGTTTCGGTCATGTCAATAGGCGTGCTCATCGAGTCTCGTATTCTCCGTGCGAACGCGGGGCTCGGAGAACTAAAACTCACTAAACCGGTTCTTCTGCGGCAGAGCTATTGCCTACTCCTCTGGCTTCCCCTACATTGCCCGACGATGCCAAGGGTGAGTGGCATCCGCTATACCGGTTTAACGGCAGAGTCGCTCTGGCACCCGAAGGGGCCGCGGCGCATTTCCGCCGCGGCCCCTTCGTCGTCACTCACGCATCCCTAGAGGCGAGGCGGCGCGGTCGAGCCACGGGGTACGAGCCGTGGTGTCGTCACGGGCTGGGACGTGATCTCCTTCTCGGCGATGACGTCGAACAGCACCCGGGCGACCTGGGTGCCGAAGGCGTGGACGTCGTGGCTCATCGCTGACAGCGTCGGGTGGGTCAGCCGGCACAGCTGGGAGTCGTCCCAGGCCAGCAGCGACAGGCTGTCGGGTACGGAGACGCCCATCTCCGCGGCCACGCCGAGCCCCGCGACCGCCATGATGTCGTTGTCGTAGACGATGGCGGTGGGGCGGGGGGAGCACAGCAGCAGGGAACGGGTCGCCCGAGCGCCTTCCTCGCCCGAGAAGCCGGTCTCGATGTGCAACCCCCGCTCCAGGCCGAGTTCGGCCACCGCCCGGTCGAACGCCTCCGTCCGAATGCCGCTGTGGCCGAGACCGGACGGACCGCCCACGCGGGCGATGCGCCGGTGTCCGAGAGCGGCCAGGTAGCGGACCGCCTCGTCGACCGCGGTGGCGTCGTCGGTCCACACCGAGGGGAAGCCCCCCGTCAGGCTCGGATGCCCGACGGCCACCGCGGGCAGCCCGAGCTTCCTGAGCGGGTCGAGGCGTGGGTCGTCCTGACGGAGGTCGACCAGGACCGAGCCTCCTATCTGGCGGCCCTTCCACCAACGGTCCTGGAGCTGGATCTCCTCCTCCAGGGAACCGACCAGACGCAGCAGCAGCGAGCAGTCGCGTTCGGCGAGCACGCTCTCGATGCCGGAGATGAACTCCATGTAGAAGGGCTCGAGTCCCAGGAGCCGGGCGGGTCGGCAGATGGCCAGGCCGATGGTGTCGACCGCCTGCCGGGACAGGCTGCGCGCGGACGAGTTCGGTGCCCAGCCCAGCTCCCGGGCCGCGGCCAGGATCCGCTCGCGGGTGGCCTCGGAGACGCCGGGCTTGTTGTTGAAGGCCAGCGACACGGCCCCCTTGGAGACACCGGCGGCCGCGGCGACGTCCTTGATGGTGACCCGTTCGGTGGGAGCACTCACATCGGTTCCACGCAGAAGAGGGCCGCGCGTACGGCGTTGGCGCCCGTCTCGGCGGCACCCCGGACCTTCAGGCTGAGCCGCTCCCCGGGCAACAGCGTCCGCAGCCCGGTGTCGCAGACGGCGTCGGGACCGAGCCGGTCAGGCTGGAGGAGGAGGTCTCGGACGAGGGTCTGTGCTGTCACCACGACATCGACACTACCGTCACCGCCGCCCACCGGCGTGGCCACGGTGACGTCGTACCGGGGCGGCGGCCAGGCGAAGTCCTTGTCGGTCACCGGGAGGTACAGGGCACGCAGATCTCCCTCGTCCGCGACCAGGAACTCCCGGGCGGACGCCGTGTCAGGGACGAGTTCCCGCGGCACCGCCTGCCGGTGCACCGCCAGACCGCCGACGGTCGTGTCGACCACCCCTTCCGCCAGCACGGTGCCGTCCGCCCGCACGCGGCGCAGGGTCACCGACGCCTGCCAGGCCTCGGGCGCCTGGTTCACTACGGCGAGTACCGGTCCGTCGGCGTCCGGCTGAAGGGTGAGGAGACGGTCCGCGTAGACCCGGCGCAGTTCGTGGTGGAGGGGCTTGAGGCGGCCGTCGCCGTCGACCGCCGACCAGGAGTTCACCGGCCAGCAGTCGTTGAGCTGCCACACCACCGTTCCGGCGCAGTCCGGCCAGTGCGAGCGCCAGTGTTCGATGCCGGTCGCGACGGCGCGGGCCTGGACGAGCTGGGTGAGGTAGTGCCAGCGGTCGAAGTCGTCCTCCGGTACGGCGAAGTGGCGGGCGATCCCGCGGTTCAGCTTGCCGTTGCCGTCCTCCGCCTTCTGGTGGTGGACCATGCCGGGCGAGTCGGGAGCGAGCCGCTCCCCGGGGAGCGCCCGCCGCAGCGTGGCCAGGGCGGGCGGTGCCTGCCAGCCGAACTCGGCGACGAAGCGGGGCACGGACGCCCGGTACTCGGTGTAGTCCTGGCGGTTCCACACCTCCCAGGAGTGGTGGGTGCCGTGGGCGGTGTCGTTGGGGTGGTGGTCCCAGGAGCCCGACCAGGGGCTGCCCGCGGTGTAGGGCCGGGTCGGGTCGAGTTCGGCCACGATGCGGGGAAGTACGCCGAGGTAGTAGCCCTCGCCCCAGGAGTCGCCCCGCAACTCCGGCTCCCAGCCCCAGTCCCGGAAACCCCAGAGGTTCTCGTTGTTGCCGTTCCAGAGGACCAGCGAAGGGTGAGGCATCAGTCGGACAACGTTGTCACGCGCCTCCGCCTCCACCTCGCCGCGCAGCGGCTGCTCCTCCGGGTAGGCGGCACAGGCGAACAGGAAGTCCTGCCAGACCAGCAGGCCCAGTTCGTCGCAGACGTCGTAGAACGCCTCGTCCTCGTAGATGCCGCCGCCCCACACCCGCACCAGGTCGACGTTGGCGTCCACGGCCTGGGTGAGGCGGGCGCGGTAGCGGTCGGGGGTGACGCGGGAGGGGAAGACGTCGTCGGGGATCCAGTTCACGCCCCGGGTGAAGAGGCGGACGCCGTTGACGACCAGGGTGAAGCCCGTGCCGAGTTCGTCGGCCGACCGGTCGATCTCGACGGTACGGAAGCCCACTCGGCGTTGCCAGGAGTCCAGCGGCACGCCGCTCACCGCGTCGGTCAGGGTCAGCTCCAGGTCGTACAGAGGCTGAGCCCCGTAGCTCCGTGGCCACCACAGCTCGGGCTCCGGCACGTCGAGCGTCAGGAGGGCCTGATCGCCGTCCACCACGCCCTGTGCGGTCACGCCGTCGATCGCGCCCCTGACCTCCAGTCGGCGCCCCGCGCCCTGCCCGGTCCGCTCGACCTCGACGCGCACCTCCACTCGGCCCGTGCCGTCGACGACGGTGACCAGGGGGCGCACCCGGGCCAGCCGGGCGGTGGACCAGCGCTCCAGGCGGACCGGACGCCAGATGCCGGCCGTCACCAGGGTCGGGCCCCAGTCCCAGCCGAAGCTGCTGGCCATCTTGCGGATGTACTGGAAGGGCTCGGGGTAGACGTTGGGCCGCTCGCCGACCAGTCTGCGCACGGCCTCGGCCTCGTCGTACGCGGAGGTGAACTCCACGTGCAGGCCGCCGTCGCGGCCGGTCACGTCGAAGCGGTAGCTCCGGTGCATGTTGCGGGTGCGCCCGAGTTCCCGCCCGTCCAGGGTGACGAGCGCGGCCGTGTCGAGGCCGTCGAAGACCAGATCCGTACGCTCGTGCCGGTCCGGTGAGGTGTCCTCGGCGTCGACGCGGCGCTGGTACGTCCACGCCCGTCGCCCCACCCAGGCCGCCGCCAGCTCGTTCAGGCCGAGGAAGGGGTCGTCGATCACTCCGGCGGCGAGCAGATCGGTGTGGACGCAGCCAGGCACCCGGGCGGGCAGGCTGGCGCCGTCGTACCCCAGACTCCAACTCTCGGTGAGCTGGACGACTTCCTTCATGTGCGACTCCTCTATGCGGGACGGCTGTGACGTCGTGGTGGTCACATCGCACCTCAACCTAACCCGGCGGAGGTTAACCGGTCTAGTTGTCGCTCTTACGGCGACGCTCGCAGCGCGTGCGCAGGTCAGGTTGGCTTCCGCTCATACCCGTCACCGCCGCATGTAACGATTGAGTATCGCGGGCTCCTGTGGAGCTTTACCGGTTCACATCGTGACTGACATAGTGCCGGGACATCTACCGGAGCCCGAGCCGTAATCCATGAAGGAGTGGGGCACATGGGGAAGAGATCGTTGAGCGCCGCGTTGCTCGTCACCACGGCGCTGACCGTCGCGGGGTGCAGTGGCGGGGGGACGCCCGACGCGGGCGAGAGTGCCGTGGCGCCGCTGAACCCGAAGAGCGCCGACGGCGGCATCACGGTGCTGACGAACCGCACCGACCTCGTGCAGGACGGCACGATGAAGAAGTACGCGGCGGAGTTCAACAAGACGTACCCCCATGTGAAGGTGGACTTCGAGGCCGTCACCGACTACGAGGGTGAGGTCAAGATCCGGATGAACACCGAGAACTACGGCGACGTCCTGCTCATCCCCGCCGCGGTCTCCAAGGGGGACTACCCGCACTTCTTCGCACCGCTCGGTGAGGCGAAGGCGATGGAGTCGGAGTACAGGTTCACGGACAAGACCAGCGTGGACGGCAAGGTCTACGGCATCGGCACGTTCGGCACCGCCAACGGGTTCGTCTACAACAAGGCACTGTGGAAGGAGGCGGGCATCGCCGACTGGCCGACGACCCCCCGGCAGTTCCTCGACGACCTGGAGGCGGTCAAGGAGAAGACCGGCGCCACGCCGTACTACACCAACTTCAAGGACGGCTGGCCGCTCAGCAGCCCGTGGACCAACAGCGTCGGGTCCGTGAGCTGTGACAGCACCGCCTCCGACAAGCTGGCGGAGATGGACGAGCCGTGGGCCGAGGGCAGTGACCTGAACACACTGGACGGCCTGCTGTACGACATCGTCAACGGCAAGCTGTCGGAGAAGGACCCGAGCACCACCAACTGGGAGAGCTCCAAGACGCTGCTGGCCAAGGGGGAGATCGGGAGCATGATGCTCGGCTCGTGGGCGGTCAGTCAGATGCGGGCCGCGGCCGAAGCCGCCGGACAGGACCCCGACGACATCGGTTTCATGCCGGTGCCGGTCAGGACCGGGGGGCAGTTCTGCGCCACCCTGGTCTCCGACTACCAGCAGGCCGTGAACATCCACTCCGACAACAAGGAGGCGGCTCGGGCCTGGATCGACTGGTTCACCGAGGAGTCCGGCTACTCCGAGAAGGAGGGCGCCGTCTCCGTCCTGAAGTCCGCCGCGCTCCCGTCAACCCTCCAAGAGTACGTCGACAACGATGTCAAGCTGGTGGAGCGCTCCGAGGCGAAGACGGCCGAGGTCAACGACATCGACGAGGCGTCGGAGATCGGTCTGAACAAGCGGGACTACCGCCAGAAGCTCGTCGACATCGCCCGCGGCGCCCAGGACGGGTCGCTGGAGGGCTACTTCGACGAGCTGAACAAGCGCTGGTCCGAGGCCAGGCAGAACGCCGGCTCCTGATCTCCCGCACGCGCGGGTCCCCGACCACTCCGCCTCGCGGCGGGGACCCGCGCGGCGGCGCTCAGCGGATGACGAAAGGTCCTGGCCCCATGCCCCGAACCCTGTCCACCACATCCCCGCCCGCACGAGTCTCACCGCGCTCACAGCGGGACCTGGCAGCCAAGCGCCGGTCCCGGCGCGGCGCCCCGGGCGGCTGGTCCCGGCGCCACCACTGGCTGCGCCGACTCACCCCCTGGCTGTTCCTCGTCGCCCCGCTCGCGCTGCTGGTGACCTTCACCTACGTGCCCGTGGGCAACATGATCTACTACAGCTTCACCGACTGGGACGGCGTCAGCCCCGACCGCGACTTCGTCGGTGCGGAGAACTACACCGAGGTGTTCACGCGTCCGGAGATGTTCCGGATCTTCGCGGTGAGCCTGTACTACCTGGCGGCATCCGTCGTACAGATCGTGATCGCCCTGTACTTCGCCACGGTCCTCAGTTTCGACCTGCGCTTCAGGAACCTCTTCAAGGGCATCCTCTTCTTCCCGTACCTGATCAACGGCGTCGCCATCGGCTTCGTCTTCCTGTACTTCTTCCAGGACGGCGGCACCCTCGACTCGGTCCTGTCGTGGTTCGGCGTCGGCTCCGACCGCGCCTGGCTCGGTGATCCCGAGACCGCCAACACCTCGCTCGCGGGAGTGTCCGTGTGGCGCTTCACCGGACTGAACTTCGTGCTCTTCCTCGGCGCGATCCAGTCCATCCCGGGGGAGCTGTACGAGGCCGCCCAACTCGACGGCGCCAGCCGCTGGCAGCAGTTCCGGCACATCATCGCCCCGGGCATCCGGCCGGTGCTCAGCCTGAGCGTCATCCTGGCGATCTCCGGCTCCCTCTCCGTCTTCGAGATCCCCTACATCATGACCGGCGGCGCGACCGGCACCTCGACCTTCGTGATCCAGACCGTGAAGCTGGCCTTCCAGTTCAACAAGACGGGGCTGGCCTCGGCCTGCGCCGTAGTGCTGCTGGCGATCATCCTGCTGGTCACCTGGATCCAGCGCCGCCTCGTGCCCGACGAGAGGGTCGACATCGTATGAGCACCACCGCCTCCGCCGAGCGCACGTCCCGTCGCCGTCCCGGCATCGCCGCCCCGCTGACGTACCTGGTCCTGATCGCCTCGTCGCTCGTGGTCCTCGTGCCGCTCACCGTGGTGTTCCTCGCCTCGCTGAAGTCGTCGGAGGAGGTCGCGGACGGCAAGGGCGCGCTGTCGCTGCCGGACGACTGGCTGAACTTCGACAACTACGTGACCGCCTTCTCCGACGGCGAGATGCTCACCGCCTTCGGGAACACGGCGTTCATCCTGTTCTTCTCGATCAGCGGCACGGTGATCATCGGCTCGATGACGGCGTACGCGATCGACCGCTTCGACTTCCGGTTCGAGAAGACGGTCATGGCGCTGTTCCTGATCGCCACGCTGGTGCCGGGGGTGACCACGCAGGTCGCGACCTTCCAGGTTGTCAACAGCTTCGGGCTGTTCGACACCCGCTGGGCGCCGATCCTGCTCTACATGGGCACCGACATCGTCTCGATCTACATCTTCCTCCAGTTCATCCGGGGTATCCCGATCTCGGTGGACGAGGCCGCGAGGCTCGACGGCGCCAACGCGTTCACCATCTACCGCAAGATCATCTTCCCGATGCTCAAGCCGGCGATCGCGACCGTGGTCATCATCAAGGGCATCACGACGTACAACGACTTCTACATCCCGTTCCTCTACATGCCCTCGGAGGAACTGGGCACCATGTCCACGGCGCTGTTCCGCTTCAAGGGACCCTTCGGCGCGCACTGGGAGACCATCTCGGCCGGGGCCATCCTCGTCATCCTCCCCACCCTGCTGGTGTTCCTCTTCCTCCAGCGCTACATCTACAACGGCTTCGCCCAGGGCGCGAGCAAGTAGCGCGCGGGCTGGTCGCGGGAGGGGGCGGGGCGCCGCCTCCGACGGGCGGCGTGACGGCCGTCCCCCATCCAGCCCTGGTCCCAGAGCGTGGCCCTGCCCTGTCAACAACCGGTTGCGTACCTCGCGGTGACGGGGTCGCGCGCCGGCACCACCACCGTCGTCGTGAATTCCGGCCGCTTCCAAGGAGACAGCCATGCGCGAGCCTGCCGTGAACCGTCGTTCGTTCGTCCTACTGGGCGCCGCAGCCGCCGCGGCGGGGGCGGGCGTGCCCATGGCCTCGGCGGCAACCCCCACCGCGGCGCCGACCGGCGCGCCGATCCCCGTCCGGATCGTCGACGACAAGGCGACGAGCGCGACCCGCGCGCTGTTCGCGTACCTGACGCGGCAGCAGGGCCGCGGCATCCTCTTCGGTCACCAGCACGCCCTGTCCTACGGCTTCACCTTCACCGCGCAGGACGGTGAGTCGTCTGACACCCGGGCGGCGGTGGGGGACCAGCCCGCGCTGTTCGGCTGGGACACCCTCATCCTCGACGGTGACGAACGCCCCGGCAGGCAGGACGCGTCCGAGGCGGAGAACACCGCGGCGCTCAGCCGGTGCATCCGGCAGGCGGACGCGCTCGGCGGCATCAACACCCTCAGCGCCCACATGCCGAACTTCGTCACCGGCGACGACTTCTACGACACCTCCGGTCGCGTCGTCAGCCAGATCCTCCCCGGGGGAGCGAAGCACCGGCAGTACGACGCCTTCCTCGACCGCGTCGCCGAGGCCGTCACGGGCGCGCGACGACCGGACGGCACCCTGATCCCGGTCGTCTTCCGCCCGTTCCACGAGAACAACGGCGGCTGGTTCTGGTGGGGATCCGGCCACACCACCTCCGCGGAGTACATCGAGATCTTCCGCTACACGGTCGAGTACCTGCGCGACACCAAGGGCGTCCGCAACCTGCTCTACTCGTACTCGCCCAACTCCGGCTTCGGCGGCGACCCCGCGGGCTACCTCAGGACCTACCCGGGTGACGGCTACGTCGACGTCCTCGGCTACGACGCCTACGACAACTCCGCGGGCTCGGACGCCTGGCTGCGGAGCCTGGTCGAGGACCTGGCGATGGTGGTCCGCCTGGCCGAGGAGAAGGGCAAGGTCCCGGCCTACACCGAGTTCGGCGAGAGCGGGGAGGAGGGCCGCGATCCGCGGTGGTTCACGAAACTCCTGGACGCCGTCAAGGCCGACCCGCTGGCCCGCCGGGTGACGTACCTGCAGACCTGGGCCAACTTCGGGGGCGACACCCGGCAGTACGTGCCGGTGCCGGGCCATGTCCTGCACGCGGACTTCGTCCAGTTCGCACGGGACCCCTACACCGTCTTCGCCGGTGACCTGCGAGGTGTCTACGCCGCGCGCACCAGAGCCGAACGGAACGACCCCTTCCTGCACCTCGTGACCCCCACGGACCGGCAACGCCTGACGAGCGCCGAGGCCACCGTTCGGGTACGGGTCACCCAGGCACCGGCGGCCAGGGTCACCTTCTCGGTGGACGGCGGACCCGACCAGCGGCTCCGCCTGGACGCGGACGGCTTCCACTCCGGCGACTGGTCGATCGACCCCGCCTGGCTGGACAACCGGTCGGTGACCCTCTCGGTCGAGGCCCGGGCCAACGGCAGGACACTCACCGACTCGGCCCTGGTCCTCCTCGGCGCGGTCGCCTCCCGGCCCGCCGGATGGATCGACGACTTCGAGGGGTACGCGGGGGACGACGCCACCCTCACCGAGGCGTACAGCCACATCAACGCCAACACCACCACCCTGTCGGCCGACCACAAGGCCTCGGGCGCCTACGGGCTGGCGTACGCGTACGACTTCAGCAGTGCCGGGTACACCGGCATCGGCAAGACGGTCGACGCCGACTGGACCGCGTTCTCCTCGCTGGTGCTGTGGCTCCGGGGTGACGGGTCGGGGAACGGCGCGACCCTGCAGATCGTGTCCAGGGGCGCCTACTTCGAGTACGACCTCCCGTTGTCCGACGCGACCGGCCGCGAGATCCGGGCCCCGTTCAGCGAGTTCAGGCCCGCCCCCTGGGACACCGCACACGCCGGGGAGGTGCTCGACGCCGGGTACCTCGCCGAGGTGACGACCTTCAACCTGTACCTCGGCCACGGCAGCGGTGCCCCGGTGACCGGTGTCGTCTACGTGGACGACATCAGGGCCGACTGAGCGCCGTGCGGGAGGAGGCGGAGGTCCTCAAGCGGGCCACGGCCCTCCTCGCGGGGAGACAGTCGCGGGTCAGGGCCGGGTCCGGGGCCATCCGGACCCGGCCCCCGGCCATTCCCGGGACCGACCCGGGCGAGTTGCCCCGGCTGGCTCAGGTCGCGCACGCTGGGCACCGCTGACCGTCGAGGAGACTTACCCGGACGGCCTTCGGGCCTGGTGGACAATCTTCTGACTCCCCGGACCTCGCGCGTCGCGCGAGTCCCCCGATCCCCTGGAGACCTCATGGAGCACGTCACGGCGGTTGCCGACGAGTTGCTGGCGGAGCTTGCGGCCAAGGCCGACCGTGACTTCGCCGGGCGGATGCAGCGGTACTTCCCCGGTGGGGTCGCCGCGCTCGGGGTGGGCAACGCGGGGGTCGTCGGGGTCGTGGACGCGTACTTCCGGGCGCGGCCGGGTGCATCGGTCGGGGTGCGGCTGGCGGTGGCGGAGGAGGTGCTGGGGCGGGCCGTCCGGCACGAGGAGGTGCTGTTGGGGTTCGCCGTCGCGCGGAAGGCCGCGAAGGCGGGGCCCGGGGGTGGGTTCCTGGAGCGGTGTGAGAGGTGGCTCGGGGCGTATGTGTCCAACTGGGCCCAGTGCGATGACCTGTGTCTGAAGGTGCTGTATCCGTACCTCCTCCGGCACCTCGACGAGGTCCCGGTGACGCGGCGCTGGGTCGAGTCGCCGTCCGGGTGGGTGCGGCGGGCCGCGAACGTGGGGGTGGTGAAGCTCGTACGGCGTCAGGTGGGGCGGTCCGTGTTCGAGCTGCCGCTTGAGCACGTGTTCGACAACTGCGTCCGGCTGATGCGGGATGACGACGTGTACGTGCGCAAGGGGTGCGGGTGGCTGCTCCGGGTGGCGGGCGGGGTGCATCCGGAGGAGGTGGCCGGGTTCCTGCGGGAGTGGCACGGTGAACTGGACCGGGAGACGTTCCGGTGCGGGCTGGAGAAGCTGGACCGGGAGACCCGGGCGGAGCTGATGGCGCTGGGGTGAGAGGAGGCGAGGGTGGTGGTAGAAGCTTGGCTATGAACCAGAGCGCGTCCGTGCGTCGTGTGGCCCCGTCCCGCCGACCCCTCCCCGTCCGATGACCGCCGGTGTCGACACCCCCGACCGCCGAGGGCGCACCGGGCTCGACCAGGCCGGGCGTGACCTGACCGGCAACCCCCGGGTGCGGGTGCGGGACGTGCGGCTGCTCTCCAGCCACTGGTACGTCGAACGCGCCACGACCTTCGACCTCCAGCGCGCCGACGGCACCTGGAGCACCCAGGAGCGCGAGACCCATGACCGGGGCAACGGCGCCACGATCCTGCTGTACGACACCGAGCGCGAGACCGTGCTGCTCACCCGGCAGTTCCGCTTCCCGGTGTACGTCAACGGGCACCCCGACGGCATGTTGATCGAGACGCCGGGCGGGCTGCTCGACGACGAGGACGAGCACCCGGAGATCGCCGTACGGCGTGAGGTCGTCGAGGAGACCGGGCACACCGTCGGCGACGTACGGCATGTCTTCGACGTGTACATGAGCCCCGGTTCGGTGACCGAGCGGGTCAGCTTCTACGCCGCCGCCTACGGTCCGGCCACCCGTACGCATGAAGGGGGCGGGCTGGTGGACGAGGGCGAGGACATCGAGATCGTCGAGCTGCCGTTCAGCACCGCCCTGGAGATGATCCGCGGTGGTGAGATCGCCGACGCGAAGACCATCATGCTGCTGCAGTGGGCGGCGCTGGAGGGCCCCTTCTCGAAGTAGGTGACCGGGTCGCCTTGACTTCGCGTGCGCTCCAAGCTGAAGACTCCCGTCCGTGAGCCCCGAGTGGGGCCACGTACGGGAGGAGCACCATGAAGTACCGCACCATCGGCACCGGCCCGCAGACCCGCCGCGAGGTGAGCGTGCTGGCGCTCGGCGCGATGTGGTTCGGTTCGGCGACCGACGAGGAGACCTCGTTCGCCGTCCTCGACCGCTATGTCGAGGCCGGGGGCAACTTCATCGACACGTCCGACAACTACGCCTTCTGGGCCGACGGCGGCCAGGGCGGCCAGAGCGAGGAACTACTCGGCCGGTGGCGGCGCAGCCGTGGCGTCGGCGACGAGATCGTCATCGCCACCAAGCTCGGCGCCCGCCCCCTCGCCCCCGGCACCAGCTACACCGACAACCCGGAGGGCCTGTCCGCGAAGGTGATCCGCGAGGCCGCCGAACGCAGCCGGGAACGGCTCGGGGTGGCGAAGCTGGACCTGCTGTACGCGCACATCGAGGACCACACCGTGCCGCTGCGGGAGACCGTGGAGGGCTTCGGGGAACTGGTCGCCGAGGGCACCGTCGGACTGCTCGGCGTCAGCAACCACGCCGTCTGGCGGGTGGAGCGGGCCCGCGCGCTCGCGGCGGAGGCGGGACTGGCCGGGTACGAGGTCCTCCAGTACGCGCACACCCATCTGCGGCCCCGCTTCGACGTCCCGGACGGTGGGCTGTTCCCGGACGGCACCCTCGGGCACGCGGGCGCCGAGCTGCTCAGCTACCTGCGTGCCGAGCCCGGTCTCACCCTGGTGGCGTACTCGCCCCTCCTCAAGGGCGCCTACACCCACCCGGACCGGCTGCCGTCGGACTTCGACCACCCCGGCACACCCGCCCGGCTGGCGGTGCTGCGCGAGGTGGCCCGGGAGACCGGCGCCACGGTGAACCAGGTCGTCCTCGCCTGGCAGATCGGCGCCGAACTGCCCATCGTCCCGCTGGCCGGGGTGTCCTCCGTGGCCCAGCTGGAGGAGAACCTCGCCGCCGTCGACCTGGAGCTGTCGGCCGAGCAGCGGGCGCGTCTGGACGCCGCGCACTGAGGCACGGGGCGGCCGCGCGCCACCTCCCCGGTGCCGCGGGCCGGGGGTGCGTTGTCTGCCTGGTCCCGGTGCCGCGGGCCGGGGTGCGTTGTCTGCCTGGCTCCGGTCTTCCCGGCCGGGCGTGCGGTACCTCCCCGACCCAGGTCCCACCAGCCGGTCCAGCAGCGCGTCCAGGCCCTCCGTCAGGCCCTCCGCCCCCGCCCCGGTCGGCCAGGGCGGGGGCGGCCTCGCGGAGGAGGGGCGGCTCCCGGGGCGGCATCCGGTGCAGGCCGAGGCGGAAGGCGGGGTCCGGCTCGTCGGGGTTGTCCACCACGGGGCGCAGTTCCACCAGGACGTAGCCCAGCGGCCAGGACGTCACGGCACGGAAGGCCGCGGCGGCGCGCGCTTCGTCCAGGCCCGCCTCCCGGAGCACGGACAGCACCCGCTCGTGGTCCTTCAGGACGGCGAACGGGCGGCGGGCCGGCGGGACCGCCGACCTGCCGGTGGCGAGCAGGGGGACCGCCCGGGCGTGGGCGAGGCAGACGTCGTACGTGGCCCGCGCGACGCGGTGCAGGCCGGTGCGCCAGGTGGTCGCGGGACCGTCCGGGACGCCACCGTGTGGGAGGTCACCGTCCTGGCCGGGCGGCGGGTGGCGCTGACGCGGGCCTGGTCGCCCGCGCACCGGTCCGCGCCGCCCGCCCCGCTGTCCGTATCGGCGGAGACGGCGCTGGGGCGGCGGCGCGGGAGACCTTCGAGCGGGTCCTCGCCGTCCGCGACGACGTGGGGCTGCTCGCCGAGCGGTGGGACGCGGACGCGGGCCGCCAGCTCGGCAACGCGCCCCAGGCGTGCAGTCATACAGCCCTGGTCGAGACGGCGTTCACGCTGCGCTGAGTGGGGGAGGAGGGGGGGAAGCGGGGTAGAGGTGATCACAGGGGCACCCGCGACTTGGCTTTGTCCGACATGTTTTGTCCGGACATTCGGACCTGCTTGTGCAATGATGTCCGGACAAAGTATTGACAGCGGTCACCTCAAGGGATTGGATCCCGTCCCAGCACGACAGCAGTGTTCCCACCCGGTCGCACAGTGAGGTGCAGGCAAGATGGACCGCTTCTCGCACTCCCGCAAACTCGCCCCCGTCGTGGCCCTCGCCGCGGCCGCGGCCCTGACCCTCGCCGGGTGCTCCAGCGAGTCCGGCGGAAAGAAGTCGGAGGAGGGCGGAGCGGACGCCTCCGCGGGCAAGGCGTCCACGCCCCGGATGACGATCGCCCTCGTCACCCACCAGTCGCCGGGCGACACCTTCTGGGACATCGTCCGCAAGGGAGCCGAGGCCGCCGCCGCCAAGGACAACGTCAAGCTCGTCTACTCCGCCGACCCCGCCGCGGGCACCCAGGCCAACCTGGTGCAGAACGCCATCGACCAGAAGGTGGACGGCATCGCCGTCACCCTCGCCAAGCCGGACGCCCTCAAAGGCGTCATCGCCAAGGCCGCCCAGGCCGGGATACCCGTGGTCGGCCTCAACTCCGGCCTCAGCGACTGGAAGGACCTCGGCCTGCTGGAGTTCTTCGGCCAGGACGAGACCGTCGCGGGTGAGGCGTTCGGCAAGAAGCTCAACGAGGTCGGCGCCCGGCACGCCGTCTGCGTCATCCAGGAACAGGGCAACATCGGCCTCACCCAGCGCTGCGACGGGGTGGAGAAGACCTTCGAGGGCGAGACCGAGACGCTCTACGTCAACGGCACCGACATGCCCTCCGTGCAGTCGACCATCACCGCCAAGCTGAAGCAGGACTCCGCCATCGACTACGTCGTCACGCTCGGCGCGCCGTTCGCGCTGACAGCCGTCAAGTCGGTGCAGGACGCGGGCAGTTCGGCGAAGGTCGCCACCTTCGACCTGAACAAGCAGCTGACCAAGGCGATCCAGAACGACTCCATCCAGTTCGCCGTCGACCAGCAGCCCTACCTCCAGGGCTACCTGGCCGTCGACGGACTGTGGCTCTACAGGAACAACGGCAACTACAGCGGCGGTGGCGAGCAGCCGGTGCTCACCGGACCGGCGTTCGTCGACAAGGACAACGTCGACACGGTCGCCGACTACGCCGCGAAGGGCACCCGGTGATGAGCATGGCCCAGCAGGCTGACCCGGCGGTGGGCACACCGCCGGGCTCCGGCCCGGAAGGGCACGGCGGGCGGAGCGGGCAACGCCCGCTGGCGCTGCGGCTGCTGGCCCGGCCCGAGGTCGGCGTCTTCCTCGGCGCCGTCGCCGTGTTCGTGTTCTTCCTGTTCGCGGCGGCGCCGGTGCGCGACGGCGGCTCGATGGCGAACATCCTCTACCAGTCGTCCACCATCGGGATCATGGCGCTGCCGGTGGCGCTGCTGATGATCGGCGGCGAGTTCGACCTCTCCGCCGGTGTCGCCGTCATCTCCTCCGCGCTGACCGCCAGCATGGTGAGCTACCAGCTCACCGTGAACGTGTGGACGGGCGTCGTCGTCGCGCTGGTGGTCTCCCTGGCGATCGGCTTCTTCAACGGCTGGATGCTGGTGAAGACCGGGCTGCCCAGCTTCCTCGTCACCCTCGGCACCTTCCTGATCCTCCAGGGTGCCAACCTCGCCGTCACCAAACTGGTCACCGGCAACGTCGCCACCGACGACATCAGCGACATGGACGGCTTCGACCAGGCCAGGGACCTGTTCGCGTCCTCCTTCGACGTCGGCGGCATCCAGGTGAAGATCACCGTGGTGTGGTGGCTGGTCTTCGCGGCCCTGGCCACCTGGGTGCTGCTGCGCACCCGGTACGGCAACTGGGTCTTCGCCGTCGGCGGCAACAAGGACTCCGCGCGGGCCGTCGGCGTCCCCGTCACCTTCACCAAGATCTCGCTGTTCATGCTGGTCGGCTTCGGCGCCTGGTTCGTCGGGATGCACAACCTGTTCTCCTACAACACCGTGCAGTCCGGCGAGGGCGTCGGCCAGGAGCTGATCTACATCGCCGCCGCGGTCATCGGCGGCTGTCTGCTCACCGGCGGCTACGGTTCCGCCATCGGCCCGGTCTTCGGCGCCTTCATGTTCGGCATGGTCCAGCAGGGCATCGTCTACGCGGGCTGGAACCCCGACTGGTTCAAGGCGTTCCTCGGCGTGATGCTGCTCGGCGCCACCCTGATCAATCTGTGGGTCCGCAGGACCGCGACCGCGACCCGGAGGTGACCCACCCATGACCACCAGCGACACCGCCCCCCTCGTCGAGCTGCGCGGCGCGGGCAAGTCCTACGGCAACATCCGCGCCCTGCACGGCGTCGACCTCACCGTCCACCCCGGGAAGGTGACCTGCGTCCTCGGCGACAACGGCGCGGGCAAGTCCACCCTCATCAAGATCATCTCCGGGCTGCACCAGCACACCGAGGGCGAGTTCCGCGTCGACGGCGGGCCGGTGCGGTTCGGCACCCCGCGCGAGGCCCTGGACCGGGGGATCGCCGCCGTCTACCAGGACCTCGCGACCGTGCCGCTGATGCCGGTGTGGCGCAACTTCTTCCTCGGCTCCGAACTCACCAAGGGCCCGTGGCCGGTCCGCCGCCTCGACATCGCCCGGATGAAGCGGACCGCCGACCACGAACTGCGCGCGATGGGCATCGCCCTCGACGACCTCGAACAGCCCATCGGCACCCTCTCCGGCGGCCAGCGCCAGTGCGTCGCCATCGCCCGCGCCGTCCACTTCGGCGCCCGCGTCCTCATCCTCGACGAGCCCACCGCCGCCCTCGGCGTCAAACAGTCCGGGGTGGTCCTGAAGTACATCGCCACCGCCCGCGACCGGGGCCTCGGCGTCATCTTCATCACCCACAACCCCCACCACGCCTACCTGGTCGGCGACCACTTCAGCGTGCTGCGCCTCGGCACCCTCGAACTCTCCGCCGACCGCGGCGACGTCACCCTGGAGGAACTGACCCACCACATGGCGGGCGGCACCGAACTCGCCGCCCTCAGGCACGAACTGGCCCAGGTGCGCGGCGTCGACGTCGAGGGACTCCCCGAGGTGGCGGACCCCGCGCCCCCGGTCGCCAGCCCCACGGAAGGAAAGCCCTGACATGCCCGCAGCGCTGGACCGTATCCGGGTCGGCTCCGCCCCCGACTCCTGGGGCGTCTGGTTCCCCGACGACCCCCGGCAGGTCCCCTGGGAACGCTTCCTCGACGAGGTCGCGGAGGCGGGCTACGACTGGATCGAACTCGGCCCCTACGGCTACCTCCCCACCGACCCGGCCCGCCTCACCGACGAGGTGGCGCGGCGGGACCTGAAGGTCTCCGCGGGTACCGTCTTCACCGGCCTGCACCGCGGCCCCGCCGTCTGGGAGCCCACCTGGGAGCACGTCAGCCAGGTCGCCGCGCTCACCCAGGCCATGGGCGCGCGGCACCTCGTCGTCATCCCGTCCTTCTGGCGCGACGACAAGACCGCCGAGATCCTGGAACCGCCCGAGCTGACCGGCGAGCAGTGGGGGCACCTCGCCCGGGGCATGGAACGCCTCGGCCGCCAGGTGCGGGAGGCCTACGGCCTGGACATCGTCGTCCACCCGCACGCGGACACCCACATCGACACCGAGGCGCACGTGACGCGCTTCCTCGACGCCACCGACGCCGACCTGGTCGGCCTCTGCCTGGACACCGGGCACTACGCCTACTGCGGCGGCGACAGCGTCAAGCTGATCGAGACCTACGGCGAGCGCCTCGGCTACCTGCACCTCAAGCAGGTCGACCCGGAGATCCTCGCCGACGTCGTCGCGGGCGGCGTGCCCTTCGGACCGGCCGTGCAGCGCGGGGTGATGTGCGAACCGCCGTCCGGGGTGCCGGAACTGGAGCCGGTGCTGGCCGCCGCCCAGCGGCTCGGCGTCGACCTGTTCGCCATCGTCGAGCAGGACATGTACCCGTGCGAGCCGGACCGGCCGCTGCCGATCGCGGTGCGCACGCGCAGGTTCCTGCGGTCCTGCGGCGCCTAGGACGTGCCGGGCGGCGGGCGGCAGGCGGGGCCTCGGCGACACGCCCCAGGCGCCGTCCGGCCGTTTGCGGACCAGAGCCGCGGTCCCCGCGGCGGCCAGGACGACGCCGACCGGCGCCGTCGTGCCCACGGCGCGCAGCCGGGCGCCGTCCTCCTTCGCGTGGTGGGGCCCGGCTCCGCGCCCGGGTGACACAACCCGGCCCGGTCGGCTCCGCGCCCGGGTGACACAACCCGGCCCGGTCGTGCCGCCCCGGCGTCGGGCGCCCCACCCGGGCAGGCGCGTCCGGGCGGCGGGCCCGCGCCCGCTGTGCCAGGGTGCACAGGAGAGGGAGGTCGGGGCGGGCGTCGGTGTCCCCCGTCCGTCCGCGCCGCTCGGGTGTCCGCCCCCGGCCTCCCACCAGCGACGGCCCTCGACATGGGGATGCGATGCCATGGCCCTGCACCAGACCGACGGCTCCGCGCCGGGCCCCTTCGACGACGTCTACGCGCTGCCCGTCAGCGAACGGACCCTGCCGAAGACCCGGGTCCCCGACGGCGTCTCCGACGCCCGCGCCGTCCGCGCCCTCATCCACGACGAGCTGACCCTCGACGGCAACGCCTCGCAGAACCTGGCGACGTTCTGCACGACCTGGGCGGAACCCGAGGTGCACCTGCTGATGGACGAGTGCCTCGACAAGAACATGATCGACAAGGATGAGTACCCGCAGACCACCGAGATCGAGAAGCGCTGCGTCCACATGCTCGCCGACCTCTGGAACGCCCCGCCCGACGGCGGGGCCGTCGGCTGCTCCACCACCGGCTCCAGCGAGGCGGCCATGCTCGGCGGCCTCGCCCTGAAGTGGCGCTGGCGCCAGCGCCGCCGGGCCGCGGGCCAGCCCGCCGAGCGGCCCAACCTGGTCGCCGGACCCGTCCAGGTCTGCTGGGAGAAGTTCGCCCGCTACTTCGACGTCGAGCTGCGCCAGGTCCCCCTGGAGGACGGCGCCCTCGGCCTGCGCCCGCACCAACTCCGCGCGCACGTCGACGAGAACACCATCGGCGTCGTCGCCATCCTCGGCGTCACCTACACCTGCGGCTACGAACCCGTCGCCGACCTCGCCGCCGAACTCGACCGCATCCAGGCGGAGACCGGCCTCGACATCCCGCTGCACGTCGACGCGGCCAGCGGCGGCTTCGTCGCCCCCTTCCTCCAGCCCCACCTGGTCTGGGACTTCCGGCTGCCGAGGGTGGCGTCGGTCAACGCCTCCGGGCACAAGTACGGCATGGCCCCGCTCGGCGTGGGCTGGGCGGTGTGGCGGTCGGCCGAGGTGCTCCCCGACGACCTCGTCTTCCACGTCGACTACCTCGGCGGCGACCTGCCCACCTTCGCCCTGAACTTCTCCCGTCCCGGCGGCGAGGTCGTCGCCCAGTACTACAACCTGCTGCGCCTCGGCCGCGAGGGCTACACCAAGGTCCACCGCGCCTGCGCCACCAGCGCCCGGATGCTCGCCGAACGGCTCACCGGCCTCGGCCCCTTCACCGTCCTGCACGACGGACACGACGCGCTGCCCGCCGTCTGCTGGACCCTCACCGACCCCACCGCGACGCCGTTCACCCTCTACGACCTCTCCGACCAGCTCCGCCGCCGCGGCTGGCAGGTCCCCACCTACCCGCTGCCCGCCGGACGCGAGGACACCGTCGTCCAGCGCGTCCTGGTCCGGCACGGCATCGGCTACGACAAGGTCGCGCTGCTCGCCGACGACATCGAGGAGGCCGTCGCCCGGCTGGCGAAGGGCCCTTCGGTTCCCGCGGAGCGCCGCCCGGGCTTCCACCACTGACGGCGCCCCGGACTCACCGGGCCCGCACCTCCTCGACCCGTACCGGACGGTGCTCCCGCAGCGACAGTGCGCACGCCTCCGCGACCCAGCCCGCCTCCAACGCGTCCGCGACCGTGCACGGCGACGGCCGCGCCCCCGCGACGACCTCGGTGAACGCGGCCAGCTCGGCGCGGTAGGCGGCGGCGAAGCGGTCCATGAAGAAGTCGTGCGGCGCGCCCGCCGGGAACCCCACCCCCGGTTCCGCCGAGCGCAGCGGCAGCTTGTCGTCCAGACCCACGGCGAGGGAGTCGGTGAAGCCGTGCAGCTCCATCCGGACGTCGTAACCCCGGCCGTTGTGACGGCTGTTGGACACCACCGCCAGCGTGCCGTCGTCCAGGGTGAGCAGCGCGCCCGTGGTGTCCGCGTCGCCCGCCGCCCGGATGTACTCCGCGCCCCGGTTGCCGCCCACCGCGTACACCTCGGTCACCTCACGGCCCGTCACCCAGCGGACGGCGTCGAAGTCGTGCACCGAGCAGTCCCGGAAGATGCCACCGGAGGCGGCGACGTACGCGGCCGGGGGCGGTGCCGGGTCCAGCGTCGTCGACCGTACGGTGTGCAGCGGGCCCAGCGCACCGGCGCGCACCGCGTCCCGCGCCGCGCCGAACCCGGCGTCGAAACGGCGGTTGAAGCCGATCTGCACCGGCACGCCCGCGCCCTCGACGGCCGCCAGCACCGCCCTGCCCTCCCGCATGGTGCGGGCCACCGGCTTCTCGCAGAAGACCGGCACGCCCGCCGCCACCGCGGCCAGGATCAGCGCCGGATGCGCGTCGGTCGCCGCGGCCACCACCACGCCGTCCACCCCGGCGGCCAGCACCGCCTCCGCGGAGTCCGCGACCTCGGCCCCGAACCGCTCGGCGGCGGCCTTCGCGGTGTCGGTGACGGGGTCGCAGACGACCAGCGACCCGACGGCGGCGAGCCCGGACAGGGTCTCGGCGTGGAAGGCGCCGATGCGGCCGAGGCCGAGGATTCCGATGCGCATGGACGGTGCTCCTTGGAACGGTGGAAGGGGAGTGGCCGTGAGGTCAGGGAGCCGAGGGGTCCGCCGGGCTGACCCAGGCACCGGTCCGCGCGGACCGCGCCACAGCGTCCAGGACGGCCGCCGCGCGCACCGCGTCGGTCAGCGTGGCGCCGTACGGGGTGCCCTCGGCGATGGAGCGCAGGAAGCGGTGGGCCTCGATCACCTTCAGGTCGTCGTAGCCCATCGCGTTCGCCGCGCCCGGCTGGAACGCGCCGAACTCACCGTGCCCCGGGCCGACGTACACCGTGCTGACCGGCTGGTCCTGGTAGTCGGTGCCGCGGCTGACGCCGAGTTCGTTCATCCTGCGGAAGTCCCAGAAGACCGCGCCCCGGGTGCCGTGCACCTCGAAGCCGTAGGCGTTCTGCTCGCCGACCGAGACCCGGCACGCCTCCAGGACGCCCCGGGCGCCGGAGGCGAAGCGCAGCAGGCAGCAGACGTAGTCGTCGTTCTCCACCGGGCCGGGCACCCCGCCGCTCGCCCGGGAGTGGCCCGCGGTCGCGCCGGCCGGGCGGGCCCGCTCCGGTACGAAGACCGCCGTGTCCGCGGTGACGGCGGTGATCTCACCGAGCAGGAAGCGGGCCAGGTCCACGCCGTGCGAGGCCAGGTCGCCCAGCACCCCGCTGCCGCCGCGCGCCCGCTCGTACCGCCAGGTCAGCGCCCCCTCCGGATGCGCGGCGTAGTCGCTGAGGAGGCGGACGCGGACATGCGTGACGGTGCCGATCCCGCCGCCCGCGATCAGCTCCCGGGCGGTCTCCACGGCGGGCGCGCACCGGTAGTTGAAGCCGACGGCGCCCTGCACCCCGGCCCGGGCGACGGCGTCCGCGACCGCGCGGGTGTCGTCGGCGGTCAGGCCGACCGGCTTCTCGATCCAGAGGTGCTTGCCCGCCTCGGCCATCGCCACCCCGATCTCCCGGTGCAGGAAGTTCGGCGCGGTGACGCTGACCGCCTTCACCCGCGGGTCCGCGGCCACCTCCCGCCAGTCCCGGGTCGCCATGCCGAACCCGTACTGCCCGGCCGCCTCCTCGGCGCGCCCCGGCACCTCCTCGGCGACGGCCACCAGCTCCGGCCGCAGGGGGAGCCGCGGATAGTGGTGCGGGAGGCGCGCGTACGCCCGGGTGTGGACCCGGCCCATCCAGCCGAACCCGACGACGGCCACCCCGAGCGTCTCACCCATGCCAGCCGTGACAGTCATGACAGCCCTTCATTGGACCGGTCCATCAACCTCTCCAAGCCCACCCTGGGGACGAAGCACCAGGCTGTCAACCCTCACTCGCCCCTTTGACAAGCCGCCTGTGCTCTGGAACGTTCCCACCATGAGGCAGCCGACCATCCGCGACGTCGCCGAGCACGCGGGTGTCTCCAAGTCACTGGTCTCGCTGGTGCTGCGCGGCTCGGAGCGGGTGCGCCCGGAGAAGCGGGAGGCGGTGCTGCGGGCGGTGCGCGAGCTGGGCTACCGGCCCAACACGGCCGCCCGCAGCCTCAGCGAACGCCGCACCCGCACCATCGGCGTCCTCCTCAACGACCTGCGCAACCCCTGGTTCGTCGACCTCCTCGACGGCCTCAACCCGCCGCTGCACACCAGTGGCCTGCACATGCTGCTCGCCGACGCCCGCCTCAACCGGCGCACCGGGCAGGACCCCACCGGTCCCTTCCTCGACCTGCGGGCGGACGGCCTGGTCATCGTCGGCACGCTGCCCGACCCGGCCACGCTCGGCCCCGTCGCCGACCGGGTGCCCGTCGTCGTCGCGGGCGCCCGCGAACCGGTGCCGCCCGGCGTCGACACGGTCGCGGGCGACGACGAGAAGGGCGCCCGGCTGGCCACCGAGCACCTCGTCGGCCTCGGCCACCGCAGAATCGCGCACCTCGCGGGGTACGGCGCCGTGGGGGAGCTGCGGCGGCGCGGCTTCGAGACGGCGATGCGGGAACACGGGCTGGCCGACGCCGCCGTCGTCGAGCCCAGCGACATGACCGAGGAGGGCGGCTACCGCGGCACCGTACGGCTGCTCGGCCGCGGGGAGCGGCCCACGGCGGTGTTCGCCGTCAACGACATCGCCGCGGTGGGGGTGCTGTCGGCGGCGGAGGGCCTGGGGTTCGGCGCGCCCCGGGACCTGTCCGTCGTCGGCTACGACGACACCAGCCTCGCCCGGCTGCGGCACGTCTGGCTGACCACCGTCGACAACGCCGCCCACGAGGTCGGCCGCCGCGCCGCCCACCTCCTCCTCGACCGGCTCGCCGGGACCGGGGGAGCGGGGGAGGTCCACCTGTGCGCGCCGGAGCTGCGGGTACGCGGTACGACGGCACCCCCGGCGCGGGGCTGAACGCGGGTCAGAGGTCGATCGCGTACGCCTTGCGCAGCGTCTCGTGCACCGTCCACGTCGTCCGGTCGCCCGCGCGCAGCACCGCCATGTCCCCGGGCCCGACCCGCAGCGTCGGCCCGTCCTCGACCTCGATCGTCGCCGACCCGCTGACCACCACGAACACCTCGTCGGCCTCGGTGTCGGTCACCACCCCCGGCGTGATCTGCCAGACCCCGCGGATCCGCCGCCCGTCCGGCGACTCCCACACCACCTTCCCGGTCACCTCGGGCGTCCCGGAGACGATCTGCGCCGGGTCGAGCGGCTCGGGTTCGAGCGCGGCGTCGGCGATGTGCAGGGCGAGGCTGTGGTCCATGGGGCGACCGTAGCCAGCCCGGACGACCCGCCACCGCCGACAGAGTGTCCCCCGTCCGCGCCGCCGCCTGGACAACCTGTCCCGGGCGGAGCGGGAGCGCCAAGAAGCGGAGTGGGAGCGGCAATAAGTCGAACAGAATTGATGACGATCTCATGTGGCCAGATGCATGTTCGACAGTCACTCACTCAGGGAGGGCACATGCCGACGGAAGCCCGTCCGAGCACCGGGGAACAGGCCAAACAGCACGCGCTCGCGCGGCTGCGGCAGGCGATCCTGCACGGCGAGATGGCACCGGCGCAGCGGCTGGTGGAGAACGAACTCGCCGAGCAGTTCGGTGTGACACGGGCCAGCATCCGGGCCGCGCTGATCGATCTGGAGGCACAGGGCCTGGTCGAGCGCATCCGCAACCGCGGCTCGCGCGTCCGGGTGGTGACCGTGGAGGAGGCGGTCGAGATCACCGAGTGCCGGATGGCCCTGGAAGGGCTGTGCGCGGCCAGGGCCGCCGTCGCCGCCAGCGACGGCCAGCTCGTCGAACTCACCGAACTGGGCACGGCGATGACCAAGGCCGTAGCCGACGGTGAGCCGGTGACCTACTCCGACCTCAACCACCGGCTGCACACCCGGATCCAGGAGTTCTCCGGCCAGGGCACCGCCCTGGAGCTGCTGGAGCGGCTCAACGCCCAACTGGTGCGCCACCGCTTCCGGCTGGCGCTCCGGCCGGGGCGCCCGCAGCAATCCCTGACCGAGCACCTGGCCGTGATCGAGGCGATCCGGGCCAGGGACCCGCAGGCGGCCGAGACGGCCGTCCGCGCCCATCTCACCCGTGTGATCGAGGCGCTGCGCGACTGACGCGCGCCCCGCCTCCGCCCTGCCCGCCGCCCCGCCCGCCCGCGACGAATCTACGCCACCGTCTCCGTCGCCACCCCGGCCGCGAGCCGCGCCACCGCCGTCGGCTGGACCTCCGGCGTGGGCCGCTTCGGCGCCGTCCTCGGACCGTGGCCGGGCGGCCAGCCGCTCGCCGCGCACAAGGGCGACCGGTGCTTCACCGCCTTCGCGTTGGCCGGTGTGGTCTCCGTGGTCTTCATCGGCAGCGCCGCGCCGCGCGCCTCCCGGCAGCGGGCCGGCCAGGACGCCGGTCAGCACCCGGTCACCGCGGGCTGGACCCCGTAGGACCGGACGGCGAACGCCGGTCACCGCGCGCCGGGACGCGGTGACCGGCGCCCGGGGAATCAGAGGGGGCGAGTTCGGCGGTTCTCCAGCCGGGCCGGGGCGGTCGCGCTTCACTTCGGGAGGGGAAGTGGTCATCGAGGACAAGGAGGACACCGATGGCTGACGAGACGATCGGCATCGTCGGCGCCGGGATCGTCGGACTGGCGACCGGCCGCGAGATCGCCCTGCGCCGTCCCGGCACGCGGGTCGTGGTACTGGAGAAGGAGGACGAGGTCGCCGTCCACCAGACCGGCCACAACTCCGGCGTCGTACACGCCGGGATCTACTACACGCCGGGCAGCCTCAAGGCCGGGCTGTGCGTGCAGGGCGTGGCCCTGCTCAAGGAGTTCTGCCAGGACCGGAAGCTGCCGTACCGCGAGACCGGCAAGCTCGTCATGGCCGTCCGCCAGGACGAACTGGGCCGGATGGAGAGCCTCTACGAGCGCGCCCGCAACAACCACGTGCCCGATCTGCGCCGGGTCTCCCGCGAGGAGATCAGGGAGATCGAACCGCACGCCGGGGGCATCGCCGCCCTGCACTCGCCGCGCACCGCGATCACCGACTACCGGGCGATCGCGCGGGAGTTCGCCCGGGACATCGAGGCGTCCGGCGGCGAGGTCCGGCTCGGCTTCCCCGTCACGTCGGTCACCAGCGTCCCCGGCGGGGTCGAGGTGGCCTCCGGTCAGGACCGCCGCACGGTGGACCGGCTGATCCTCTGCGCGGGGCTGCACTCCGACACCGTCGCCCGGCTCGCGCAGGACAAGGCCGAGCCGCGGATCATGCCGTTCCGCGGCGAGTACATGCTCCTGCGCCCGGACCGCACCCACCTGGTCAACGGCCTGATCTACCCCGTGCCCGACCCCCGCTACCCGTTCCTCGGCGTGCACTTCACCCCGCGCGTCGACGGCTCGGTGGAGGTCGGCCCGAACGCCGTCCTCGCCCTGGCCAGGGAGGGCTACCGGCTCGCCAAGGTCTCCCCACGTGACCTGGCCGGCCTCGCCGCCTACCCCGGCTCCTGGCGGATGGCGGCCCGGCACTGGCGTACCGGCATCAAGGAGTACCGCGGCTCCCTGTCCCGCAAGGCGTTCATGCGGGACGCCGCCCACTACGTCCCCGGCGTCGGCGTCGCCGACGTGGTGCGCGGCGGCGCGGGCGTACGCGCCCAGGCACTCGACCGGGACGGCACCCTCGTGGACGACTTCCGCATCCACCAGGTCGGCCGCGTCACCGCCGTACGCAACGCCCCGTCCCCGGCGGCGACGGCGTCCATGGCGATCGCCGAGCACATCGCCGGGGCGGTCTTCGGCGACGCCTGAACACGCCCGCGCGTGTGGGGGCGGCGGGCACCCCGTGGCCACCGGTGGCGTACGGCGATCAGACCGGCGCCAGCTCCGCCGCCCCGAACGACACGTCGAAGCGGTCGCACCAGATGCTGACGCTGCTGAAGTCGGCGGGGTCGACACCGGCGGGCAGCGGGTAGTTCTGGTTGCCCTTGTTGCCCTTGAGCCTGCCGAGGCTCTCATGCGCCCCGTCGTCGAAGACCCGCCACCCGGCGGTGCCCTCCTTGACCGGCGCGTCGGTGAGCCACACCCGCAGGTCGGGCCCGTTGCTGGTGTCGAGGTTCTCCAGCCGTACGACGTGCGAGCCGTCGGAGAGCCGCAGCAGCCTCACGGTGCCGGAGGTGTCGTGCTCGTGGCTGATCAGCTCGCCGGAGGCGACGGTGACGGGCCCGGCGGGAGTGGCAGGCGTGGTGGGCCGATCTGTGGCCGGCGCTTCCTCGGACGGCTCCGCGCCCTTGGCCGGTGCGGCGGCCGTCGCCTGCGGCAGGGCCTCCTCGACGGTCTCGTCCTGCCAGACCTTCCAGGGCTGGAACCAGTACAGCCCCACCCCGACCAGCGCCACAGCCACCACCAGCGCCCCCAGCACCACCGGCCTGGTCACCCACCCGCGCACGCGCCCCATCCCCGTCTCCTCCACTAGCCGTTCCCGGACCCGGACGACTCATTCAAGCGAGACGACACCCCCGGCGGCGACCGTCGCGGGGTGACGGAAGTCTTACGGCCGCGATGTCACCCCTCCCGCCCGACGGTCCCTCACCCAGGCGTACCCCCTGACCAGCTCATGCTCGGAGGAGGGCCGCCGCTTCATGGCCGCGAGCAGCGGCGCCTGGTGCGAGGCGAGCATCGCCAGCGGCGAGCCGGAGGAAGCGGCCCGCGCGGCGGCGTCCCGCACGACAGCGGCGTACACCGCGACGGAGGACCCCGCCGAGTAGCCCCCGCCCACTCCCCGCCCCGTCCTGACCCCTCTCGCACATGGGGTAGGGTTGACCTGCACGATCACGCGGTTCACCGCGCGACGGGCACACCGGGACGTGGCGCAGCTTGGTAGCGCACTTGACTGGGGGTCAAGGGGTCGCAGGTTCAAATCCTGTCGTCCCGACTGGAGACAGTCGCAGGTCAGGGCCGGGTTCGGAGCCATCCGAACCCGGCCCTTGATCATTTTTGGGGACCAGTTGGGGACCAATGTCCCTTGACTGGGGTCAGCGGGTGAGGACAGTTGTTGCGGGGAGCGTGCGTGGGGCACGCAGCACGCTGAGGTGTGCGGAGAGTGCCGACCCGGCGGCCGTGATCTTGTGGGTGTCCGGGTGCAGGTAGCGTTGTGTGGTGGTCAATGAGCCGTGGCCGGCGATCCTGCGCAGGACGTGGAGCGGGACTCCGGCGTCGGCGAGCCAGGTGAGTCCGGTGTGGCGGAGGTCGTGACGCCGTAGGTGTTCGTGGCCGAGCTGGGTGACGACCTCGTCCCAGTGGGTCGCGTCGCGCAGGACCGCGGTGGAGATGCGTCCTCCGCGTGGGCCGGTGAACAAACGGGCGTCGGGAGCGGGGCCGGCGGAGAGGATGCGCTGGGCCACGAGGGGGCGGATTTTCTCGATGATGGGAACCTTTCGGGCGCGCTTTCCTTTGGTGCCCTTGTCGGTCAGGCCGCCGGGCGCGGGTGTGGTCTGGCGTTGCACGGTCCAGAGCCACTGGCTGGTGTCGATGTCTCCGACGCGGCACCCGGAGACTTCTCCGATCCGCGCGGCGGTACTCGCGGCGAAGAGTGCGACGTCGCCCCAGCCTCTGTACTGGTTGGAAGAGGCGGCCACGAGGGCGTCGGCCAGTGGGACGAGTGTCTGCCAGTCGGCGGGGCGAGGGCGCGGGGGTCGCGGAGTTCGTCCTGGGCCTGTTTGTAGAGTTTCTGCCAGCCGCTGACGCGGGCGGGGTTGACCTTGATGATGCCGTCGCGGACTGCCTGTTCCATGACGCGGACCAGGACGGCGATGGTGTTCTTGACTGTTGAGCGGCTGTGCTCGTCGGCAGCACGCGCGTTCACACCCCAGGCGATGACGGCGGCGTGGCCGACGAGCCTTAGCCCGCCGGGGGCTCCTTCCGCCACATCCGCCGCGCCTCGGCCGTCTCCTCCGCCATGTCCCCGGTGGGGACGGGACCCTCGGCCCATTCGGGGACGAGGAAGGTGAGAAACGCGTCGGTCTCACCGTCGCCGTACGTGGCCATGAACTCCTTGTAGTCCTGGGGGGACGTGATTCCCCAGACTCGCTCGATCTTCTGCCGGTCGACCGAGTCTCCCGCACCGTCGTGCGGCGGCCTCAGATCCCGCAGTTGGGCGATCAGCGCTTCCCGATCCATGAACCCTTCACCTTTCCGCTCTCCATCGCGGCATTCCTCCGACGGGCACGGGAAGCCCGCTCCGCGAGTCTGTGTACATGCCTAGATTGATGAACTGCTGGGATCCTTGTGGGCCGCTCAGCAGCAAGAACATCGCGGCCGACCTCCGCCGCAACGCTCGCCGCCCCTTCCTAGAGTTCACTTCAGTAGGCTGAGACGAGAGCGTCGCGGACCGCCTCCGCCACAAGGCCCGCAGTCTCTCATTTCTTGGCGTCGCGTGATCGCAAAACGGATATTACGGAATAAAGTCGAAGTTCTAGTGGTCAGGCTCGCTCTCTTCGCTTGGGTTAGTGGCAAACTAGTCGGCATGTCCAACTCATATGCGCAACCAATCCTGAGGACGACGGACCTGAAGGAAGCTATGCGAGTCGTCCAGCAACTACTCGATATCGCTGATACGAGTGATCTCGAAGTTGATTTGGAGGCGCGGATTTCCTCCATGCAGGCCCTGAGATCACTGATGGCTGTATTGCCGACTTGGGAATGGCAGAGCGAAGGGGACACGGAGGGCTCCTCAGGAAAAGGGGATATTCTCTCTAAGCACCTCCCAGTTCGCCTCCAGAGCTGGGGTCTGTCACCGGAATCGGTGAGACCGTCCCTTTTTGCAGCCCTGGGTAAAGAGCCAGCGACGTTGCGGTGGGACTTCTCAGGCTGGCCCGAAGCACCTGAAATCGGACTCGGCGTCGGGGGTTCCAGGGGTGCCTTTGTCAGTCTGTGTGTGAACGTCCGGGATCTTGATCTCGCGGAGCCCGCGACGGACTGCACGGTTTTCGTGCACGTTAAGAGAATCGAGAGTCGACGTGCTCCGTGGTTGGCAGCCCAAGTTGGATTGCACGTTATCGGTGAATTGGTGATGGCTCCGCACTGAACGACGCGGATGTAAGTTGAGACGGCAGCGCACCACCGCCGGAAAATCCGAAGGTGGTGCGCTGAACGCTCAGGAAGCTACTCAGGCGCAACTTCCCGACGCCGGGTCACAAATGCCTCCTGGCTGTTGGGGAGGCGCCACGGCGTCCGCGAATCCGAACGGATCGAAGAAATCCTTGCCCATCTCAGCGATTCCCCCCCAGAAGCCGAAACTCCGCACGTAGCTGTTGGACTGGGCGAACGGCATCAGAGATCCAGCGACGCCGAATGCGCGATATCGCATCTTAGGGCTGACTCGTGCCCTGTTTACGCCGCCAGTAGCTCCGTTGAAGACTCTGCCGTTGTCGAATCCGCTACTCGGATGGATCACCCGTACCCTGGCGTCGCTGGAAAATTCAGCAGCCACTGCTTTGGCTTGGTCTGCGCTTTGAGCAACATAGATGACGTTGTTCGCTTGCATTTTCCTGGACAACTTCCCATTGATGTCGCCGGCTATCAAGCTGAGGGCCTTGCCGTCCTTGGAGCTCGTCGCATCGAAGTCGAGAACATCGACTATCTTCCCGTTCTCGTAGGAGACGCGGATGAAATCGGATGTCGTCCCGTTGAATCTCAGGTTACCGTTCTCATCGGTGAAACTCCCTTTTCCTACCAACGGCTTGATGTCGCTCTGCAGTAGATACCGTTCGCCGGTTCCGTTCCCGGAGCCGTCGGAAAAGATCCCCGCTGCCTTGAGGTCGTCGTTCAGCACCTGCAGAGCAAGCCCTGAAGCCTCGTTGTCTGGTGTTGTGCCGAGGATGTGCCCGATGCCGTAGGCGTCGTAGATAGCTGTGCGACCGTCCGCCAATGTACGCTCGGTCAGAGTCGGGCTAGTCCCGCCATCTATAGGCGCAAGTATATGCCCGTCGAGCTCGATGAAACTGGTGGGATTGCCACCCCCGAACGCGTACCTGTTACCTGAGTACGGATCCACACCTAGGCCCATGTCCGCCAGTGCGCCGTTGTACATGTCCCGGGTGGTGAAGCGGTTGAGGCCGGGGTTGTAGTCGCGGAAGCCCATGTCGTAGGTGCCGGACTGGGCGTCCCAGCGCTTGGCGTTGTAGCGGTAGGGGTTGTAGGTGTCCTTGGTGGGGTCGGTGGAGTCGGGTTTGTCGATGCCGCTGAAGTCCGAGGTGTCGTCGGAGCCGTAGGCCGTGTAGCCGTAGGTGGCCTTGGTGTTGCCGGTGCTGTCGGTGAGGGTTTCGACGTCGGTGTGGCTGTTGTAGCCGTAGTAGCCGTCCTCCGAGGTGCTGTCCGCGTTGTGCTTGGTCTGCGACAGGCGTTGACCCCACGGGCTGTACTGGTAGGACTTCGTCAGCTCGCCTGCGACTTCCTCGTTGAGCACTTCACCAGACAGGCCAAGGTAGTTGAACGTGGTGGTCTTGCCGTCCGCTGTCTTTGAGGCGGTGCGGTCGAGTGGGTCGAAGGTGTACTTCGTTGACTTCAGGGTGCCGGTGTCGTCCATCTTCTGGGACTCCACGACGTGGTCGAAGCCGTCGTACACGCTTCGCTCGATGGTCTGGCCTGCGCTGGTGACGGATTCCTGGCGGCCGAAGGGGTCGTAGGTGTAGTTCGCCGATGTGCCGCCGGAGGTGGCGGTCAGGAGGCGGTTGCGGTCGTAGGTGTATGTGGTGGTCGTGCCCTTGACCGTCTGGTTGATGACGTTGGCGTTGTCGTCGTGGACGTAGGTGTCCGTACCGGCGCCGTTGCCGGTCTTGACGGACTTGGCGAGGCGGTCGGCTGGGTCGTAGGTGTAGTGGGTGGTGGAGGAGAGGTACGCCGTGTGGTTGTCGGCGTTCATCTTCTTGGCGATGTCCTGCGCCTTGTTGCCGTTGGGGTCGTAGGCGTAGGTGTGGGAGGCGACGAGGGTGCCGTTGCCCTTGTTCTCGACGGAGGTCTTCAGGGCGCCGTCGAGGTAGTAGGTGTAGTCGACGGTGTTGGAGTTGGCCTTGGTCTCCTTCAGTTTCTGGCCGCGGGCGGTGTACGTGTACGACGTGACCTTCGGGGTGGTGTCCGTCGTGCTCTTGCCGACCGAGACCGTCTTGACCAGTTCCCGTAGGTCGTAGGTGTACTTCGAGTACTGGTCGGGGTGGGTGACCGTCTGCGGCTGGCCGTTGGCGTCGTAGGTGTACGACGTGGCCTTCTTCTCCTGGCCGGAGAGTGCCTCGGTGACCGTCTGGACTTGGTTGAGGCCGGTGTAGGTGACCGTGTAGGCGTCGATCCGCGCGCCGGAGGAGGTGTCGTCGATCGAGGTCAGGTTGCCGTTGACGTCGTAGGCGTAGGTGAAGGTCTTCTTCTCGTTGTCGGTGTCGGCGGAGTTGTCGCGGACCAGCTTGACCGCGTCGGCGACGACGGTTCCGCCGCTGTTCTGGTCCAGCTTCAG
Source organism: Streptomyces sp. NPDC006997 (assembly GCF_040635175.1). Taxonomy (NCBI): domain Bacteria; kingdom Bacillati; phylum Actinomycetota; class Actinomycetes; order Kitasatosporales; family Streptomycetaceae; genus Streptomyces; species Streptomyces sp. NPDC006997. The sequence continues at coordinate 52,010 of NZ_JBEYHH010000041.1, forward strand.
CTTGGTGTTCTCACCCTGCTTGAGGGCGTAGGAGCCGAGGGACACCCAGGTGCCGGTGGCCGCTGTCTGGTCCTTCGTGACCGAAGGCTCCGTCGAGGTGCCGTGGGTGAGGGTGTATTTCGCTGTCGTCGCCGCGCCCGTGACCTTCGGGTACTTCACGTACGCGGTGTACGTGCCGTCCTTGGGGATGTTGAGGGTCCAGGTGAAGGCGTCGGTGCCGCTGCCCGCCGCGTGGGTGCGGTGGTCGTAGCCGTGCTGGTCGGTGAGGTCTCCCTTCGTCCAGGTGCCGGTGGAGGAGGTGTTCTGGGTGTCGGAGTTGTCGACGAGGACGACGCTCTTGCCGACCGGCACGCCGTCGTCCGACTTCGACTTCAGTTTGCCGTCGGGGTAGTACGACCAGCTCATGGTGCGGTCCGAGGAGCCGCCTGCCGAGGTGAGCGTGCGGGCGGTCTGCTGGCCCAGGGTGTTGTAGTCGTAGGTGGTGGCGATGTCCCACGGGTCCGTGGCCGACTTCACCCAGCCGTTGTCGAAGTAGGCGTAGGTGGTGTCGTTGCGGACCGTCTGGCCCTCGGACGGGGGCAGGGAGGTCTTCTTGACCCTGCCGATCGCGTCGTAGACCGTCTCGGTGTAGACGTTTCCGCTGTTGTAGCGGGTGTCCGCCGGGTCGTAGGGCTGGTACTGCTTGACCGGGCGGTTCAGTGCGTCGTACTCGGTGCGGGCGGTGAAGTCGTCCGCCGTGGCCGTCTCCACGCCGCGCGGGGTGATGACCTTCGTGGTGTTGCCGACCTGGTCGTACTGGTACTTCGTGGTCCGGTACGTGAGGGTCGTGGTGCCCGTGTGCGGGACCTTCTGTTCGACGACCTTGCCGCGTTCGTCGTAGGTGACGGTCGTGGTGTTGTTCTCCGCGTCCGTCGTGGAGACGACCAGTGAGTCCTTGTCGTAGGTCCGCTTGGTGGTCTCTCCGGCGGCGTCGGTGACCGTGGTGACCCGGTGGTTGAGGTCGTAGGCGGTCTTGGTGGTGTAGTCGGTGGTGTCGGCGGTCGCGTTCTTCTTCGGGTCGATGACCGTGACGAGGTTGCCGACGTTGTCGTACTCGTAGCTGATCTTGTCGTTCGACGCGTTGACGACCGAGGTGAGCTGGTAGATCGCGTCGTAGTGCTGGGTGGTGACGTAGTCGGTGGTGTCGGTGGTGGTCAGGGTGCCCTTGGGCTCCGTTGTGGTCTTGAGGTTGCCGACCTTGTCGTAGGTGTAGACCGATTTGCGCTCGGCCGAGGTGCTGGTGTCCTTGGGTGCGGTGGCCGAGGTGGTCTGGTCGGCCGCGTCGTAGACCGCCGTGGAGATGGCGCCGTTGGGGGCCGTTGACTTGGTGACGTTGTCGTTGGCGTCGTACTCCGGGGCCGGGGTGGTGATCAGGGCGCCCGCGGACTGGTCCTTCGGGACGGTTCTCACCAGTGGGCGGCCGAAGGTGTCGTACGTCTGCGTGGTCTTCTTGCCGAGGGCGTCGGTGACCTCGGTGACCTGGCCGCGCTCGTCGTAGACGAAGGAGGTCGTCTTGTTGAGGGCGTCGGTGATCTTCGCCGGGTAGCCGGTCGGGCCGAAGTCGCTGTTCGTGGTCGGGTTGCCGTTGGCGTCGGTGGCCTTGGTGAGCTGGCCGTAGGCGTTGTACTCGTAGGACGTGGTGTAGTCACCGGCCGTGCTCGTGGCGACGCCCTTGGGGTCCGTGACCGTGGTCAGGTTGCCGAAGGTGTCGTAGCCGAACTGCCAGGTGCGGCCCTCGGGTGAGGTCTTGCGGAACAGGTCGGCGGAGTAGCCGTCGGCGCGGGTGGTGTACTCGAACTTGGCCGCGTTGGCGGGGTAGGTGCCGGGTGCGCAGTCGGACTGCGGCGGGATGCCGGTCTTGTTGTTCTCCGCGTCGCGTTGCCAGAGGGGGTAGCCGGTCTTCTGGTCGTAGCAGTAGGTAGTCTTGGCGCCGTTGTCCTCTTCCAGGTAGGTGACGTTGTTGTCGGCGTCCCAGGTCATCTTCGTGGTCTGGGACTTGGCGTTGGTCGTCTGGACCGGGCGGGCGAAGTCGTCGGTGACGTACTTCGTGGCGTGGTTCTCGGCGTCGGTGACGGTGGTGTCGGTGAACTTGGTGTTCGTGGTGTTCGCCGCGTAGGTGAAGCCGGTGGCGCCGTTCAGGCGGTCGGTGATGGTCTTCGTCCACCAGTGGTACTTGGGGTCGTCACCTGCGGTGGGGGTGTTGTACGCCATTGAGGTGGCGTTGCCGCGCGGGTCGGTGATCTTGACCAGCTTGACGTTCTTGTTGCCCTGGGTGGCGTCGTAGATGAACTTGAAGACCTTCGGCTGGGATGAGCCCGCTCCGTCGACCATCTGGGCCATCAGGCCCTTGGTGGTGTAGGTGAAGGTGATCTTGCGGCCGGAGATGTCGGTGATCGACTTGAGGTGGTCGTAGATCTTGGAGTTGGTCAGGTTGGTGCCGGTGGCCTTGGCGCCGCTGTCGTCGATGTAGTCGTACGATGCGTCGCCCTTCTTGTAGTAGTCGACCGTGAGGGACTGCCGTCCGGCGGGGTCGGTGATGTAGGTGAGGAACTTGGTCGGCTTGTTGTTGGACTTGCGCTCCTCGTACGTGTACGTCTGCGTGTTGCCGTTCTTGTCGACTACCGAGGTCAGGTAGCCGTCGCAGCCGAAGAAGAAGCGGGTGCCGTCCGGGCGGAGGAGGGTCCAGGCGTCGGGGACCGGGTCCTTGGTGGGGGTGCAGTCCAGGCCCGGCTTCATCGTCAGGCGGTAGTGGACGCCCGCGGGGGCCTTCCACGTGCCGTCCGACTGCTTGCGGAAGACGTGCGTGGTGCCGTCGCCGTCCGGGAGGCGGACCTCGGTCGGGTTGGGGTTGGGGTGGAAGTCCAGCGGGGCGCCGAGGCGGATGGGTCCTGCGGCCTGGAGGGACCAGCCGTGGCCGGAGACGGTGTCGGAGGTGTCCAGGGAGTTGTACGCCATCCGCACGAAGGTGTTCAGGCCGCGGCCTGGGTTGGTGAACGCGTTGTACGACCAGACGCTGTTACCGGCGGCCAGGTTGTTCATGACCGTTGATCCGGCGCCGGTGTTCTTGCCGGTGTAGGCGTAGAACTTCTCCAGGCCCAGGGTGTTGGAGGTGGGGTACTCCACCGCCACGTTCTGCTTCAGCGGCGGGATGCCTCCCGTCCCGGCCGACAGCCAGGTGCCGTCGGAGATCTTGCGGACGTCCCAGCCCAGGACGTACTCGGTGCGCTTGTTGCCCGAGTCGGAGTTGATGGGCGTCTTGACCTGGGCCTTGATCGTCGCTGACTGGCCGGGGGCCAGGGCCGGGATGGCCGTGGACAGTTGGTTGCCGGACGTGGTGGCGTCCGTGCCGTCCGGGAGTTTCCAGGTGTACGACAGTTGCCGCTCGCCCGTCGCCCAGGCCGCGCTCGTGGTGTTGGTGACCGTGACGTCCACGCCGTAGGTGGAGTTCGGGGTCATGCGGGCCGGGGTCTGCGGGGCGTAGTAGGTGTCCTGGGTGGTGGAGTCGACGTAGATGACGCGCAGCAGCGGGCCGAGCTGGTCGTCGGATGCCTCCGAGGACAGGAACACGGTGCGTTCCTGCGGGCCGCTGCCCGACTCGTCGGCCAGTTTGACCATCGCGCCCCGGTTGCTCGACGGGGTCTTGATCCAGCCTTGGGTGAGGGAGGTGGCGTCCCAGTAGTGGCGGCCGACGTCGTTGCTCCACTGCGGGGTGTAGTCCGAGACGACCGAGCTGCGGTCGCCGCCCGGGCTGGTCCAGGCGCTGGTGGCGGTGGCGTTGTTCCACGTCGCCGATGTCTCGTCGAAGGCGCGGGTCAGGCCGTGCAGGTTGTAGCGGGCGCCGTTGGTGCCGGTGGTGGTCTCCGCCGCCCACATGAACATCCGCGACTCCAGCACCGTGGCGGTGGTGGGGATGTCCGCGGTGGCGAACTTCATCACCGCGCGGGTGGTGCCGTAGGTGGTGGAGTTGTTGCCGACGCTCAGCCAGTTCTGCCCAATATTCCAGGAGTTGATGGTGTCCTGGTTGGTGGTGGGCTGGTCCGAGGACAGGGTCGTGTCCGTGACGCCGGAGGTGCCCTGGATCAGCTTCATCGTGCGGCCCGCCTTCGGCACACCCACGATCCGTGTGGGGGAGCCCAGCAACTGGCCGTCGACGGTTTTGACGGCGATCTGGTAGTAGTACGACCGGCCGATCTCCTGCGATGAGGAGTCCGGGGTCGGTGTCGCGGTGGTGTCCGTGTAGGTCGTGGCGGTCTTGTCGATGGGGGCGATCAGCGTGGCCGCGGACGGCGTGAACGCCTGCTGCGTGGAGCGGTGCAACTGGTACTCGACGATGTCCAGCCCCGCGTCGCCGGTGAGGTTGTCATACGCCTGCCACGACAACTCCGGGCCCGTGGAATGGATGACCGTCGGGGAGTTGAGGCTGGTGCCGACCTTGCCGTAGGTGACCGTCAGCCGTGGGATCGTCGCCGTCTCGCCGCCGTAGTCGCCGTCACCGGCCTCGTACCGCGGGCCGCCCAGCGCCGTCCCGGAGTCCGTGTCGTCCCTGGCCTGGATGACGAAGCCGTAGTTGGGCGTGGTGCCGTTGACCCACTTCTGCACCGTGTCGGCCACCGGGAAGTTGTGCCAGGCGTTGTAATCGCCCGCGTTCTTCACGATCTGGGCGGGGTTGACCAAGCGCACCGCGTCCGCGATCACCGCCGAGCCGGACGGCGTGGCGGTGTCACCCAGCACCACCTTGTAGCCGGTTCCGGTACGGCTGAACGAGTACTGCGTGCCGCCACCCAACGCGGCCCACTCCCCGTTCGCACCGGAGGACTGGTCCACGGTGCTGGTCTCGCTGCCGCCGTTGTAGTGCACCGTGTACGGTGCCGCCGTCGTCCGGTTCCCCGAGGCCACGTAGTGCGCCTCCACCCGGTACGTACCGGAATCGGCCACCGGCGTCTGCCAGGTGTAGGTGTCCCCGGAAACCGAGTCCTGGTTGACGCGGTAGTCATCCCCGACCGCGTACTGCGTCAACGACGAACCCGACGACGGCCACGCCCCCACCGCCGCCGAACCCTCATCCCCGTCATCGACCAGCACCGTACTGCCCGACAACTCCCCCACCAGGCCACTGGTACTCGACCAGGTCGCCGACGACTCGTCCCAGCCCTGCGTCGCCCGGCGCACCTCGATCGCGTTCCTGTTACCGCCCGTGGTGTGCGTCTGGTCGAAGTACATCCCCAGCCGCGCCGCGTCGACCTCCACCCCGGACGGAATCTCATCCAACGGGAACCGGATCAACGAGCGGGCGATACCGGTGTCCGTCCGGCCCGCCGCCAGCTTCCAGCTCGTATTGAAGTTCACCGACGGCTGATCCGACAGGACCATGACATCCTGCGACTGCGAAGGGCTCGGCGCGATCGTGATCGTCGGGTCGATGACGACCGGATACTGCCGCTCCTTCGCCGCCAGCCATCCCGCATCCGGCGTCACCGCCAGCCGCCACGCATCGCCGTCGCGGCTGAGCTTCTGGGTGACCTTCGTGCTGTACGTCTTCCCGAAGACGGAGTCGTCGGCCTTCTTCGCGTCCGTCATGTACGGCGCCGGGATCACCATCACCGGCGTGTTCGGCAACTCCCCGAACAACGCGATCGAGCCATCCCGCCGCGCCTTGGGCGTCAGCCCGTGCGTGTCCAGCGTGAACGTGTACGTCACCGGGCCGTCCGGGCGCTGGGCCAGGACGATGTTCTCCTTCACCCGGCCCGCGCCCACCACGTACTGCAGGTCCGCGCCGCCCTCCAGCGCGTCCCGGTAGGTGACCGTCGAATCCTTCGCCACCGGCTCCAGCGCACCGCCTGAGGCGTCGTCCACGCCGAGCGTGACCGTATGACCCTCCGGCGACGCGAAACGCACCAGCCGGTCCGCCTTGCCGCCGAACCAGCTACGCCCCTCATTCGAGGTGTTGGCGAAATCGAAGCCCTTCGCCCCCGACTCGACCACCGTCGTGTCGATCGGCTTCCATGACTTCCCGGCCCGATACGACGTCGGCCGGGCCGAGAGATCCACCTCGACCCGGCCGTCCGACAACTGCCAGAAACGCGCACTCGACGTGCGCTTGCCCTTCAGTTCCCGCACCCGCTTGGCGGGCGGACGGGACTTTTCCTCCGGCAGCTTCTGCCGATCCGCTATCTCCAGGTCATCATGCGACGGAGGCTTATCCAGCTCACGCTTGTCATCGCCGTCATCACCGTCCGAAAACCAGCCCTTGACCGTGTCGACGATCCCCTTGCCGCCGCCGTCAGACGCTGGTGCCGCGTACGCGACCTGCGGCAGCGCGGTACTCGTCACCGCCGCCACCACAAGACAGGCTAACGATCTGCCCAGTCTGGGTCTCACACCAAACCCTCCTCGATCACGTTGACTGAAAACCCGCTGCTCACAACACTTTCCGTAGCTCGCGAAAAGGCCGTATGGAGCAGCGCCCGGTTTCTAGTGAGGTCGGTACGGCAAAGTCAAGCGAGCGGACATTTAGGTCGAGCGACGAGAAAAAGGAAACCACCTGTCCGAAATGTCTGCGCGCTGGAAAATGAGGCAGCGGGTCATGTATAAAGCCCGCCGTCATTGCCCGCAGCCCGGGCCATTCCCTATTCCGAAGGGGTTGTCTCATGAGCGTCACGTCCGGGACTTCAGCAACGCCCCTGCCGGGAAACGAAGAATCCGAGGAGTCCGGAAGGGCCGAGGAGTCCGTGAGAGTCGAGGAGTGCGGGGAAGAGGCGGCGGGGAACGGGCCAGGTGGCGAAGCCGCCACACCTCGTCGCCCCCGCCCCGACCGCGCGGGGCTGCTCATCGCCGGTGTCGTCCTCGCCGCCTGCGCCGGGCTTCTTCTCCACGGTCTCCTCGGCACCGGCAAGAACGACAGCACCCCCGAACGCCACGTTCCCACGGCCTCGGTGACCTACGAGGTCACCGGCACCGGCACCGCCGACATCACCTACCAGGCGCGTAGCGAGTCCGGAAAGGCCGTGACCGTCAAGGCGGCCACCCTGCCGTGGCGCAAGACCGTCCCCGTCCCCCTCGGACGCGACCCGATCGTCAGCATCGTGCTCGGCGAGGACGGAGGCCAGGCCCACTGCACCCTCACCATCCGCGACCAGTACGTCCAAGGCGCCACCGCGAGCGGTGACTTCGGCCGCGCCACCTGCACCGGTACCCTGCCCCGGCCGGACACCGCCGACAGCCAGAAACAGACATGACGACACCCGACAGACGACACCGCAAGGAGCCCACCGTGCACTCCCTCCACCGGCAGGTGCTGACCACCGCCGCCGTCCTGGGCGCCCTCGCGCTGACCGCTGCCTGCGGTGGGCAGGGCGCCGACCAGCAGGAAGCGGCCGCGGACTCGGCCAAGGCGCCGAAGACCTCGCGGTCCGGCTCCCCCGACGCCTCCGACAGCGCCTCACCCAGCGCCTCCAACTCACCGTCCGCCAGTTCCTCGGCCTCCACCTCCCCGTCGGCCTCCGCCTCCGCATCACCCAGCACCGCCCAGAGAAGCAGCACCGCCCCCGACAGCGGAAGCAGCGGGACAGCAGACTCCGGCGGCGCTACGACCGCCCCTGCCGCGCCCGACTTCCCCGTGCCCGTCGAGGTCGGCAACGCCACCCAGGTCATCACCGTCAAGGCCAGCGGCTCCTACGCCACCGTCACCGCCTGGGCCAAGGGGTCCTCCGGCTGGAAGGCACAGTTCTCGACCAGTGCCGGGCGGGTCGGCTCCAACGGGGTCACCGACGGGGCCACCCGGCAGCAGAGCACCTGGACCACCCCCAGCGGCACCTACACCATCACCGAGGGCTTCGGGCACGTCGCTGGCGGCACCGCCATGCCCTACCACGTCGTCACCGACGACGACTGGTGGGTCCAGGACCCCGAGTCGAAGTTCTACAACCAGATGCACGGCGAGGCGGGCGCCGACTTCCCGCTCACCGAGGCCGGGGACCGCGGCAGCGAACACCTCATCAACTACCCCACCCAGTACGCCAAAGCCCTCGTCATCAACTTCAACCGCTGGCCCGCCACCCCCGGCCGCGGCGCGGGCATCTTCCTCCACGTCAACGGGAGCGGGGCCACCGCCGGGTGCGTGTCCGTGCCCCGCGCCACCATGGACCAGATCATGGGCTGGATCAGGCCGGGTGCCCACCCCCGCATCGCCATCGGCTGAACTCACCGGCGCGTCCGCGCCACAGGCCCGGACCACCCCCTGGTGGCTCTCTGCCAGCAGCGGCCAGAGGTCGGGACGGTTGCTCGCCGCCCCCGCGGTGATGTCGTTCCGGTGGAAGGCTGCACATGCGGTGCGTCTGCCGGGCTTGGTCCTCATGGCGGTCGTCTGGACTCAGGTGCCGACCCCCTTCCGAGCCGTCTATCCGATATGTCCCGTGGTTGGTGTGCGGGATTCGCCGCGGTGTATACCCGGGGCTGTCGAAGCCGCAGGATTTGTGAGGGAGTTGGGTATGGGCGGGCGCGCGGTGCGGTTGATGGGCGCTGTTGCTGCCACTGGTGTGGTGGTGGGGGTGCTGGGTGGGTGCTCAGGGAGCGGGGAGGAGCCTCAGGCCGGGGTTTCGGGTGCTTCCGTCGCCTCCTCGGCCTCCGCGTCGGTCAGTTCGGCGCCGCCCACCACTCCCGGCGGGATTCTCGATGCCGCCGAGGAGGCCATGCGGGGCGAGCCCGGATGGACCTTCGCCGTAAAGGGCGAGGAAGGGCTCGACCTCTCGGGCGGGGGCAGTGAGGCGTCCTACAGCGCCACCGTGCGGCGGACCGGAGAGCCCGAGAACCTCCATGCCAGGGGGACCGTGGTGAGCAAGGGGAGCAG
>NZ_JBEYHH010000042.1:0-60469 GCF_040635175.1 Streptomyces sp. NPDC006997
CCCCGCCCCCGCGCTGGCCTTGCCCCCCGCCCCCCCCCCCCCCGCCCCGGGGGGGGGGCGCGGGGGGCACTCCCACCGGTCCCCGCCGCGCTGTCGTGTTCCGTCCCGCGGGCGGTCAGGGGGCGCGCCGGGCCACGGCCGCCGCGTACCCCGCCGGGACGACGACGTCCCGGACCGCCCACCCCGGCGCGGGGTCGGTCGGCGCCGGTCCCGTGCCCAGGTAGTCCAGCGCCGGGTCGCGCACCAGCCCCGTGCCCAGCGCCTTGAGGTACGCCTCCTTGCGCACCCAGGCCTGGGTGAACGCGGCCGGACGCCCGTAGCCGGGCAGCCGCGCCAGCTCGTCCGCCTCCGCCGGGTGCAGCGCGGACTGCGCGCTGAGCACCGCCTGGGCGGTGGCCAGCTCCTCCACGTCCACACCCACCGGCGCCGGGGCGAGCGCCACCAGCACCAGGCCGCCGCTGTGCGACAGCGAGAAGTGCACCCCGGGCGTGCGCACCACGGGACGCCCGTGCGGACCGCCGCAGCCCGCGCACGGTTCCCGCGCCAGCGGCAGCGCCTCGGCGCGCATCCCGAGCACGACGCTCAGCACGCCCCGCAGCGCCGCGTGGGCGACGACGTAGGCGTCCCGGTCGCGGTCGTGCCGGAAGGCGCGGGCGCGGGCCCGCTCCTCGGCGTCCAGGACCGTCCCGGCCTGCCGCAGCGCCGCGCCGTCCTGCTCGCCGACCCGGGCCAGGTACAACTCCAGCGGGCCGCGCAGGGCCCGGGGCACCGGCGCCCGCGCCCGTACCCCGGACAGGTCGAGCCCGGACAGGTCGAGGACGGCCGGGCACAGCCGTTCCGGCAGGACCGGGGACGGCTCCGGGGCCCCGGACGGCGCCACCGGCGGGTCGTGGGCCGACGGGCCCGGCAGCAGCCCCGGGTGTCCCTCAGGCATCTGCCCCGGCCAGCCGCCGCCGCAGGCTGAGCGGACGCATGTCCGTCCAGACCACGTCGATGTGGTCCAGGCACGCCTGCCTGCCGCCGCGCGTCCCCTCCGGGTGCCAGCCCGCGGGGAGTTCGCGGTCCGCCCGCCAGATCGAGTACTGCTCCTCGTCGTTGCGCACCACGAGGTACTCCTCGTCGGTGCCCGTGCGGACCTCCTCGGCGTCCGCGCCGTTCGCGAAGTCGGGTTGCGTCACGGTGAACCTCCCGCGGGTGAGTGCGACCGGCCGCAGGTCGCGACCGACGCCGACAGCGTGCCCCCGGGACCCCGGCCGAGGTCAGGGACGAACGCGCCGAACCCGCGGCGCGCGTTGCTGCCGGATCTTCTCTGTCGGCACGCCCCCGCCGCGCGGGACGGTGCTGTCCGGCCGGAGAACCCGGCACACCCGGGACGGGCCACCGTCCGTCCCAGGGCCGGTCGCCTCCCCGTACCCCCCGTTCCACGGAAGGAGCACGCGATGTCGGACGAGCACGCACCTGTCCTGTTGCCGGGCGGAGGCTGGCGGCTGTGGCAGCAGTTCGCGCTGCGCGGGCCGGGCTTCCCCGCCGACGGCGTGCTGCGCCTGGCCCCGCCCGGACTCGCCGAGGCCGCCGACAAGTTCGGCCCCGGCACCCCGCTGGCCGGCCCCGAGTGGGACGGCTTCACCGAGGAGCTGGCCACGGCGGCCGTGCACACCGCCCGCCACCTCCAGCAGGTCGCCGCCCGCCCCCGCTTCCAGGCGGCCCTCGCCTGGCAGAACCCCGCCGTCCTGCGCACCGGCATCGCCCCGTTCCTGCGCTGGACGCCGGGCGTGGACGCGCGCAGCAGTATGCCCCGCCAGCGCGAGGAACTCGTCGCCCACTACTGGCAGCGGTTCTGCGTGAAGAACGACACCATCGGCTTCTTCGGCCCGGTCGGCTGGGGCCACTGGGACCTCGCCGCGCCGGACGCCGTCGCCACCACCCCCGGGGAGGGCTTCCTCGCCGCGGGCGAGGTCTACTTCTCCGGCTGGGCGATCGACGCCCTGGCCAAGGTGCTGGCCGAGGACGCCGACCTGATGCGCTGCGTCCCGCCGCGCCGCGTCTCCATCGTCCGCGCCGCCGACGGGACCGTACGGGTGCCCGGCCGCCCCGCGCAGCCGGTCGGGGAACGCGAGGCGGCCGTCCTCGACCTGTGCGACGGCACCCGGCCGGTGGCCGCGATCGCCACGGAACTGGACCTGCCGGTCGAGGAGGTCACCGGGTGCGTCCGGGAGCTGGTACGGCGCCGCTGGGCCCAGTGGCGCCTGGAGGTGCCCGCGGCCACCCACCCCGACCGCGCCCTGCGCGCCATCCTGGAGCGCGTCCCCGACGCGGCGGCCCGCGACCGCGCGCTGGCCAAGCTGACCGTCCTGGAGGAGCGCCGCGACGCCGTGCGCGCCGCGGGCGACGACGCCGAGGCGCTGACCGCGGCGATCGGCGCCCTGGAGGCCGACTTCGCCGCCCTCACCGACGCCGAGGCGCAGCGCGCCAAGGGCGCCCGTACCGCGCCCTGCCGGGGCCTCGTCTACTCCGACACGCGCCGCGCCGCCACCGCCACCGCCGGGCCCGGCCTCCTCGCCCACCTGGAGCCTCTCCAGCTCTGCCTGACCGCCGCCCGCTGGATGACCAACCGCTTCGCCGACGGCATCCGCGCCCGCCTGCGCACCGTGTACGACCGGCTCGCCGCGGCCGGCGCCCCCGTGGACCTCGCCACCCTGTGGCTGCACACCCTGCCCTCCCCGCACCCCGAGGCGGGCGACCTCATCGACGCCGTCCAGGCCGAACTCCGCGCCAAGTGGACCCGCCTGCTCGCCATCCCGCCCGGCGCGCGCAGCGTCCGGCTGACCACCGCCGACCTCGCCGACCGGGTCCGCGCGGAGTTCGAGGAACCCGGCGACGGCTGGTCCCTGGCCCGCTACATCAGCCCCGACGTCCTGGTCGTCGCGGACGACGCGGCGGCCCTGGCCCGCGGCGACGTCCAGCTGGTCCTCGGCGAGATGCACTGCGCCCTGAACACCATGGGCGCCTCCCTCTTCGTCCACCAGCACCCCGACCGCGACGAGCTGCTGGCGGAGACCACCCGTGACTTCCCCGGCCCCCGCCTGCTGCCGATGCTCCCCAAGGAACTGCCCCAGAAGTGGTCCACCCGCAGCCGCCCCGCACTCGACCGCGACGAGGACCACTACGTCGCCCTCGTCGACCAGACCGGGGACCCGCACCGCCCGCGCACCGTGCTCAGCGCCGACGTCCTGGTCGAGGACGGCGACGGCAGGCTGACCGCCGTCCTGCCCGACGGGACCCGCTACGACCTCCTCGACGTCTACGCCAACACCCTCACCCAGCGGGTGATGGACCGCTTCACCCTGCGCCCCGAGGGCGAGCACACCCCGCGCGTCACCGTCGACCGCATGACCCTCGCCCGCGAGACCTGGAACCTCCCGGTCGGCGAGGCCGACTTCGCCGACGAGAAGTCGGAGGCCGCGCGGTTCGTCCGGGCCCGGCACTGGCAGCGCCGCCACGACCTGCCGCGCTTCGTCTTCGTCGTCTCCCCGACCGAACCCCGCCCGTTCTACGTCGACTTCGACAGCCCCGTGTACACGACCATCCTCGCCAAGGCCGCCCGCCGCCTCGCCCGCAAGGACCCCGGGGCCCGGCTGAAGGTCAGCGAGATGCTGCCCACCCCCGAACAGGCGTGGCTCACCGACGCCGAGGGGCGGCGCTACACCTCCGAGCTCCGGTTCGTGGCCGTCGACCAGACCGTCCGCTCCGGTGAGGAGCGGTGATGCGCACCCTCGCCGACGACCTCGCCGAGCACGCCGCCCGGCATCCGGAGCGGATCGCCCTGGACACCCCCGACGGCACGGTGACCTACGGCCAGCTCGACGCCCGCGTCACCGAGCTGACCCGCCTGCTGCACGCCCACGGCGTCGGCCCGGAGACCGTGTGCGCCGTCGCCGTCGAGCACGGCCGGGACGCGGTCGCCGCCATCGCCGCCGTCCTGCGCCGCGGCGCCGCCTTCCTCACCCTGGACGTGGGCCAGCCCCGCGACCGGCTGGCGTCCTTCGTCCGCACCGCGGGCGCCCGCCTCCTGCTGACCACCCCCGCCCACGCCCGCACCCTCGACCTCGGCCTCCCCGTCCTCTCCCTGGACCGCCCGGCCCCCGCCGGGGACCCGCCGCCGCGGCCCGTCGAACCCCGGGCGCTCGCCTACGTCAGCCACACCTCGGGCAGCACCGGCGAACCGAGCCCCGTCCTCGTCGAGCACCACGCCCTCGACGGCTACCTGCGCGACACCGCCCACGCCCTCGGCCTGGGCCCGCACACCGTCGCCCTGCAGACCGCGCCGCTCGGCTACGACGCCTCGATCCGCGACACCTTCGCGCCCCTGCTGGCCGGAGCCCGCCTCGTCCTCGTCGAACGCGCCCGGCTGCTGCGCCCCGCCGAGTTCGCCCGTACCGTGCGCGAGCACCGCGTCACCGCCCTGCTCAGCGTCACCCCGTCCTTCCTCACCCACCTGGCGGCCCAGCGCGACCTGCCCGACCCGCTGACCGGCGTCGCCCTCGTCGCCTCCAGCGGCGAGTCCCTGCGCCCCTTCCTCGCCTCCGGCGGGCGCCGCCTCGTCCCCGGCCGCCTCGTCAACCAGTACGGCCCGACCGAGTGCACCATGACGACCACCCGCCACGACGTCCCCGCCGACCCCGACCCGGCCCACGACGTCGTCGGCCCGCCCCGGACCGGCGCCGTCGTGCGCGTCCTCGGCCCCGACCTCACGCCCGTCCCCGACGGCACCGTGGGCGAGGTGTACATCGGCGGCACCGGCGTCGCCCGCGGCTACGGCGGCCTCCCGGCCCGCACCGCCGCCAGCTTCGTCCCCGACCCCTACGGCCCACCCGGCTCCCGCCTCTACCGCACCGGCGACCTCGGCCGGTGGAGCCCCGAGGGCCTGCGCTACGAGGGCCGTGGCGACCGCCAGGTCAAGATCCGCGGCTACCGCGTGGACCCCGCCGAGATCGAGGGCGCCCTGCTCACCCACCCCGGCGTCACCGGCGCCGTCGTCACCGCGCACACCGACGACCGGGGCCGCGCCTACCTGGCCGCCCACCTCACCGGCGACCCCGTCACCACCGACGCCGCCCTCCGCTCCCATCTGCTCCGCACCCTGCCGCCGCACCTCCTGCCGCGCCACTTCCACCGCCACACCACCCTGCCCACCACCCGCGGCGGCAAGGCCGACCGCCGCCGCCTGGTCGCCGGAAGCCCCGCATGAGCACGCCCACCACCACCAGCCACCGCCCCGGCCCGCCCGCGCCCCCGGCGCGCCTCCTCGGCCCGCCCCGCCCCGCCGACCTCGCCACCGCCGCCGCCCGCATCGCCCCGTACACCGTCCGCACCCCGCTGCTGCCCGGCCCGGTGACCGCCGCCTGCGGTCCCCACCTGCTGCTCAAGGCCGAACACCGCCAGCTCGGCGGCTCGTTCAAGACGCGCGGGGCCGCCAACGCGGTCCTCGCCCTCGGCGCCCGGCACGTCGTCACCGGCTCGTCCGGCAACCACGGCATCGCCCTCGCCCGGCTCGCCCGCACCCTCGGCCTGCGGCTGACCGTCGTCCTCGCGGCGGGCTCCGCGCCCGCCAAGGCCGCCGCCATCCAGGCGCTGGGCGCCGAGACGGTCCGGGTGGGCGGGGGAGTGGCCGAACGCGAGGAACGCGCCCGGGCCCTCGCCGACGCGACCGGCGCCGCCCTCGTCCCCTCCTCCGACCACCCCCTGGTGGTCGCCGGGCAGGGCACGGTCGGCCTCGAAGTCCTCGCCGACGCCCCCCACGCCGAGACGGTGTACGTCCCGGTCGGCGGCGGCGGCCTCCTCGCCGGTGTCTGCCTCGCCGCCGCGGACCACCCCGTCCGCGTGGTCGGCGTCGAACCCGCCCTCACCCCGCGCTACGCCCGCTCCCTCGCCGCCGGACACCCCGTCACGCTGCCGCCGAGCGCCACCGTCGCGGACGGCCTGCGCGGCCAGTGCCCCGGACACACCACCTACCCCGTCATCCGCGACCGGGTCGACGACCTGGTCGCCGTCGGCGAGGCCGAGATCCTCGCCGCCACCACCCTGCTGCGCCGCCACGGCGTCGACGCCGAACCCAGCGGGGCCGTCGCCCTGGCCGGGGCGCTGCGCGCCGGCCGCCGTGGACCCGCCGTGGCCATCGTCTCGGGCGGCAACACCGCCGCCCGCCTGCTCACCCCGCACCACCCACCCACCCACCACCGCCGAGGAGCCCACGCCATGACCGAGAACACCGCCACCGCCGTCAGCACCCTCGACCTGCTCGTCGACGTCTTCCGCGACGTGCTGGACCTGGCCGACCTCACCGCGGACACCGACTTCTACGAGGCGGGCGGCGACTCCCTGACCGCCTTCCAGATCACCGGCCGCCTCCAGGAACTCCTCGGCGCCGACGACATCCCGGTCTCCCTGGTCTTCGCCTACCCGACGCCCCGCGACCTCGCCGAGGTCGTCGACGCCGACTACGGCCGCGCCTGACCCGCCACGGCGGCACGCCCCACCGGTTCCCGGCCCCGCCCCCCTGACCCGTACGGGGCCGGGGAACCGGAGCGCCCGCCACCCCCGCCCCACCCCCCATCCCCTTCCGCGCCCGTCAAGGAGTGCCGCGATGACCGACGACCTCGCCCCGTCCCTCGGCCGCTGGCGGCTGTGGCAGCAGTTCGCGCTGCGCGGGCCGGGCTTCCCCGCCGACGGCGTGCTGCGCCTGGCCCCGCCCGGACTCGCCGAGGCCGCCGACAAGTTCGGCCCCGGCACCCCGCTGGCCGGCCCCGAGTGGGACGGCTTCACCGAGGAGCTGGCCACGGCGGCCGTGGAGACCGCCCACGTCCTCCAGGACATCGCCCGCACCCCGGCCTTCCGGCAGGCGGTGGCCTGGCAGAACCGGCCCGTGCTCACCTCCGGCATCGCCCCGTTCCTGCGCTGGACGCCGGGCGTGGACGCGCGCAGCAGTATGCCCCGCCAGCGCGAGGAACTCGTCGCCCACTACTGGCAGCGGTTCTGCGTGAAGAACGACACCATCGGCTTCTTCGGCCCGGTCGGCTGGGGCCACTGGGACGCCGAGGCGTCCGGCGCCGCGGTCGACACCGGGTCCGGCCTGATCGCCGACTCCACCGTCTACTGGGCCAGTTGGGGCATCGACGCCCTGGCGAAGCTCCTGGACGCGGACCCGGCGCTGCGTGACTGGACCGCCCCGCGCCGGGTGCCGTTCGTCGCGGTGGACGGCGACCTGGTGCGGGTACCCGGCCGCCGCCCGACGACCGTGGACGCCGGGACGGCCGCCGTCCTCACCCGCTGCGACGGCGTCCACCGGGCCCGCGACATCGCCGCCGCCCTGCCCGGCACCGACGTCCCCGCGGTCCTGGCCGACCTGGTCGCCCGCCGCTGGGTGACCTGGCGCCTGGAGGTCCCCGCGGGCACCCACCCCGACCGCGCCCTGCGCGCCTGGCTGGACACGGTCGGCGAACCGGGCCCCCGGCAGCGCGCGCTCGCCGCCCTGGACCGCCTGGAGGAGGGCCGGGCGAAGGTCGCCGCCGCCACCGACGCGGACACCCTCGTCGCCGCGCTCCAGGAGCTGGAACGCGACTTCACGGACCTGACCGACACCGCCGCCGTCCGGGAGAAGTCCGCGTCCACGGCGCCCTGCCGCGCCCTCGTCTACTCCGACACCCGGCGCTCCGCCACCGCCCGCCTCGGCCCCGCCGTCCTCGACGCGCTGTCCCCGCTGCGCCCGGTGATGGACAGCGCGGGCTGGCTCACCGCCCGGCTGGCCGCCACCGTCGCGGCCGAGGCCCGTACGGTGTACGACCGGCTCGCCGCCGACGGCCCGGTGGACCTGGCCTCCTTCTGGTTCGGGTGCCTGCCGGTCCTGCACGGCACCGCCCGCGCCGCCGCGGCGGACCTGCAACGGGAGTTCGCCGCCCGCTGGCAGCGCGTCCTCGCGGTCCCGGAGGGAGCCCGCCGCGTGCACGCCCGCTCGGCCGACGTCGAGGAGGCCGTACGCCGGGAGTTCGGCGACAGCGGCGGTGGCTGGACCGCCGCCCGCTACCTCAGCCCGGACATCATGATCGCCGCCGACGGCCCGGAGGCCGCCGCGCGCGGTGACCTCACCCTCGTCCTCGGCGAACTCCACCTGGCCTCGAACACGCTGGCGGCCTCGCTCTTCACCCACCAGCACCCGGCGGTCGAGGAGCTGTTCGCCCTCACCGACCGCGACCACCCCGGCCCACGCCTGCTCCCCGTGATCCCCAAGGAACACCGAGCCCGCCTCTCCACCCGGGTCCGGCAGACGCTGGTGCGGCCCGAGGACTACCAGGTCGCCCTCACCGACTTCACCGCCGACCCCGCCCACCCCCGGGCCGTCCGCAGCGCCGACGCCGTCGTCGAGGAACACGACGGCGCCCTCGTCGTCCGCCTCCCGGACGGCGCGGTCTTCCCGGCGGTGGACGTCTTCGCGCACGTCCTGACCACGCTGTCGATGGACCTGTGCCAGTTCCTGCCCGCCGCCGCGCACACCCCGCGCGTCACCGTCGACCGCCTGGTCATCGCCCGCGAGACCTGGCGCCTGCCCGCCGCGGACGCCCCCTTCGCCGACGCCAAGGACGAGGCCCGCCGCTTCGTCCAGGCCCGGCAGTGGCGCGCCCGCCACGACCTGCCCCGCTACGTCTTCGTCGTCTCCCCGACCGAGTCCCGCCCCTTCTACGTCGACTTCGACAGCCCGGTCTACGTCACCATCCTCGCCAAGGCCCTCCGCCGCCTCGCCCGCAAGGACCCGCACGGCACGGTCACGATCACGGAGATGCTCCCCACCCCGGAGCAGACCTGGCTCACCGACGACGAAGGCCGCCGCTACACCTCGGAACTACGCTTCGTCGCCTTCGACACCCGCTTCGGTGCCATGCGCACCTCATGAGATGCCCGTCTGGGACGACCGAGCGGCGGGGCCTGCGGCGATGGGCCACGCGGGGGAGGACGCGTGCCGGGCCACCGGCGAGCGCGATCGAGTCCGGGATCTCACCGCGGCCGCACGCGTCGAGGACCGCGTCGACGCCCTGGGCAGAGAGCGCTCGAACGCGGTCGACCAAGCCCTCGCCGTAGGCGACCGGTTCGACACCGGGGGAGCGGAGTTGGTCACGGTCCTGCGAGGGCACCACGCGGGTACGGCGGCCTCACCGGCCGCAGGGCCCCGCGTGGTCGCAGTAGGGCTGCAGGCGGCTCTGTCCACAGCCGCACAGCACGGCTCGGGTCTCGGCCTGCGGGCCCTGCGGTGTGTCCACACGCAGCTCGCCGCGCACGATCAGCTCACCGGTGAGACCGCGGGTGATCGTGGTGGGCCGGTCGGGTGTCTCCGCCCCGCCGTCGGCGCGTGTGTACTGCAGGACGCCCGAGGGGCAGCGCCGCACCACTTCGGCCAGCTGATCGGCCGTGGCGTTGTCCGGCTGGATCCAGGGACGCTTCGTCGGGTCGAACACCTCGGGCAGGCCGTGGACGCATTCGGCGGCGTGCAGACAGCGCCTGGCCTCGAAGGTCACCGTGATCGACGCTGCCTCGTACGCCCTCTGCTCGGATTCGCGGCTCATGCCCGCCTCCGTCCTCGCTGTACGCGTCATCTCAGTCACTGACCTTGCTGCGGGACTGGTACAGCAGGTCCTGGTACTCGGGGTGCCGGGCGATCCAGCCCGCGATGAAGGGGCAGGTGGCGAGCACCCGCAGCTCCGCCGCGCGTGCCTCGTCGAGCGCGGTGCGGGCCAGCGCGGACCCCACTCCCCTGCCCTCGTACCGCGGCTCGACCTCGGTGTGCACGAACGCGATGAGCTCCGTCGTGCGGATGTACTGCGCGATGCCCGCGGGCTCGGATTCCCCGTCGACGCGGGCCTCGTAGCGCTTCGCCTCGGGAGCGTCGCTGACCTCGACTGCCATGTGTCCTCCTTGGGGCCCGCCACCACTCGCTCGACGGGTCCCCGTCGGCGAGGTCTCCACGCTACCCCGGCTCGGTTGATGTATCAACTTAATGCCGCGGCGGGGCGTCCGCGCCGCGGGCGACCTGTGAGCCTGGTCCGGCGGATCGGGCGGATCGGGCGAATTGGGCGGATCTGGCGGGTCGGGCGGATCGGGCGGGTCGGGCGGGTCGGTGTCCGTGAACCCGACCGCCCCGGAGACGTTCGCCGCTCGCGGTCGGTCACCCTCGTCGGCTGCCCGCCCCGCGGACCGTCCTCGCAACCCCCGGCCGTAGCGCGACGACCGGGCCGTCGGCCCGGGCGCGCCTCGGCTCGGACCGTCTTCCGTGACCGGCGTCACGAACCGCAACCCGCGAAGAACGCCCCCGACGCCCCGACGCCTGCGTGATCCGGACAGCCATCGTCACCAGCCGCGGTCGGCGGTATGGATGAGCTCCCGAAGATCTCGTTAGGCTCGCTCCATGAACGCATCACCTCGCTGGCTGACCCGGGAGGAGCAGGCTGCCTGGGACGGTTTCATCCGCATGCAGGAGAAGCTCATCGGACGCCTTTCCCGCAACGTCCAGGCCGACTCCCGGATGTCCGCCTCCGACTTCATCGTGCTGGCCAAGCTCACCGAAGCCGGGGGGCGGATGCGCTTCATGGACCTGACCAAGCTGGTGGAGTGGGAGAAGAGCCGCATGTCCCACCAGGTCGGACGGATGGTGAAGCGTGGCCTGGTGGCCAAGGAGGAGTGCCCCGACGACGGGCGCGGAGCCTTCATCGTCGCCACCCCGGCCGGCTACCAGGCGATCGAGGACGCCGCGCCCCTGCACGTCGAGCACGTCCGCCGACTGTTCATCGACGCCCTGACGAAGGACGAGCTCGCCACCCTCGCCAGGATCTCGGCCCATGTCCTGGAGCACCTCGAGAAGCAGCCCGACTGACCGGTCCGCAGTCACCTGCCCGGGGGACGCGGAGCCCGATGCGCCCGCGTCCCGGGGAAACGGGCGCGTCCGCGAAGGGCTCGACGAGGTCGGTCGGCCACCTTGTCACGCAGGACCGGAAGCGGGTCATGGGGTGCTTCCCCAAGGAGCACGAGCAAAGGAGCACGGGCAGGGACATCGCCGCGCCGGGGATCGCCACCGGTGGGTCGAGGCGGGTCCAGCACCCGCGGGGTGGCCGTCCAGCCGACCGCCTCGGTCAGGAACCTCAGCCCTGGAGCGGTGGCGCTGCGGTTCCGGGAGTCGGCGGCCCGGGTAACGGCCCCTCTCCGGCATGGAGCGGCGCGGCGTCGGGTCCCCCGTTGGCGGCCTCCGCCCGCATACCGCTGATGAGCGTGTCGACGATGAACTGGTAGCTGTCGGCGGGGTCGCGCTCCATCTGGAAGGCGTTGTCGCCTTCCAGGCCGACGATGCCGTGGATGACGGTGCGCAGGGCTCGGACCGCGTCGATGGCGCGCTCGTCGGTCAGCCCGAAGCCCGCGACCGCGTCGAACAGGACCTGCACCGTTTCCTGGGCCGCGGCCTGGTACTCCTCGTCCTCGGGGGGCGGGACGCGGATGCTGGCGGCGTACCGGCCGGGGTGGTCGAGGGCCCACTTTCGGTACGTCTGGGCGATCGCCCGGACGGCGTCCGGAGCGGACCGGCCGACGGCGGCCCGGGCCAGGACGGCGCCGATGTCGCGGACGGCCTGGAGGCCGACGCCCCGCTGGAGGGCGTCCAGCGAATCGACGTGCTTGTACAGCGACGGTGTCCGCACGCCGACTCGCTTGGCCAGCAGGACCATGGTCAACCCGGCGAGGCCGACCTCGTCGGCGAGTTCGGACGCGGCCGCGACGACCGTGGCCCGGTCGAGTCCGGCCCTAGGCACCGGCCCTCCCCAGGAACGAGCGCACCAGGCCGACCACGTCCGAGGGGAACTGGACGTGCGGGTAGTGGCCGGCCCCCGGGAGCATCTCGAGCCGGCCGACGCCCTCCGGCAGCGCGGCCACGATGGCCTCTCCCTCGGCCTTCGGGTCACCCCAGTCGGGATCGAGGGTGCCCATGACGACCAGGACCGGGCAGCGCACGTGACCGAGCTGGGCACCGGCGTCGGCAGCGCTGTTCATCTGCTTCCGCAGCGCCTTCATACGGCCCGGCTCGCGCAGCATCGCGTCGGTGCGCTCCAGGCTCGCGGCCCAGTCCGCCGGACGCGGTTCCGGCGTCGCGATCTCCAGGTACTTCCGCCACTGCCTACGGCTGCCAAGCACCGCGACGGCCGAGATCGCCGACGCGCCCCTGCGGTAGCGGGACAGGCCCAGGGCGCTCAGCGAGAACTCCACCTTGCGGGTGAACGGCGCCAGTTCGACGACGGCGCTCACGAGCGTCGGCGCCTTGGCGGCGGCGATCGTCGCGGCACCGCCGGAGATGGAGTGGCCGACCAGCACCGCGGGACCGCCGAGGTGCTCGATCAGTGCGACCAGATCGCCGGCGATGTCGGTCCGGGTGTAGGACGGCCATGTCGCGGTCGACTCACCGCTGCCTTCCCCATCCGCCTGGTTCCCCACGCCACCTCCGCCGATCTAGTTGACATGTAAACTTTTACACCGCTCTGGTTTACATGTCAACTAGATGCCGACGTGGTGGGTACGACCACACGTCAGCGAACCCGGTGCGCTTGCTGCGGCGTCTCCGGCGCCCGGCTCACGGGACCCTCTGATCGTCTGCGTGGGAACCGCTGGAGGACGACGACACACGGGGCCCGGTCGGCGGAGAACTCGCCTAGGTCGCCCGGGACGGTCGTCACGAGCGACGCCACCGCACCCCGACACGACGAAAGCGTTGAACGCGATGGATATCCACGAGTGATCGCCGCACTCGTGCAAGCGTGAGGTCGTCTCCCTGACCGCGTCGACAATGTGACCGTGAAATGCTGTCAGTCGCAGCCCGATGGGGGGCGCGCCCGGCGGCTCGCGCAGCGTGAGGATTTCGATTGTGCATGGAGGACGAATGCGGCCGATCATTCCCGACTACTTGGCCGAGGTGCTGGGAGATGTGAGGTCGGATACGTCCGGAGCCCTGGCGGCATACATTCCCGAGCTGGCAATGGCGGACCCCGAGCGCCTCGGAGTGGCTTTTGCCATGACCGGCGGAGAGGTCTACGGCGCGGGCGATATCGATATCGAGTTCACCATTCAATCGATCTCCAAGCCGTTCGCGTACGCGCTGGCTCTGTCTGACCGCGGATTCGCCCCGGTGCTCGCCAAGGTCGGTGTCGAGCCGTCCGGAGAGGCGTTCAACGAGATCTCCCTCGAAAGCGACACCGGACGCCCCCTCAATCCCATGATCAATGCCGGCGCGATCACTGTGCACTCACTGACCGGCGCGGAGGAACTGACGCCGACGGAGCGTGCGCAACGCGTACTCCGAGGTCTCTCGGCTTTCGCGGGTCGTCAGCTGCGGACGGATGACTCGGTATGCGCGTCAGAGATGGAGAACGCGCACCGCAACCTCGCCATCGCGCACATGCTCCGCAGTCATGACGTCCTCACCGACGATCCCAGATCCATCGTGGACGGCTATGTCCGCCAGTGTTCCGTGCTCGTCACCACACGAGATCTGGCCATGATGGCCGCGACGTTGGCCAACCGGGGGAAGAACCCTCTCTCGGGTGAGCAGGTGGTGCCGGAAGCGGTGGTACGTCAGGTGCTGAGCGTCATGTTCAGCTGTGGAATGTATGACGCCGCCGGTGACTGGGCGACCCAGGTCGGCATCCCGGCGAAGAGCGGGGTGGCCGGGGGCCTGATCGGCGCGCTACCCGGGCAGATCGGTATTGCCACGTTCTCTCCACGGCTGGACAGACACGGGAACAGTGTTCGCGGGGTGTCACTGTTCGAGCGGTTCTCTTCGGACATGGGTCTGCATGTGATGGAGGTCCCCGCCGCATCGCGGGCCGTCGTGCGGTCCCACCACGTCGTCGGCGATGGACCGGAGGCGCTCCGGGTCCTGCAACTGCAGGGCGGCATCGGCTTCGCCGGCGCGGAGAGAATCTCCCAGGAAGCCGAGGGCATTTCACCTTCGGACGTCAGGGTGGCCCTGGACCTGACAAGGGTCCATTCGATCGACGACGTTGCGCGGCGTATGCTGCTGGAAGTCGCACGCCGACTGACGCTGAATGGTCACGACGTCTACCTCGTCGATCCAGAATCGATCGTTCCCGATCCCGACCCCGGTAATGGCGGCCGAGTCACCGTCCTTAGCGGTCTCCCGTAACTGCTGGTCAGGGGTGGGATGATCGTGCCGCGGCTGGTGTGACCAGGGCCTCGGAGCCCTCATGGAGTCGGCCCGTTCACAGGGCTGAGCCCGCAGCAGCCGTGCCTCAGGAAACCTACGGGCGAACTCCCCACGATATGCGTCGCCCTGCCTTCCACGCAGCGACCGCGGGAGGAGGCCGGACCGGTTGAACCCGCTGGGTGGAATTCGCGCCCCGCCGCAGGCCGACGCGGAGCCGCGACCTCGATCCACCCCCCGTTACCACCGAGACTTCACACGCATGATGTCGGCCGGCGTCCGCGCCGGCCCGGAAGGGAAGAAGACATGGGTTACATCACCGTCGGCACGGAGAACAGCACGCCGGTCGAGCTCTACTACGAGGACCAGGGCTCCGGACAGCCGGTCGTCCTGATCCACGGCTACCCCCTGAACGGGCACAGCTGGGAACGTCAGACGCGCGAGCTGCTCGCCCAGGGCTATCGGGTCATCACCTATGACCGTCGGGGCTTCGGCCAGTCGTCGAAGGTGAACTCCGGTTACGACTACGACACCTTCGCCGCCGACCTGAACACGGTCCTTGAGACCCTGGACCTGAACGACGTCGTCCTCGTGGGTTTCTCGATGGGCACCGGGGAACTCGCTCGCTACGTGCGTCGCTACGGTCATGAGCGTGTCGCGAAGCTCGCCTTCCTCGCCTCGCTCGAACCGTTCCTCGTCGCCCGCGACGACAACCCCGACGGCGTGCCGCAGGAGGTCTTCGACGGCATCGCCGCGACCGCGAAGGCGGATCGGTACGCCTGGTACAAGCAGTTCTACGCGGACTTCTACAACCTCGACGAGAACCTCGGCACGCGTATCAGCGAGGAGGTCGTGACCGGCAGCTGGAACGTCGCGATCAGCAGCGCTCCCGTGGCCGCGTACGCCGTGGTACCGGCATGGATCGAGGACTTCCGCGACGATGTCGAGGCGGTCCGCGCGAGCGGCAGGCCCGCACTGATCCTGCACGGGACGAAGGACAACATCCTCCCGATCGACGCCACCGGGCGCCGCTTCCACGAGGCATTCCCCGAGGCCGACTACGTCGAGGTCGAGGGAGCGCCGCACGGCCTGCTCTGGACCCACGCCGAAGAGGTCAACACCGCGCTGCGCGACTTCCTCGCGAAGTGACGGTGGACGACGTGCTCCACTGACGGCTTCTCACGACGCGGATCCGCGTCGTCGCCGTCGACGAGGGGCGGGTGTGACGCCGAACGGTCGTTGAGCCGCCATACCCGCCCCTCGGGGGCCGTTCCCGACCGTCATCCGACGTGCCGCGTTCCTCTACGTGAAGGACGCGTCCGAGTACCTCGCTCTTCCTCCACACACGCCGGGGAGCCCGTGGACCCGCGCGACGGATCCATCGCGCCGGCCGACTACGTCGCCTCGCACCGGGCGCCGGGTACCAGCGGTGTTCCCGAGACCCCGGAGGACCAGGAGCGCGGCGCGCGCCTTCACATCGTTCCGCGTCGGTGAGAACTCCCGCCCCGGAAGAGCACGGCGGCCGAACCTCGCGCGCACACGGCCAAGCTGGCGGCCACGGTCTCTCCCGTCGACTACCGGCGTGGCGTCCCGTCTGAGCTGCCGGGCATCCCGGCGGCAGCCGTCGACGACGAGCGGCTCGCCCGGAACCCCGTGCGCGCGAGGTCCGTGCGCCGGCCGAGGGCGCCGAAGGAGCGCCTCGGTCATGCTGGAGGCGGGGGACGCCACGGTGCCGCCGGCACGGTGGTCCGGGTCTCCTCCCCGGCTGTCACGTCTGGTCACTATGCTCACCTCATGCCGGAGGCCGGAAGCAGGCGGCGCACCGCCACGGGCGGACGAACCGGGGAGAACGAGGGACGAGTACGCCGGCAGGAACTCCGCGGAGTCTCCCCAGCGCTGAGCGGGGAGGATCCCCTGGATCGCACCGCGTGGGAGCGTGCCGTGAAATGTAAGGCAATCGAGCTACGGGGCCTTGGAAGATGTTGAGAGAGGTCACCGCGACCCGGTACGTCGAACCCCTCCGCTCCGGCGGCTCCGTGCCCGGGATCGTCGAGGCCGACGACCTCGGCATGTACGTCGTGAAGTTCACCGGCTCCGCGCAGGGGCACAAGGCACTGGTCGCCGAGGTGATCGTCGGGGAGCTGGCGCGGGCGCTGGGGCTGCGGTTCCCGGAGCTGGTGCTGGTGCACTTCGACCCGGCGATCGCCGCGGACGAGCCGCACCAGGAGGTGCGGGACCTGCACGGCGCCAGCGCGGGGGTCAACCTCGGGATGGACTGGCTGCCGGGTGCGCGCGACTTCACGCCCGAGGTCGCCGAGACGTTCCCGGTCGATCCGGTGGAGGCGGGGCGGGTCGTCTGGCTGGACGCCCTGACGGTGAACGTGGACCGCACGGTCCACAGCTCCAACCTGATGGTGTGGCCCACCGCCGGGGCCGCCCCGCCCCGGCTGTGGCTGATCGACCACGGCGCGGCGCTCGTCTTCCACCACCGCTGGGACCTCTCGGCGCCGGGGAAGGTGTACGACTTCCGGCACCACGCCCTGGGCCAGTACGGCCCCGACCTGCGCGCCGCCGACGCCGAGCTGGCGCCGGAGGTGACCGAGGAGCTGCTGCGCGCGGTGGTCGCCGAGGTGCCGGACGCCTGGCTGGCCGAGGAGGCGGACTTCGCCACGCCGGACGCCGTCCGGGAGGCGTACGTGGGCTACCTCCACGCGCGTGTGCGCGCCTCCGCGGCCTGGCTGCCGACCGGCTTCCCCACCCGGGAGGAGGTCGCCGCCGAGGAGGCCCAGCGCGCGGCGCGGACCCGGCGCGGGCGGCCGGACTGGCTCAAGCGGGTCCCCGACCTGCACGGCCGACCGGCCGCGGAACAGGACTGGTCGGTCCACCTGGAGTGACCGGCCGCGCCACGGCCTAGCCCTTGAGCTGCTCGTACGCCGGGAGTGTCAGGAAGTCGGCGTAGTCCTCGTCGAGGGCGACCCTCAGCAGCAGGTCGTGGGCCTGCTGCCAGTTCCCCGTGGTGAACGGCTCCTCGCCCAGCTCCGCCCGGATGGCCGCCAGCTCCGTCGCCGCGACCTGGCGGGCCAGGTCCGCGGTGACCGTCTCGCCGTTGTCGAGGACGACGCCCGCGTTGATCCACTGCCAGATCTGGGAGCGGGAGATCTCGGCGGTGGCCGCGTCCTCCATGAGGTTGAAGATGGCGACCGCGCCGAGACCGCGCAGCCACGCCTCGATGTAGCGGATGCCGACCTGCACGGCGTTGACCAGGCCCGCGTACGTCGGCCGGGCGTCGAGGGAGTCGACGGCGATCAGGTCGGCCGCCTCGACGTGGACGTCCTCGCGGAGCCGGTCCTTCTGGTGGGGCTTGTCGCCCAGCACCCGGTCGAAGGACTCCATGGCGATCGGCACCAGGTCGGGGTGGGCGACCCAGGAGCCGTCGAAGCCGTCGTCCGCCTCGCGGTCCTTGTCGGCGCGGACCTTCTCGAAGGCGACCTTGTTGACCTCCGCGTCCCGCCGCGACGGGATGAACGCCGCCATGCCGCCGATCGCGTGCGCGCCGCGCCGGTGGCAGGTGCGGACGAGGAGTTCGGTGTACGCCCGCATGAACGGGGCCGTCATCGTGACCGCGTTGCGGTCCGGCAGGACGAACCTCGGGCCGCCGTCCCGGAAGTTCTTCACGAGGGAGAACAGGTAGTCCCAGCGGCCCGCGTTCAGCCCGGAGGCGTGGTCGCGCAGCTCGTAGAGGATCTCCTCCATCTCGTACGCGGCCGTGATCGTCTCGATCAGGACCGTGGCGCGGACGGTGCCCCGGGGGATGCCGAGGTGGTCCTGCGCGAAGACGAACACATCGTTCCAGAGCCGCGCCTCCAGGTGCGACTCCGTCTTCGGGAGGTAGAAGTACGGGCCCTTGCCCAGGTCGAGGAGGCGCCGCGCGTTGTGGAAGAAGTACAGGCCGAAGTCGACCAGGGCGCCGGGGAGCGGGGTGCCGTCCAGCTGGAGGTGGCGCTCGTCCAGGTGCCAGCCGCGCGGGCGCATGACGACCGTGGCGAGTTCGGCGTCCGGGCGCAGGGCGTACGACTTCCCGGAGCGCTCGTCGGTGAAGTCGATGCGGCGGGTGTAGGCGTCGATCAGGCTGAGCTGGCCGCCGACCACGTTTTCCCAGGTGGGCGAGGAGGCGTCCTCGAAGTCCGCGAGCCACACCCTGGCGCCGGAGTTGAGCGCGTTGATCGTCATCTTGCGGTCGGTGGGGCCGGTGATCTCCACCCTGCGGTCGTTCAGGGCGGCGGGGGCCGGGGCGACCCGCCAGGAGTCGTCCGCGCGGATCGCGGCGGTCTCGGGGAGGAAGTCCAGGGTGGAGGTGCGGGCGATCTCGGTGCGGCGCGCGGCGCGGCGGGCGAGGAGTTCGTCACGCCGGGGCGTGAACCTGCGGTGCAGCTCCGCCACGAAGGCGAGTGCCGCGTCCGTGAGGACCTCCTCCTGCCGGGGCAGGGGCTCGGCGTCGACGATGGCCAGCGGGGAGGGCGCTGGTGCGGACATCAGCTGTCACTTCCTTCAGCGAGTGTGGCTGCCTGCCTCTGAACAGACCCTGGGCGGTGGATAGTAGTTTCCTCATCGTGGAACTTCAATGGTTTGTTGATGTCGAGATTCTCCGGGTCGAGGCACCGCGGCGCCCGGCGCGGTCCCGCTCACTCCAGGTGGCCCAGGTCGGCCTCGGTGTCGATGTCGTACGGGCGTGCCACATCCCCGCACTCGATCAGCGTGACAGCGCTTTCCCGCTCCCGGAGGTAGTCACGCGCCCCGCGATCGCCGCTCGCGGCCCCGGCGACGCCCGCCCAGTGGGCCGCCCCGAGCAGGACCGGATGGCCGCGCACGCCGTCGTACGCCGCCGACGCCAGCGACGACTCGTCCCGGTACGCGGCCCGCACCCGTGCCACCGCCTCCGCCCCGATGCCGGGCTGGTCCACCAGCAGCACCAGCGCCGCCCGCGCCTCCGTCCCGACGAGTGACTCCAGGCCCGCGAGCAGCGAACCGCCCATACCCTGCTCCCACCTCGGGTTCTCCACCAGCACACAGTCGGCCAGTCCGGTCGCCTGCTCGCGTACGGCGTCGGCGTGCGCCCCCAGGACCACGTGCACGCGCGCGCACCCCGCCGCGCGCAACACGCCCACCGCGTGCTCCACGAGCGGGCGCCCGCGGTGCGTCAGCAGGGCCTTGGGGTGTCCGCCGAGCCGCCGTCCGCCCCCCGCGGCGAGCAGCAGTCCGGCGACGGCGCCGACTTCAGTTTTTTCGGTCATACGTCCTGCATACCTGACGGCATGTCGACTTCCGGACGTCCGGGGGCTGAATTTCAGTCCGCGCGGTGGCGCATCCACCCGGGAAGGCGTTTACTGGCCCGCGTCACCGGGCCGGGGAGTCATGGGGCCGGGAGGGTCCGGGGCGACGAACACAACCGCGCACCTGGCGTGCGAGGGGGGAGAGCTGTGTTGCGGAGCTTGGGGCAGAAGCGAGTGACCGGCAGCGACGAGGACCCGAGGGTGGCTGGACTGCGGACCGCCGTCTCCCGGTTACGCCGTGAACTCGCCGCACACCCGGCCGAGTTCCCGGACCGGGCCATCGCCGAGGAGGAACTCGCCGCCCTCGCCTCGATGACCTCCGGCGGCGCCCCCGAGATCCCCCGGCTGCGCCGCTCCCTGCTGCTCATCGCGGGCGCCATCGGCTCGGTGAGCGCCCTGGCGAAGGGGCTCACCCAGGTGCGGGAAGCGGTGGAGCTGTTCGGCGAGCCGCCGCGCGGCTGACGCGGGCCGACCGGCTCCGCAAGGCGTCAGTTCGCCGGGGTGCCCGGCGTCGTCAGCGCCTGGGAGAGTTCCGCCGCCACCTGCTGGAGTACCGGCACGATCCGTTCCGTCGCCGTCTCGGTGACCCTTCCCGCGGGGCCGGAGATGGAGATCGCCGCCGCGGTGGGGGAGTCCGGCACCGGCACCGCGAGGCAGCGCACCCCGATCTCCTGCTCGTTGTCGTCCACCGCGTAGCCGAGGCGCCGGACGTCCGCCAGCGCCGCGAGGAAGCCGTCCGGCGTGGTGATCGTCTTCTCGGTGGCCGCGGGCATCCCGGTGCGGGCCAGCAGGGCGCGGACCTCGTCCGGCGTGAGACCCGCCAGCAGGGCCTTGCCGACGCCGGTGGAGTGCGGCAGGACGCGTCGGCCGACCTCGGTGAACATCCGCATCGAGTGCTTGGACGGCACCTGGGCCACGTAGACGACCTCGTCGCCGTCGAGCAGCGCCATGTTCGCCGTCTCGCCGGTCTCCTCGACCAGCCGGGCGAGATAAGGGCGCGCCCAGGTGCCCAGGAGCCGGGAGGCGGACTCCCCGAGGCGGATGAGGCGCGGGCCGAGCGCGTAGCGGCGGTTGGGCTGCTGGCGGACGTAGCCGCAGGTGACCAGGGTGCGCATCAGGCGGTGGATGGTGGGCAGCGGGAGCCCGCTGCTCGCGGACAGCTCGCTCAGGCCGACCTCGCCGCCCGCGTCCGCCATCCGTTCCAACAGGTCGAAGGCGCGCTCAAGGGACTGGACGCCACCGCTGGCGGACTTGCCGGAGTCGGTGGTGCTGGCGCTGGTCGGCACGGCGCGTTCCTTTCGGACTGACAGGCTTTGCGGAATTCTAATTCCACTCTGCGGAAAAAATCCAGGACCTGGCGTGTGGCGCACGGTGGAAAGTGTGCCCCTTGACGGCGACAGGCCGGGAGGTGAGACTCCCTCAACAGAAAGTTGAATTCCGTTAAGCGGAAGTCAAGCCGCCAAGTCAAGCCGCCAAGTCGATTCGCCAAGACGATTCGCCCAGTCGATCCGCGAAGTCGCGAAAGGGGCCCGGGTGTCCGACGCTGAACTGGTGCTGCGCTCGACGCGCGTCCTCACCCCCGAGGGGACCCGGCCCGCCTCCGTCGCGGTGACCGGCGGCAGCATCACGGCCGTCGCGCCCTACGACGCCCCGGTCCCGTCCGGCGCCCGCTGTGAGGACCTCGGCGACGACGTCCTGCTGCCCGGCCTGGTCGACACCCACGTCCACGTCAACGACCCCGGCCGCACCGAGTGGGAGGGCTTCTGGACCGCCACCCGCGCAGCCGCCGCCGGAGGCGTCACCACCCTCGTCGACATGCCGCTCAACTCCCTCCCGCCGACGACGACCGTCGCCGCCCTCCGCGTCAAGCAGGAGACCGCCGCCGCCAAGGCGCACGTCGACGTCGGCTTCTGGGGCGGCGCCCTGCCCGACAACACGGCGGACCTGCGCCCGCTGCACGAGGCCGGGGTCTTCGGCTTCAAGGCGTTCCTGTCACCGTCCGGCGTGGACGAGTTCCCGCACCTCGGGCGGGAGCAGCTCGCCCGCTCCCTCGCCGAGATCGCGGGCTTCGGCGGCCTGCTCATCGCGCACGCCGAGGACCCCGGCCACCTCGCCGCCGCCCCGCAGCGGGGCGGCCCCCGGTACGCCGACTTCCTCGCCAGCCGCCCCCGCGGCGCCGAGGACACCGCCGTCGCCACCCTCCTCGCCGAGGCGAAACGCCTCCACGCGCGCGTGCACGTCCTGCACCTGTCGTCGTCCGACGCGCTGCCGCTGATCCGCGCCGCCCGCGCCGAGGGCGTCCGCGTCACCGTCGAGACCTGCCCGCACTACCTCACCCTGACCGCCGAGGAAGTGCCCGACGGCGCCAGCGAGTTCAAGTGCTGCCCGCCCATCCGGGAGGCCGCCAACCAGGACCTGCTCTGGGAGGCGCTCGCGGACGGCACCATCGACTGCGTCGTCACCGACCACTCCCCGTCCACGGCCGACCTCAAGACGGCCGACTTCGCCACGGCGTGGGGCGGCATCTCCGGCCTCCAGCTCAGCCTGCCCGCCGTCTGGACCGAGGCCCGCCGGCGGGGCCACGCACTGGAGGACGTCGTGCGCTGGATGTCCACGCGCACCGCCCGACTCGTCGGCCTCGACGACCGCAAGGGCGCCATCGCCGTCGGCCGGGACGCCGACTTCGCGGTCCTCGCGCCCGACGAGACCTTCACCGTGGACCCGGCCGCCCTCCAGCACCGCAACCGCGTCACGGCGTACGCGGGCCGCACCCTCAGCGGCGTCGTCAGGTCCACCTGGCTGCGCGGCGAACGCGTCGTCGCGGACGGCCGGTTCACCGCACCGAAGGGACGACTCCTCCAGCGACCCCACTGACCCCGCACGCGTCCGCGCCCGCGGCGGCCGACCCGACGAAAGGCAGACCTGATCACCGTGACGGCGATACCCCGCTTCACCGGCGACGCGCACCCCTACGCGGGCGGCGACCCGTACGCGGACTACCGCGCCGCCGACTTCCCCTTCGCCCGGTACGCCAACCTCGCCGACCGGCGGCTCGGCGCCGGTGTCATCGCCGCCAACGACGAGTTCTTCGCCCAGCGGGAGAACCTGCTGGTGCCCGAGCGGGCCGGGTTCGACCCGGAGCACTTCGGGCACAAGGGCAAGGTCATGGACGGCTGGGAGACCCGGCGCCGCCGCGGCGTCTCCGCCGCCCACCCCTGGCCCGCCGCCGACGACCACGACTGGGCCCTCGTCCGGCTCGGCGCGCCCGGCGTGGTCCGCGGCGTCGTCGTCGACACCGCCCACTTCCGCGGCAACTACCCGCAGGCGGTGTCCGTCGAGGCCACCGCCGCGCCGGGCGCCGCCGCGCCGGAGGAGCTGCTCGGCGACGGCGTGCGGTGGACGACCCTCGTCCCGCGCACCCCGGTCGGCGGCCACGCCGCCAACGGGTTCGCCGTGTCGCTGGAACAGCGCTTCACCCACCTGCGCGTCAGGCAGCACCCCGACGGCGGCATCGCCCGGTTGCGCGTGTACGGCGAGGTGGTCCCCGACCCGGCCTGGCTGGCGGCCCTCGGCACCTTCGACGTCGTCGCCCTGGAGAACGGCGGCCGGGTCGAGGACGCCTCCGACCTGTTCTACTCGCCCGCCACGCACACCATCCAGCCGGGCCGGTCCCGCAAGATGGACGACGGCTGGGAGACCCGGCGCCGCCGCGACCAGGGCCACGACTGGATCCGCTACCGGCTCGTCGCCCGCGCCGAGGTCCGCGCCGTCGAGATCGACACCGCGTACCTCAAGGGCAACAGCGCGGGCTGGGCGTCGGTCTCCCTGCGGGACGGCGAGAACGTCGGCGGCGGCGAGAACGTCGGCGGCGGCGAGGGCGGCGCCTGGCGGGAGGCGCTGCCCCGCACCCGCCTCCAGCCCGACACCAACCACCGCTTCGTCCTGCCGGACCCCGTCACCGGCACCCACGCGCGCGTGGACATCTTCCCGGACGGCGGGATCTCCCGCCTGCGCCTCTTCGGCACCCTGACGGACGACGGGACACGGCGGCTGACCGCCCGTCACCAGGAGCTGGGCGGCTGACCCCGCGCCCTCCGGGACGTCAGGCCGCGTGGCCCCCGTCCACCGAGAACTCGGCGCCGGTGACATACGTGGCACCGGCCAGATGGGCGACCGTCGCCGCGATCTCGTCGGCGGTGCCGAACCGGCCGAGCGCGGTCAGCGCCGCCTGACCGGCGGCGTACGGCCCGTCGGCCGGGTTCATGTCGGTGTCGACGGGCCCCGGGTGGACGATGTTCGCGGTGATCCCGCGCGGGCCGAGTTCCCGGGCCAGCGCCCGCGTCAGCCCGGTCAGGGCCGACTTGCTCATGGCGTACAGGGTGCCGCCGGGCCCGGGTACCCGCTGCGTCATACAGGAGCCGACGGTGATGATCCGGCCGCCGTCCGCCATCCGCGCGGCGGCGGCCTGCGAGGCCAGGAAGACGCCCCGCACGTTCACCGCGAGGACCTGGTCCACGTCGGCGAGGGACAGCTCGGACAGCGGCCCGAGCACCCCCACGCCCACGTTGTTCACCAGTACGTCGAGCCCGCCGAGCGCCTCGGCGGCCCACGCCACCGCGTCCGCCGCCTCGACCGGGTCCGCGGAGTCCGCCCGCAGCGCCACCGCCCGCCGCCCGAGCGCCTCCACCGTCCGTACGACGTCCTCGGCGGCCTCCTTGCCGCGCACGTAGGTGACGGCCACGTCCGCGCCCTCCCGCGCCAGCCGTACGGCCGTCGCCGCGCCGATGCCCCGGCTGCCGCCGGTGACGAGTATCCGCTGCCCGGTGAGCGGTGCCTGAGATGTCGTATGAGGTGTCTGAGAAGTCATGCCCCCATTGCAGCGACGGCCGCCCCGGAATGCTGGCGGCGAACGGACACGGAACTCGCAGCTCGCCGACCGGCTGTGCGGCACGCGAGGCGGCCTCCGGGGCAGCCGGTGCCGCCGAGGGCGCCGACCCCGGCGGGCACCCGGGACCTCAGGGCCCGCGCAGGCTCTCCGCGGCGGCGAACAGGGCGCCCGCCAGTACCAGGAGGGCGACGCTGACGAAGAGCTCGTAGCCGTCGAAGGCCCCGATCCGCTGGACGAACCCCGCCTCCCAGCCGGTGAACTCGTGCACCAGGCCAAGCACCCCCTGCACCAGGGCGAGGAATCCGAGTAGCTCAAGCAACTGCCTCATGGCGAACAGCCTCGCCACGCGAGGCCCGTACCCGCGTCGGCCGCGGGGCCAGACACCGTCGACCAAAGTCGACGATGTGCCGACTTTGGTCGACGGCCACCCGCGCGGAGCGCCCGCCCGGCCCCGCGCCGCGTACATTCGTCGACCGTGAGCGACAACGGCACGACACGGCCACCGGCATCCGCGCCGGCGACGACACCGGCGGGGGCCCCGTCCTCGGTTCCGGACTTCGCGGGACGCCGCTGGCTGTTCCCGTCCGCCCTCGTGCACCAGCTCGACCCCGGCACGGACGGCGGACGGGACGGGCGGCGGCCCCGGCGCACCGCGCGTGACTGGGTCGTCGACTTCTCCTGCTTCCTCGTGGCCGTCGTCATCGGCATCACCAGCGCCGACGTGGTCGGGGACGACCCCACCACCCCGGCGGCCCTCGCCGCGCTCGACCAGGTGCTGGGCGCCCTCGCCTGCGCCGCCGTCTGGCTGCGGCGCCGGTGGCCCGTCGGGCTGGCCGTGGCGCTGACCGTCCTCGCGCCCGTCTCCGTCACCTCCGGCGGGGCGAGCCTCGTCGTCCTGTTCACCGTCGCCGTGCACCGGCCCTTCCGGTACCTGGCCTGGACCGGCGGCGCCAACCTCGCCATGACGCCGGTGCTCTACTGGCTGCGCCCGGACCCGACGATGACGTATACGACGGCCGTCGTGCTCACCGTGCTGCTGCTCGCCACGGCCGGTGGCTGGGGCATGTTCGTCCGGTCCCAGCGGCAGCTCATGCTGAGTCTGCGCGACCAGGCCCGGCGGGCCGAGACCGAGGCACGGTTGCGGGCGGAGCAGGCGCAGCGGCTGGCCCGGGAGGCCATCGCCCGGGAGATGCACGACGTCCTCGCCCACCGGCTGACGCTGCTCAGCGTGCACGCGGGCGCCCTGGAGTTCCGGCCGGACGCGCCCCGCGAGGAGGTCGGGCGGGCCGCCGGGGTCATCCGGGAGAGCGCGCACGAGGCCCTCCAGGACCTACGGGCGATCATCGGCGTACTGCGCGCCGCGGAGCCCGAGGACGCGGGCCGTCCGCAGCCGACCCTCGTGGGACTGGAGACGCTGGTCGCCGAGTCCCGCGCGGCCGGGATGAAGGCCACCCTCGACAACCGGGTCACCGACCCCGGCGGCGTGCCCGCCTCCGTCGGCCGCACCGCCTACCGGATCGCGCAGGAGGCCCTGACCAACGCCCGCAAGCACGCCCCCGGCACCGAGGTCACCGTCTCCGTCCGCGGCGCCCAGGGCGACGGGATCACCGTCGGCGTGCGCAACCCGGCCCCCGAGGGCGACGTGCCGTCCGTGCCCGGCTCGGGGCAGGGGCTCATCGGGCTGACCGAGCGGGCCACGCTGGCCGGGGGACGGCTGGAGCACGGACCGGAACCGGACGGCGGCTTCGCGGTGCGGGCGTGGCTGCCCTGGGGATGACCGGGCCGGGGCCCGGGCCGGGCGGTACGCGCGCGTGGCGGGACGGCCGGGCGTGGTTTCGTAACCCCATGACTGCTACTGCGATCAGGCTGCTGCTCGTCGACGACGACCCGCTGGTGCGGGCCGGGCTCTCCCTCATGCTGGGCGGAGCCGACGACATCGAGGTCGTCGGCGAGGCGGCCGACGGCGCGCAGGCCGAGGCGGTGGCCGCCCGCACCCGGCCCGACGTGGTGCTGATGGACCTCCGGATGCCCGTCGTGGACGGTCTCACCGCCACCGAACGGCTGCGCGCCCGCGCGGACGCCCCGCAGGTCGTGGTCCTCACCACCTTCCACGCCGACGAACAGGTGCTGCGGGCCCTGCGCGCGGGCGCCGCCGGGTTCGTCCTCAAGGACACCGCGCCCGCCGAGATCCTCGACGCGGTGCGCCGGGTCGCGGCCGGTGACCCGGTGCTGTCGCCCACGGTCACCCGCCAGTTGATGGCCCACGCGGCAGGAACCACCACCGACACCCGCCGCTCCCGCGCACGCGCGCGCCTCGCCGCCCTCAACGACCGGGAGCGCGAGGTCACCGTGGCGGTCGGCCGGGGCCTCGCCAACGCCGAGATCGCCTCGGCCCTCTACATGAGCGTCGCCACCGTCAAGACCCACGTCTCCCGCGTCCTCGCCAAGCTCGACCTCGGCAACCGGGTCCAGATCGCCCTCCTCGCCCACGACGCGGGCCTCCTGGAGCAACCGGACGACGAGCAGACCCGTTAGGGCCTGTCTGACGATCACCGCCTGCTCCGCGACGCCGTGCACGCGCTCCCGCCGTACCGGGCCCTGACCCGCGCACATCCGGTACGCGGGTCAGGGCCCGCCCTTCCGCAGTCTGCGGCCGGGGGACCCCCAGAGCACGGTCCCCCAAGGTCTCGGCTCCGTTCAGGCAGGGGGACCTCCATGACGCCGCAGTGCCGCCCTCCGGGCGACGACGGGAACCGTCAGACAGGCCCCAGGACCCCGCCGCTCACCCCATCACCGGCTCGATCCGCCCCGGGATCTCCGACAGCCGTACCGACCGGTGCTCCCGGCGGGACAGGTCGCACGCCTCGGCGATCCGCAGCGCCTGCAACGCCTCGCGCCCGTCGCAGGGGTTGGCGCGCTCGCCCCGGACCACCTCGACGAAGGCGTGCAGTTCGGCCTCGTAGGCCGGTCCGAAGCGCTCCAGGAACCCGGTCCACGGCTTGGACGCCGCGGGCGGCCCGGTCGGCTCGGTGGAGGCGATCGGCGTACGGTCGTCCAGGCCGACGACGATCTGGTCCCGCTCCCCGGCGAGTTCCATGCGCACGTCGTAGCCCGCGCCGTTCAGCCGGGTCGCGGTGGCCGTCGCCAGGGTGCCGCCCTCCATGACGAGCAGCGCGGCGGCGGTGTCGACGTCCCCGGCCTCCCGGAACACCGCGGGACCGGCGTCGGACCCGGCGGCGTACACGTCGACCACGTCGCGCCCGGTCACCCAGCGCAGCACGTCGAAGTCATGGATCAGCGTGTCCCGGAACAGCCCCCCGGACTGCGACAGGTACGCGGCCGGGGGCGGCTCCGGGTCGGAGGTGATCGCCCGGATGGTGTGCAGCCGTCCGAGCCGCCCGGCGCGCACCGCCTCCCGCGCGCCCGCGTACCCCGCGTCGAAGCGGCGCTGGAAGCCCATCTGGAGGATGGTGCCCGCCGTCTCCACCTCAGCGATGGCGTGCAGCGTGCCGGGCAGGTCGAGGGCGATGGGCTTCTCGCAGAACACCGGCAGCCCGGAGCGCGCCGCCCGCCCGATCAGCTCCGCGTGCGCGGAGGTCGCCGTGGTGATCACCACCGCGTCCACGCCCCACTTGAAGATCTCGTCGACGCCCGGCGCCGCCGTCTCCCCGATCCGGTTCGCCAGTTCCTGGGCCCGGACGGGGTCGGCGTCCGTGAGGATCAGCGATCCCACGTCCCGGTGCCCGCTGAGCGTCCTGGCGTGCAACGTGCCGATGCGGCCCGTGCCGATGACCCCGATGCGCATGGAATCACGGTGGGGTGCCAGCCACCGCCCTGTCAATGTGTATGTCCGGACAATCGGACTACACAACTTCCCGTCAACAGCTCACGGAGCTACGCTCAGGCCGTGCCGAAACCAGAAGTGGACCCGACCGTGTCGCTCGCCCTCAGCGTGGACCGCAGCTCACCGGTCCCGCTGTACTTCCAGCTGTCGCAGCAGCTGGAGGCCGCGATCGAACACGGCACGCTCACCCCCGGCAGCCTGCTCGGCAACGAGATCGAGCTGGCCGCCCGGCTCGGGCTGTCCCGGCCCACGGTCCGCCAGGCCATCCAGTCCCTGGTCGACAAGGGCCTGCTGGTGCGCCGCCGCGGCGTCGGCACCCAGGTCGTGCACAGCCAGGTCAAGCGCCCGCTGGAGCTGAGCAGTCTCTACGACGACCTGGAGGCGGCCGGCCAGCGCCCGGCGACGCAGGTGCTGGTCAACACCGTGGTCGCCGCCTCCGCCGAGGTGGCCGCCGCGCTCGGCGTCCCCGAGGGCGGCGACGTCCACCGCGTCGAGCGGCTCCGGCTGGCGCACGGCGAACCGATGGCGTACCTGTGCAACTTCCTGCCCCCCGGGCTGCTCGACCTGGACACCGCGCAGCTGGAGGCCACCGGCCTGTACCGGCTGATGCGGTCCGCCGGGATCACCCTGCACAGCGCCCGCCAGTCCATCGGCGCCCGCGCCGCCACCGCCGCCGAGGCCGAGCGGCTCACCGAACCCGAGGGCGCCCCGCTGCTCACCATGCGGCGCACCACCTTCGACGACACCGGCCGCGCGGTCGAGTACGGCACCCACACCTACCGTCCGGCCCGCTACTCCTTCGAGTTCCAGCTCCTCGTACGGCCGTAGGCCCCCTTTCCCTCGTTCCTCTCGTCGTATTGTCCGGACAAGTGAGCGGCGTCACCGTCCCCGGACGCCGTGGCCCCCACCCCTGTGTTCGATACTGGGGCGTTTGGGGCTGGTGGGAACACCGGCCCCCACGCACGACAGAACACGGCAAGAAGGGCACGGCCTCGTGGCACGTTTTCGGACCTGGACAGGCATCGCGGTGGCGGGGGCGCTGTGCGCGTCCCTCGCCGCGTGCAGCAGCACCGGCGGCAAGCGCGCCGAGGACGCCCGCGAGGCCGCCGCGGCCAGGGGCGGGGCCACGGTGAGCACCCCGCGCTGGACCTTCGCGATGATCACCCACTCGGGGGACGGCGACACCTTCTGGGACATCGTCCAGAGCGGCGCCAAGGAGGCCGCCGCCAAGGACAACATCAACTTCCTGTACTCCCACGACGACGAGGCCCAGCAGCAGGCGCAGCTGGTGGACGCCGCCGTGGACAAGAAGGTGGACGGCATCATCGTCACCCTCGCCAAGCCGGACGCGATGAGGGCGGCCGTCGCCCGCGCGGTGCGGGCGGGCATCCCCGTGATCACGGTGAACTCCGGCTCCGCCCAGTCCAGGGAGTTCGGCGCGCTCACTCACATCGGCCAGGACGAGACCATCGCCGGGCGGGCCGTCGGCGAGGAGCTGAACGCGCGGGGGAAGAAGAAGGCGCTGTGCGTCCTGCACGAGCAGGGCAACGTCGGCCACGAGCAGCGCTGCGACGGCGTCGGGGAGACCTTCGACGGCACCGTGCGGCGCCTGCACGTCAACGGCACCAACATGCCGGACGTGCAGTCCGCCATCGAGGCCAAGCTCCAGGCGGACCCGTCCGTCGACGCCGTCGTCACGCTGGGCGCCCCGTACGCCGACACCGCCGTCAAGGCCCGGCAGGGCGCGGGCAGCGACGCCGAGATCGACACCTTCGACCTGAACGCCAAGGTCGCCGCCGGTCTGAAGGACGGCACCCTCGGCTTCGCCGTCGACCAGCAGCCGTACCTCCAGGGCTACGAGGCGGTCGACCTGCTGTGGCTGTACCGCTACAACGCCGACGCCCTCGGCGGCGGCCAGCCGGTCCTCACCGGCCCGCAGATCGTCACCAGGGAGCAGGCCGCCGCGCTGGAGGAGTACACCAAGCGGGGCACCCGATGAGCGCCGTTGCAGAAACGTTCCGCCCGAAGCCCCGACTCCGCGCCCTCCTCGGCCGTCCCGAACTCGGCTCGGTCGTCGGCGCGCTCGCCGTCTTCGTCTTCTTCGCCGTCGCCGCCGACAGCTTCCTGCGCGCCACCAGCCTCAGCACCGTCCTGTACGCCTCCTCGACCATCGGCATCATGGCCGTCCCGGTCGCGCTGCTGATGATCGGCGGCGAGTTCGACCTGTCGGCGGGCGTCCTCGTGACGTCCTCCGCGCTGGTCTCGTCGATGTTCAGCTACCAGATGACCGCGAACGTCTGGGTCGGCGTCGGGGTGTCCCTCCTCACCACCCTGGCCCTCGGCGCCTTCAACGGCTTCGTACTCACCCGCACCAACCTGCCCAGCTTCATCATCACGCTCGGCACCTTCCTGATGCTGACCGGCATGAACCTCGGCTTCACCAAGCTGATCGACGACACCGTCTCCACCAAGTCCATCGCCGACATGGAGGGCTTCCCCGCCGCGAGGGACGTCTTCGCCTCCACGCTGACCGTCGGCGGCGTCGACTTCAAGGTCACCATCCTGTGGTGGCTCGGCCTGGTCGCCCTCGCCTCCTGGATCCTGCTGCGCACCCGCGCGGGCAACTGGATCTTCGCCGTCGGCGGCAACGAGGACGCCGCCCGCGCGGTCGGCGTCCCCGTCGCCAGGACCAAGACCAGCCTCTACATGGGCGTCGCCTTCGGCGCCTGGGTCTCCGGCCAGCACCTGCTCTTCTCGTACGACGTCGTCCAGTCCGGCGAGGGCGTCGGCAACGAACTGATCTACATCATCGCCGCCGTCATCGGCGGCTGCCTGATCACCGGCGGCTACGGCAGCGCCGTCGGCTCGGCCGTCGGCGCCCTGCTCTTCGGTATGACCAGCAAGGGCATCGTCTACGCCGAGTGGAACCCCGACTGGTTCAAGTTCTTCCTCGGAGCGATGCTGCTCCTCGCGACCCTGCTCAACGCCTGGGTCCGCAAGCGCGCGGAGGCCACCAAGTGACGCTCGTGAGGCTGACCGACGTCAGCAAGCACTACGGCAACGTCCGCGCCCTGGAGGGCGTCTCCCTGGAGGTCGACGCCGGGCGGATCACCTGCGTCCTCGGCGACAACGGCGCGGGCAAGTCGACCCTGATCAAGATCATCGCCGGGCTGCACGAGCACGACGGCGGCACCCTCGCCGTCGACGGCGAGGAGACCCGCCTGACCTCCCCGCGCGAGGCCCTGGACCGCGGTATCGCCACCGTCTACCAGGACCTCGCCGTCGTCCCCCTCATGCCGGTCTGGCGCAACTTCTTCCTCGGCTCCGAACCCCGCAAGGGCGTCGGCCCCTTCCGGCGCATGGACGTCGACCAGATGCGCCGCACCACCCACGCCGAACTCCTGCGCATGGGCATCGACCTGCGCGACGTCGACCAGCCCATCGGCACCCTCTCCGGCGGCGAGCGCCAGTGCGTGGCCATCGCGCGCGCGGTGCACTTCGGCGCGAAGGTCCTCGTCCTGGACGAGCCCACGGCGGCCCTCGGCGTCAAGCAGTCCGGCGTGGTCCTGAAGTACGTGGCCGCGGCCCGCGACCAGGGCCTGGGCGTCGTCCTGATCACCCACAACCCCCACCACGCCTACCTGGTCGGCGACCGCTTCGTCCTGCTGAGACGCGGCACGATGGTGGGCACGTACGGGCGGGACGAGATCACCCTGGACGACCTGACGACCCAGATGGCAGGCGGAACGGATCTGGACGATCTGCGCCATGAACTACAGCGCGGTTAGGGCACGCCAGGCGTCGGGCGGCAGGCGGGACTCCCGCAACACGCCCCGGGAGCGCGGGGCGGTGCCGATCGGCGGCTCCGCCGCGCGGGCGCGGGAAACCACGACGCGCCCGCCCCGGCAACGCACGACGACCCACCTGTTCGGCACCCCGCACCCCCGTGAGGCACAATCGGCGACGATGAGCACCTACGGCACCTTCACCGCCCCCATCGGCTCCCGCAGAGCCCCGGCGCTGCGCACCATCGGCACCCGGGAGCGCCGCTCCCACCTGACCGCGCCCCGGGTGCCCACGGTCGGCATCGACATCGGCGGCACCAAGGTGATGGCGGGCGTCGTCGACGCCGACGGCAACATCCTGGAGAAGCTCCGCACCGAGACGCCGGACAAGTCCAAGAGCCCGAAGGTCGTCGAGGACACCATCGTCGAGCTGGTCCTCGACCTCTCCGACCGGCACGACGTGCACGCCGTCGGTATCGGCGCCGCCGGCTGGATCGACGCAGACCGCAACCGCGTGCTGTTCGCGCCCCACCTGTCCTGGCGCAACGAGCCGCTGCGCGACCGCATCGCCGGGCGCCTCGCCGTGCCCGTGCTGGTCGACAACGACGCCAACACGGCGGCCTGGGCGGAGTGGCGGTTCGGCGCCGGACGTGACGAGGACCACCTCGTCATGATCACCCTCGGCACCGGCATCGGCGGCGCGATCCTGGAGGACGGCCAGGTCAAGCGCGGCAAGTACGGCGTCGCGGGGGAGTTCGGCCATATGCAGGTCGTCCCCGGCGGCCACCGCTGCCCGTGCGGCAACCGCGGCTGCTGGGAGCAGTACAGCTCCGGCAACGCGCTCGTCCGCGAGGCCCGCGAGCTGGCCGCCGCCGACTCGCCGGTGGCCTACGGCATCATCGAGCACGTCAAGGGCAACGTCGCCGACATCACCGGCCCCGTGATCACGGAGCTGGCCCGGGACGGCGACGCCATGTGCATCGAACTGCTCCAGGACATCGGGCAGTGGCTCGGCGTCGGCATCGCCAACCTCGCCGCCGCCCTCGACCCGTCCTGCTTCGTGATCGGCGGCGGCGTCAGCGCGGCCGACGACCTGCTGATCGGTCCCGCGCGGGACGCGTTCAAGCGGCACCTCACCGGCCGCGGCTACCGCCCCGAGGCCCGGATCGTCCGCGCCCAGCTCGGCCCCGAGGCCGGGATGGTCGGCGCCGCCGACCTGGCCCGGCTGGTCGCCCGCCGCTTCCGGCGCGCCAAACGGCGCCGGGTGGAGCGGTACGAGCGCTACGAGCGGTTCGCCGCCCAGGCCCGGGGAATGCGGGAGTCGCTGTGACCGCCTCACTGCCCCAGCAGGCCGCCGTGGACCCGGAGGGGCCGCCGCGGTCGCCCCAGGAGCGGCGCCGGGTGGTCCGCCGCCGGGTGCTCACCCTGATCACCATCGTGCTGCTGATCGGCGTACCCGCCGGCTACCTGGTGATCTCCGCCGAGCAGAGCCGGAACAGCGGCAGGACCAAGGAACAGAAGTACTCCGCGCGCGGACTCACCCACGACTGGCCCGCGAAGGTGCAGCGGCGCGTCTACGACATCCCGATCCCGCACCCGTCGAACCAGGTCGCGTACTACGAGACGAACAACTGGCGGACCAGCCGTCTCTACGTCCAGTTCCAGACCACGCACGACGGTCTGGACGTGTTCCTGCGGGACATCGGCGTCAGCCGGGACGACCTGAAGAAGAACGACATCACCATCAGCGACCGCGACCGGAACATCGTCGGCTGGAAGTTCTCCGGCCCGGGCGCCCGGCTCGGCGGCTACTGGGGCCTGTCCAACAAGGAGAAGAACCCCACACCGTCCCAGGACGTGGTCGTGAACACCCAGAACTCCCGCTACCCGATGGTGTACGTCGTCTCGCGCACGGTGCCCTGACCGGCGCCCCGGGGCCGATTGTCAGACCCCGCCCGTAGAGTCGGAGACGACTGATCCGACACGACGGGCGGGAGGTGACAGGACGTATGGGCGACACGGCACTGACGGACCGGACGGCTGACCCGTCCGCTGTCGCCACCCGCCTCGCGGCCGTCTTCCTCCCCGCCCCCCTGCCCCGCCACTCCCGCCTCGCCTTCTGGGACCCGGACGGCACCGCCCCCCTCCCCGGCGCCACCACCGAACTGACGGTCGTACGACGTCACGGTGCCGGAGCGCGCCGCAGGCGGACCCCCGCGCTGGAGCTGCCGGTCGGCGCCGCGCTCCCGCTGCTCGTGCGCGCCCGGCACGACCCGGCCGCCCACCCGGCCACCGCCTGCTGGGGCGCCGCCGCCCTGCACGCGCTGCGGCTCACCGCCCGCGGCCGTCTGCTGCCCGGCCTCAGTCCCTCCGGCTACGACGCCTGGCGGGCGGGCCCCCTCGACCCCGACGACATCGCGCATCTGCGTGCCATCGCCGCCGCCCTGCCGCCCGAGGGCCACGCCGTCCCGCTGCCCGGCCCCGGACCGTTGCGGCTGCCGGAGCCGGAGGCGCTGCTGCGGTCCTTCCTCGACGCCGTCGCGGACACCCTCCCGCGCACCCCCGCCGCGCCGCACGCCTGCGGCAGGCCCTTCGCCGACACCCGGCCGCAGCGGTTGCCCGACGCCCACGCGTGGGCCGCCGAGGTCGCCGCCGGGATGGACGCGGGCGTGCGGATCTCCCTGCGCCTCGACCTGTCGGCGCACGACCTGTTCGACACCGTCAACGACGACGGCGGTGGCGGTGCGCGGCGGGCGGGCGCGGCCGTCGTGCAGGTGCACAGCCTCGCCGACCCCACCCTCGTCGCCGACGCCAGCGCCCTGTGGGCGGGGGAGGCGGACGCCGTCTTCGGGCCACGCGCGCGCGTGGACGCCGCCCTCGCGGTACGGCGCGCGGCGCGTGTCTGGCCGCCGCTGGACCGGCTCGCCGAGCAGGACGTCCCGGACGTGCTGGCGCTCTCCGAGGAGGAGCTGAGCGACCTGCTGGGCGTCGCCGCCACCCGGCTCGCGGCGGCCGGGGT
Organism: Streptomyces sp. NPDC006997; assembly: GCF_040635175.1. Classification (NCBI taxonomy): domain Bacteria; kingdom Bacillati; phylum Actinomycetota; class Actinomycetes; order Kitasatosporales; family Streptomycetaceae; genus Streptomyces; species Streptomyces sp. NPDC006997. Next base: position 35,106 of record NZ_JBEYHH010000042.1, read on the forward strand.
CGCCGTGCACTGGCCCCGCGACCTGGCGCAGGACCTCACCGCCGCCGCCGTGGTGCGGCCCGCGCCGGGCACGGCGACCGACGGCACCGGCTTCTTCGAGAGTGAGGACCTGCTCCAGTTCCGCTGGCAGCTCGCGCTCGGCGGGGAGCAGCTCAGCGAGGCCGAGATGGACACCCTGGCCGAGGCCCACCGCCCGGTCGTCCGGCTGCGCGACCAGTGGGTGCTGGTCGACCCGGCCCTGGTCCGCAAGGCCCGCAAACGCGAACTGGGCCTGCTCGACCCGGTCGACGCGCTGTCCGTCGCCCTCACCGGCACCGCCGAGGTCGACGGCGAGACAGTCGAGGCGGTCCCGACCGGCGCGCTGGCCGCCCTGCGCGACCGGCTCACCGCGGGCGTGCGGCCCGCCGAGCCGCCCGCCGGGCTGCACGCCACCCTCCGCGACTACCAGCTGCGCGGACTGGCCTGGCTCGACCTGATGACCTCCCTCGGCCTCGGCGGCTGCCTCGCCGACGACATGGGCCTCGGCAAGACCGTCACCGTCATCGCCCTGCACCTCAAACGCGCCCGCACCGAACCCACCCTCGTGGTCTGCCCCGCCTCCCTGCTCGGCAACTGGCAGCGGGAGATCACCCGGTTCGCGCCCGGCGTCCCCGTCCGCCGGTACCACGGCCCCGACCGCACCCTGGACGACCTGCCCGGCGGCTTCGTCCTCACCACCTACGGCACCATGCGCTCGGCCGCCCCCGCCCTGGCCGAACAGCCCTGGGGCATGGTCGTCGCCGACGAGGCCCAGCACGTCAAGAACCCCTACTCCGCGACCGCGAAGGCGCTGCGCACCGTCCCCACCCCCGCCCGCGTCGCCCTGACCGGCACCCCCGTGGAGAACAACCTCTCCGAGCTGTGGGCCCTGCTGGACTGGACGACCCCCGGACTCCTCGGCCCGCTGAAGTCCTTCCGCGCCCGGCACGCCCGCGCGGTCGAGACCGGCGAGGACGAGGAGGCGGTGACCCGGCTCGCCCGGCTGGTCCGGCCCTTCCTGCTGCGCCGCAGGAAGTCCGACCCCGGCATCGTCCCCGAGCTGCCGCCGAAGACCGAGACCGACCACCCGGTGCCGCTCACCCGCGAACAGGCCGCGTTGTACGAGGCCGTGGTGCGCGAGTCGCTGCTCGCCATCGAGACCAGCGACGGCATGGCCCGCCGCGGCCTCGTCCTGAAGCTGCTCACCTCGCTCAAGCAGATCTGCGACCACCCGGCGCTCTACCTCAGGGAGGACCACCCGCCCGGCACCGGCGACGGCCTCGCCGCCCGCTCCGGGAAGCTCGCCCTGCTCGACGAACTCCTCGACACCCTCCTCGCCGAGGACGGCTCGGCGATCGTCTTCACCCAGTACGTCGGCATGGCCCGCCTGATCACCGCCCACCTCGGCGCCCGCGCCGTCCCGGTGGACCTGCTGCACGGCGGCACCCCGGTGCCCGAGCGGGAGCGCATGGTGGACCGCTTCCAGAGCGGCGAGACGCCGGTCCTCGTGCTCTCCCTCAAGGCCGCGGGCACCGGCCTCAACCTCACCCGCGCGGGCCATGTCATCCACGTTGACCGCTGGTGGAACCCGGCCGTGGAGGAGCAGGCCACCGACCGCGCCTACCGCATCGGCCAGACCCAGCCCGTCCAGGTCCACCGGCTCATCACCGAGGGCACCGTCGAGGACCGCATCGCCGAGATGCTCCAGGCCAAGCGCGCCCTCGCCGACGCGATCCTCGGCTCCGGCGAGGCGGCCCTGACGGAACTGACCGACCGCGAGCTGTCGGACCTGGTGTCCTTGCGGAGGGCGTCATGAGCGGGGAGCAGACGCCGGGGGTGCCGGGGGAGCGGCTGGCTGAGGAGGGGGCGCTGGGGGTGTCGGGGGAGCGGCTGGCTGAGGTGGAGGCGCCGGGGGTGTCGGGGGAGCGGCCCGCTGAGGTAGAGGCGCGGGGGGTGTCCGGGGAGCGGCCCGCCGATGTGGCCCGTCGTGCGCTGCGGGCGGCTCGCGCGGCGTCCGGCGAGTCAGCGGCGCCGGGTGCGGTCGGCGACCAGGAGGCTCCGGTGGCCCGTGCGGCGGCCCGGCCCGCTGTGAGCGGTGAGCCCCGTCCGGGGGACGCGGCCCGTGCGGCGCTGCGGTGGGCGGCGCACCAGGGCCCGGCGAAGGCGACGGCCGGAGACGGAGCTGCCCACCCCGGCGAGCACCCCACGCCCACGCCCGAGCCTGCCGCCCCCGCTCCCGCCCCCGCTCCCGCCCCGGCACCGGCCCGCAAGCCGACCCCGTCCGCCCCATCCCCCCGCCCCGGCGACGCCGCCCGCGAAGCCCTGCGCGCCGCCCGCCGGGAGCACGCCGACGCGGGGAAGGCGAAAGACGCCGCACCCACACCCGGCACGACGGCGGCTCGTCGCCCGGCGCCGATCACCCCACCCGCCGAGGACACCCCCGCACCACCCCCGCCCTCACCCACCACCCCCCGCTCCATGGCCGCCCCCCACCGCGACGGCGAACTCCGCCGTACCTTCCCGGCGTTCCCCCCGCTGCCCTCCCGCGCCTCGGACGACGCGCCCCTCGCCGAGACCTGGTGGGGGCACGCCTGGGTGACCGCGCTGGAGGAGGGCGCGCTGGACGCCATGCGGCTGGCGCGCGGCCGGGGTTACGCCCAGGGCGGGCGGGTGGACGCCATCACGGTCACGCCGGGCCTGGTGCTGGCGTACGTGCGCGGCAGCCGTCCGCGCCCGTACCGCGTGCAGGTGCGGCTGCGCACCCTCGGCGACGCGGAGTGGGACCGCTTCCTGGACGCCGCCGCCGAACGGCCGGGGCACATCGCCGCACTGCTGGACAAGGAGATGCCGCAGGCCCTCGCGGAGGGCGACGTCCCGCTGCTGCCCGGTCCCGGCGACCTGGACCCCCGGTGCAACTGCCCCGACAGCGGCCACCCCTGCAAGCACGCCGCCGCCCTCTGCTACCAGACCGCCCGCCTGCTCGACGCCGACCCCTTCGTCCTGCTCCTGCTGCGTGGCCGCGGCGAGCGCGAGGTGCTGGACGCGCTGTCCCGCCGCAACGCCGCCCGCGCGGCCCGGGCCGCCCAGGAGCGCGAACCCGAACCGCTGCCCGGCGTCCGCGCCACCGACGCCCTGACCCCCCGCCAACCCCCGCCCCCGCCCGCCCCGCTGCCCGGACCCCCGCACCCCGAGCAGCCCCCGGTCTACCCGGCGGCACCCGGCGGCCCCGACCCGTTCGCGCTGGACCAGCTGGCCACCGACGCCGCCGCCCGCGCCCACGCCCTGCTGGTCACCGGCAGGGACCCGGTGGCGGAACTGACGCTGTGGCAGGACGCGGTACGGCTCGCCGCGGCCCGCCCCGGCGCCGGGCTCACCGCCACCACCCGCGCCCTGTACTCCTCGCTGGCCGCCGCGTCCGGCCGTACCCCCGCCGAACTGGCGCGCGCCGTCGCCGCCTGGCGGCAGGGCGGGCCCGAGGGACTCGCCGCCCTCGAAGAACCCTGGGACCCACCGGCCGGGCGGTTCGACCGCGCCCGCCCGCTGCTGCTCGCCGCCGACCTGCCCGCCTTCCGCCCCTGGCGCAACCGCCTCACCCACCCCCGCGGCCACGTCCAGCTCCGGCTGGGCCGCGAGGGCCTGTGGTACGCCTACGAGTCCGAGCCGGGCGCCGACGACTGGTGGCCCCGCGGCACCCCCGACGCCGACCCGGTCGGCGCCCTGACGGGTCTGGGCACGCTCGCTCCCGGCGCCTGACCGGGAAGCGGAAATATACCCGCCCGGGTACCCGGCCAGGGACCAGTGGCCCATGCCCGGGGGCCCATCGGCCGCACGATAGTGGGGTCATGGGCCAACACATCGTGATTCTCGGCGGCGGCACCGCCGGCACCATGACGGCCAACCGCCTGTGCCGCGCACCCGGCCAGCGCGAGTGCCGGGTCACGGTCGTCGACCAGGACGACGACCACCTCTACCAGCCGGGACTGCTGTTCGTGCCGTTCGGGCTCGCCCAGCCCGACCACCTCGTGCGGTCCCGCCCGCGGCAGCTGAACCCCGCGGTCGACTACAAGCAGGCGCGCGTCGACCGGGTCGACCTGGACGCGCGCACCGTGCACCTCGCCGGCGGCATCCGGCTGCCGTACGACGTCCTCGTGGTCGCCACCGGGGCGACGCTCCTGCCGGAGGAGACCGAGGGGCTGACCGGGCCGGGCTGGGGCGAGAACGTCCTCACCTTCTACGACCTGTACGGCGCGATCGGCCTGCACCACGCGCTGGAGCGCTTCGAGGGCGGGCGGATCGTGATCGACGTGGCCGACCTGCCGGTCAAGTGCCCGGTGGCGCCGCTGGAGTTCGCGTTCCTGGCCGACTGGTACTTCCAGCGGCGCGGCATCCGCGACCGCGTGCGGCTGACGTACGCCACCCCGCTGGACGCGGCCTTCACCAAGCCGGTCGCGGCCGAGGCGCTGGGCGGGCTGCTGGCGGAGAAGGGCGTCGAACTGGTCACCGAGTTCACGCTCGGCGAGGTCGACGGGGCCGGGGGCCGCCTGGTCTCGTACGACGAGCGTGTACTGCCGTACGACCTGGCGGTGGTCGTGCCGCTGCACGGCGGCGCGGAGTACGTCAGCCGTTCCGAGGGGCTCGGCGACGAACTCGGGTTCGTGCCCGTCGACCCGCACAGCCTCCAGCTCCCCGGTCACCCGGAGGTGTTCGCGATCGGGGACGCCGCGGGTCTGCCCGCCTCCAAGGCCGGTTCGGTGGCCCACTTCGAGGGGGAGGTGCTGGTGCGCAACATCGGCCGCTTCCTGGCCGGTCAGCCGCTGGACGCCGCCTTCGACGGGCACGCCAACTGTTTCGTCGAGACCGGCTTCCACAAGGCGCTGCTGATCGACTTCAACTACGACACCGAGCCGCTGCCCGGGCACTTCCCGGGGCCGGTCGGCCTGCCGCTGCTGCGGGAGTCGCACGCGAGCCACCTCGGCAAGCTGGCCTTCGAGTGGCTGTACTGGCACAGCCTGCTGCCCGGCCGGGAACTGCCCGGCATCGGCTCGGCGATGCCCGAGCGCGGCAAGAAGCACGTGGCCGTCTGAGGGACCGGCACGTATCCGTCCGAGGGGAGAGGACCCCGCCATGCCCACCGCGACCTACGCCGACACCACCGTCCCCGTCGACGACGAGGGCTTCTTCACCGACCCCGGCCAGTGGACCGAACCCATGGCCGAGCAACTCGCCCGCGAGGCGGGCGTCGAGGCGCTGACCGACCGGCACTGGACGGTCATCCGCTTCATGCGCGACCAGTACGCCGCCAAGGGCACCGGCCCCACCGTGCGCGTCCTCGGCAAGACCTCCGGGGTGAGCGTCAAGGAGCTGTACCAGCTCTTCCCCAAGGGACCGGCGAAGACGGCCGCGAAGATCGCCGGAATCCCCAAGCCCCGCGGCTGCGTCTGAGCCGTCGGAGACAGCGAAGGAGAGCGAGCCGTCATGGCCGACACCGCCACCGTCGAGAAAGTCTCGATCATCGTCTCCAAGGGATCCCTCGAAGGGATCTACCCGGCCCTGATCCTGGCCAACGGCGCCCGCGCCGAGGGCATCGAGGCCGACCTGTTCTTCACGTTCTTCGGACTGGACGCCGTCACCAAGAAGCGCTGGGAGCACATCAAGCTGGCCACCGTCGGCAACCCCGGGCTGCACCTGCCGACCCTGCTGGGCGGTGTGCCGGGCGTTCCGGACCTCGTCACCCGGGTCATGGAACGGAAGATGGCCAAGCTCGACATCCCGCCGATCCCCGAGTTCATCGAGATGATCGCCGACACCGGGGCGGGCCTGTACGCCTGCCAGGCGTCCGTGGACCTCTTCGAACTGGACAAGGGCGACCTCGTCGACCAGATCGAGGGCATCATCACGGTCGGCGAGTTCTACGAGCGTGCGGCGGGCGGCCAGATCATCTACACCTGAGCCGCCTGAGCCGCCGTACGCCCGGGGTCACATCCGCGCGGCGCCCGCCCTGATCGCCGCGCGGATCCGGGGGTAGGTGCCGCACCGGCGACCACCACCCACACCAACGCCTCCGGACTCCAGGTCAACACCGGCCTGCCCGGCCGCCGCGGAACTTCCACTCCGCCCCGTGCCGGTAGAGCTCGCCGGAGAACTCGCGCTGGATCGGACGGTCGAGGAACCTCGCTGACAGCCAGCCGCCCAGGAAGGCGCCGACGACGCCGATCACCCTCGTACCGATGAGTCCGCCAGGATCGCGTCCGGTCAGCAGGGCCCTGGCTATCGCCCCGGCGAGTAGTCCCAGGATCAGCCGCGCGATGACGCCCATGTCTCTCGCTCTCCTCGTGTCAGCCCTCGTGTGCCACGGAGGGAACGTTCCGGCAGCGTAGCTTCTACAATTTCGTAGAGAAGGTGCGGGGATGCTCGCGTGCTGCCCGTCGGCAGCGAAGCGGTGCAGGGGATCTCTACGATGTAGCGCTCATGAACGGCAGCGCAGCGGAAGGGAGAGAAGGGGTGACGAACCAGCGGCAGCGCCCCCGGCGCCGCGGACAGGGCGAGCTGGAGGTGCAGGTTCTGGCGGTCCTGGGAGAGGTCGGAGAGCCGGCGACCGCGGGATGGGTGCGGGAGCGGCTCGGCGGTGACCTCGCCTATACGACCGTGATCACCATCCTCACGCGCCTGCTCGCCAAGGGCATGGTGACCCGTGAGCGCACGGGCCGGTCCTTCGTCTGGACGCCGGTGTCGGACCAGGCGGGGCTCGCCGCGCACAAGATGCGCAAGCTGCTGGACGGCGAGAGTGACCGGGAGGCGGTGCTCGCCAGCTTCGTCACCTCCCTGGAACCGGGAGACGAACGGCTCCTGCGGGAACTGCTGGGCCGGGCGAAGGCGGAAGGGAAAGACTGAAGCCGTATGGGGGTGTTCGTCTTTCTTCCGCTGGTCCTGCCGCTGACGGCGTGGCCGATCGCCCGCCTCGCCGAGCAGCACCTGCACCCACGGACGGCCACGCGCCTGCTGACCGGTCTGGCGGGGGCCATGGCGACGTGCAGTTCGGTGTCTCTGGGGCTGCTGATGGTGGTGGGGACGGCCCAGCTGCCCGGCAACCCGCTGCCCGACGGCTGGTCGGACCCGGAGGTACGCGAGGCGGTGCCGTACGACGAGGTCGCGGGCCGGGCGGCCGTACCCGTTCTCCTCGTGGTGGTCGCCGCGTGCGGAAGGACCCTCTGGCGGCACTGGCGCGTACGCCGGCGTGCTCACCGGGCGTTGGCCGCGCTGCCGCCGACCGAGGTGGCGGTACTGACCGCCACGGAACCGTACGCGTACGCGCTGCCCGGCGGAGCGCGTGACCGGGTCGTGGTGACGACGGCCCTGCTGTCCCGCCTGGAACCGGCCGAACGCCGCGCCCTGTTCGCCCACGAGCGCGCCCATCTCACCGCCCGCCACCACCGCTGCCTGCTCGCGGTGCGACTGGCCGCGCAGGCCAACCCGTTCCTGCATCCGCTGCGTATGGCGGTGTCCTACGCGGCGGAGCGGTGGGCGGACGAGGAGGCGGCCGAGGCGGTCGGCAGCCGTCGTACCGTGGCCCGCGCGATCGGCAAGGCGGCCCTGGTCTCCCGTGGCACTCCGGTGTCCACGTTGGCGGGACTGGCGGCTCCCGGTCCGGTACCGCGCCGGGTGGCCGCCCTGCTCGCCCCGGCCCCCTTGGCGCGCTTCTGGCCGTCGGCGTTCACGGCCGTGGGGGTGGCGGCGTGGACGGCGGCCGCCGGTACGGTCGTATCGGCCATGGCATCGGCCAACTCCGCCCTGACGCTGGCCGTCCTGCTGCACGCGGCGACGCCCCTGTAGCGGAGCGCCGCCGGGCACTGGACCTCAGAGGTCGAACTCGTGCGGCGGCAGGTCCAGCGTGAAGCATGCCTCACGGACGACGGCCTGCTCGGTCTTGTCGAAGTCGCCGTCGGCGCCGCCGATGACGATGCCGATCTGGATGACGGCCCGTGCCTCGGCGGGCTTCTTCTTCGCCTTGGCGACCTCCTGGAGGACGCTCACCTTGCCGAAGGCGAAGTCGGCGGTCAGCTTGTTCAGGTTGTCCTCGAAGCGGCGCCGCAGGTCGTCGGCGTCGAAGTTCTGAAGCACCTCGTTGGTGGCGATCAGCTGGGCGACGCGTTGCCGCTCGGCTGGGTCGATCGTGCCGTCGGCGGCGGCCACGAGGGCGCACATCGCCATGCTCGCGTCGCGGAAGGCGCCGCTCTTGAGGTCGTTCCTCTTCGCCACGAGTTGGGTCTGCATCGTCGATGCCGACTCCTTGATGCGGTCCCACAGGGCCATGAGAACTCCATAGGTCGGGTGTGCGTTCGTTGCCGTAAGAGATCTACAGCATCGTAGAAACTAGCGGGGAGGCCGAGAAGTTCCGGCCGTTCCCGAGACGTTCATCAAGGGGCGGGCCCGGCTCCGTGGAGAGCTGGGCCCGGCCCGGCTGAGCGGCTCAGCCCTCGTCCTCCTCGCCTTCCTCGTCACCCTCGAAGAAGTCGCCGATCTCGTCGACGACCTCGGCCGCGACCATGCCGCCGACGACACCCACCGCCAGGCCCGCCGCGCCCGCGGCGACCGCGGTACCGATGCCCGGGCCGGAGCGGTGGCCCTCGTGGTGGTCGTCGTGACCGTGGTGCCCGTAGTGGTCGTGAGGGCCCTCGTGCCCCCAGGAGGAGGGGACGCCGTACGAGGACCGGTGCTCGACCAGTTGCCGGATCCAGCCGTCGACCTCGGTGTTCCAGTCGCGGACGTCGTGGTGCCCGACGGTGAAGCGGGTGAGCGCGTCGTGGCCCTCGGAGAAGAACCCGCCGCGCTTGTCAGCCTCCAGGACCACCTCCATCCCGCCCGGGTTCGCGAGGAAGGTCAGCTCGACCTCGTTGACCTGGTGCGCGTACCGCGGGGCGGGAGTGAGCTCGATCTCCTGGTAGAAGGGCAACTGCTGTCCGGTGCCGCCGATGCGGCCGTACTCCAGGTCGGCGGACCTGAAGCCGAAGCCGAGCTGGCCCAGCGCCTCCAGGATCGCCTCCTGGACCGGCAGCGGGCCCACGGTGAGTTGGTCGAGGTCGCCCTTGTCCCTGGCACCGGCCACCGACAGCTCGGTGCGCACGCCGAGCACGATGCCCAAGGGCTGGCCGTACAGCTCACTGACAGGAGTCTCCCAGGGCAGCGGCACGCTGAACGGCACGCTGCGTTCCTCGCCCTGGGCGAGCCGGAAGCCGCCGCCGACGACGTACCGCTCGAAGGTGACGACGCCCTCGCTCTCGCCGTCCTCGTGTTCGGCCTCGACCCGCGCCACCAGCTCCAGACCGATGTGCTCGATGTCGAAGTCGGCGTCCCCGCCCCTGAGATGGACCTGCCCGGTGAGGGCGCCGCCGGGGCGGGCGGTGCCGGGGTCGAGGACCGTGTCGACCGTGGGTCCGCCCACGCCGAGCGAGCCGAGCAGTCGTTTGAACACCATCGCGGCGTTCACTCCTTTTCGTGCGTCTGTTGTGCGTCCGTCCTGTGGCTGGAACAACCGGGAACGCCCGGTCGTTCTCTACAGGTGCGTAGAAGCATAGGGTGACCGGGCGTGCCGGAGACGGTGTTGCGGTCCTCGGCGTGTGAAAGTCCGGAAACTGCTGGAAGTCGGCAGCGGACGACCACGCGCACTGCTTGGTACGGGCCCGTGATGCCATTGAACCGGGGAATCTGGCCCGTCCACCCGGGCGGCGAGTCGGCGCCCGGGTGGACACCCGTGCCTGTCCATTCACCGGGAGCACGAGTGCGACGCGTTCTTGTCATCGACGGCCATCCGGACGCCGGAAGTCAAGGACGCTCGGCGCGGGTGATCTACCCGCAGAACTCCCCACAGCTGGTGGCGTTCCTGGCACGGGAGGATCTGTTCTGGCGGAACATGCGCAGGGCCTTCCTCCGCCACTGCGGGTTCCGTCCGGTCCGGCGCACCCTGATCGCCCACATGCGGTCGGCGACGCAGGAGCAACGTGAACGGTGGCTGCGAGAGGTCCGCTGCTTGGGGTTCGAAGGGGCGTAGTCTGCGGCCTGGTTCCCCGTGCCGGCACCCGGCCGCCCGACGGGGCGGCCGGGTGGACCGGGGCGCCCCCGTGCAGCGCCCGTCGACCCGCCCTTGTCCTCATTGCAGTTGCACGGCCCGCGCCGCGGGCGAACCCTGGAGGTAGGGCAGAGGTCCTCGCCTATGTCGCCGCCGGACTGGTCCTGCTGTGGGGTGTCTCGCACGCGATCCCGACCAGGTGCGTCGTCGCGGGCTACGGGGAGTCGACCACCGGCAACCGCCGGATCCTGGTGCAGGACCGCGATTCAGATGACGCCGGCAACCAGCAACAGAGCCGCGGAGGCGGTCAGCGGTCTCCTCACTCCCTGGCGTGTTCGCTCACCGACCAGTGAAGCGCCGGGGCGGGAGGACGGGACGTCTCTCTTCATGGGCAGCACCGGACAGATCTTGAACCACACGATGCCCGTGCGAGGTCTGGGCAAGGGCGCGCGGCCCCCACCGACGCCGCCGCAGTCGTCACGCGCCACGAACACACACCCGCTTCGACCTCCTGTTCGCCACCCCCCGCCCCTCGACCCGCACGCGCTCCGTGCGCTTCCGGGCGCGTCCGGAGCGGTCCGACTTGCGCCTGGTGCAGTCCCGGAGCCCGGGGCCGGGTGGCCGGGCCGGTTTCCCCGCTGACCCGATCGTCTGGCTTCCGCGCGTGTTGGACCGGGCGAGCCGGACGGTCCGCTGCCACCCGGCTAGCGTCGACCGGCATGGGACGTGGAAGCAGTGGCGGTACTGCCGTGCCGGCGGTCGGGCCGCCTGCCAGGAGGATGCCTCTGGCGATCGTCCTAGGGCTCTCCCTCGCCTTCACCGTCACGGTGGTCGACCCGTTGGTCCTCAGCCTGAACCTGGCCCAGGTGGACCGGGCCCTGCAGGTGCCGCCCCAGGCCGTCGGGCTGCTGAGCGGCGCCGCGACGCTGGTGATGGCCGCTTCCGTCCTCGCCGCGGGCAGCCTCGCGGACACCGTGGGACTCAAGCGGCTGCTGATGTGCGGACTGGTGGTCGTCACGGTCGTCAACGTGCTCTCCGCGTTCTCCCCCGGCTACGGGTTCCTGCTGGCGATGCGCCTCCTGGACGGGCTGGGGATGACCATGCTGCTGGGGGTGTCGCTGGCCCTGCTGAAAGTGTCGGTGCCCGAGGAGCAACGAGCGGCGGCCATCGGTGTCCTGATGGGCGTCGAGATGACCCTGTGCGGGGTGATCCCCGCGTTCACGGGCTGGGCGGTGGCGGCCGTCGGCTGGCGGTTCCTGTTCCTGATCGCCCCCGCGCTCGCTCTGGTCTCGCTGTGGCTGACGGCCCGGTATGTGCCGCCGACCCCCGCTCAGCAGGGGCGTCCCGTGGACGTGACCGGTGTCAGCCTGATCGGAGCGGCCCTGCTGGCCTTGGTCGTCGGTCTCGCCGCGGCGCAGAACGGCGTCTCCCGGCCCCAGACCTGGGTACCGCTGGTGATCAGTGCGGTAGCCGTCGTGCTCTACGTGCCGCATGGCCGCCGCACCGCGCAACCCGCGCTGGATCTGGCGCTGTTCGGCAGCGCACCGTTCAGTGTGGCCTTGGCGGCGGCCCTCACGCTGAACTTCCTGGGGGCCGGGCTCAGCCTGGTTCTGGGGCAGTTCGGCAGCGTGGTGCTGAGGCTGTCCCCCGAGAAGATCGGCTTGTTGTACCTGCCCGGCACGCTTCTCGTCGCCGGCGCCGTGATCATGGCCGGGCGCCTGGTCGGCAGGCACAGTCCCCGGCCGGTGATGGTCACCGGTCTGCTCGCGATGGCGGCGAGCGCTCTGCTGCTGGCCGGTACCGTCAGCCCCACGATGGCGCTGTGGCTGCTCGTACTGGCCACCTGGCTGACCAACCTGGGGGCGGTGGTGACCTCCGCGGCGGTGTCCGAGACGGTCCTCGCCCAGGCACCGCCGGGGCGGTCCGGCACGGTGGCCTCCGTGCAGATGGCCTTCGGGATGACCGGCTCGGCACTCGGGCCCACCGTCTACCTCCTGCTCTTCAACTTCTTCTTCCAGCAGCGCTGGCTGGCGGACGCGCAGTCACGCGATCTGTCCGTGAACGAGGCTCAGCAGGCCGTCGATGCCGTACGCAGTGCGATGGCACAGAACGTCGGCGGCAGCGTCTACGATCCCAACCTGCTCCGTCAGGCTTCCGGACTCCGCCTCGGGCTGGACTTCACCCAGGCGCTGCAACTCACCATGCTGCTGGTCAGCTTCCTGCCGCTCATCGTGGCGGGACTGGCTCTCGTGCCGCTGCCCCGCCGCCGGGCGCCCCGGTAGGGGGCGGACTGCGGCGGGGCAGCGCTCCCTCGGCGACGCCCGCGCAGCCGTCGCGGCGCAGGCCGGAGCACCTTGGCCCCCGGCGGCCGCCGGGGACCGTCCGGCGGTGCCGCACCGCACGGATGCCGGCGGGGCGGGCCGTCCCCCGGTGGGGCGGAGCCGGCCCCCGGGGTGCCGTCGGCCCGCTTCGGGTCCTGGTGGACCGTCGGCCCCGTCCCACCGCGATCCGGCTCCCCCCGTGGGTGAGCCGGATCGGGTCCGTCGGTACGGCGGAGACCGGTGGGCGCGTGCTACTTTCCGGGCTGGGTGAACGTCAGGATCCTCGGGGACAGCAGCTTCGAGGAGTCCGGGCCGTGCTCGGTACCCGGCTTGACGTAGTCACGTAGCGCGGTCATGAACTTGCCGTGCAGGGCGGGGTCGCCCTCGGCGGTGGTGTCCAGGTGCGACGGCAGCAACTCGGTGCTGATCGAGGTGCAGTTCTTCGGCCAGCCGGGCAGGCCCCGGAGCACCGCGCAGTCCCGGGTGAAGTAGTGCACGAAGAACTTGCCGCTGTTCCTGACCGTCTTCCCATACCCGTCGGCGGAGCCCTTGAGGGTGGTGTCCAGTACGTTGGCCACGCCCGCCAGCAGCGAGGCGTCGTTGACGGACAGCGCGCTGTAGGTCGCGTTGCCGGTCTCGGTGGCGAGGGTGTCGACGACCGCGTAGACCTCTCCTGAGTCGAGCGGCAGCGGTGGGGCCAGGAAGTAGGCGGCGTCCTGCTGGTCGCCCAGGCAGTTCATGTTGATCCCGCGGCAGTACGGCCCGGTCCAGCCGTAGTCCCGCACCGGGTCCGCCATCTTGGTGGACTCCGGCAGCGGGTGCGCGCAGTCCTTGGCCCGCAGGTTCGTCGTGCTGCGGACGCGGTCGCACACCGCGCTGATCAGGTTGGTCATGTCGCCCGCCAGAGGGGCCTCGCTGTGGGCCGTCCGCTTGGCGTAGGTGAGCGGTCCGTAGCGTTGGACGGGCCCGGACGAGGCGGGGGCGCGCACGCGCATCACCGTCATCGGCGGGTTGCTCCGCCACTTCTCCGCGGCCTGTTCCTGGCCGGGGTCGGGAAGGGCGTACCGGAACGCGGTGAAGAAGTCGAGGGCGTTCCTGCCCATGCCGAGCGGCCCGATCTCTCCGTGGCTGTCGCGGTCGGGGATCTGCTCGGTGAAGATGTCCTCGGCGGGGACGCCCTGGGCCTGCAGGGCGCGGCGTACGGCGCGGTCGGTGGTGGCGCTGGGGGTGACGATGAAGTACCGGTCCTTGTCGAAGGAGTGACCGGACTGCCGCTTCATGCCGACGTTGTTGACGATGTCGCCGAGCGAGGAGAAGCTCTGGGTCCGGTCCGACGTCCGGCCGTCGGGCGGGATCGTGTCGAACAGGTACTGCATCGGCACGACGTCGGTCGTGCGCTGCCACTTGAGGTAGTCGCTGGTCTTCCAGTGTCCCTGCTGGCCGAGTGCGAAGGTCTGCAGGCCCATGTAGCGGCCCGGAGGCGGCATCCTGCCGTACAGCACGAGCGCGTCCCGGGCCTTGAGCCGGTAGCTCGACGTGTAGCCGGGACGTGTCGCGCCGAAGGCGTTCACCATCGCCGGGTCGACGTACTCGCCCGGCCAGGTCTTCACGACGGGTACCACATAGGGGGCCGCGGGGTTGTTCGCCTCGCAGTTCTTCAGCTTCGGGTACGTGTAGTCCTTGCAATCCTGCTGGGTGTACAGCCTGGCGTATCCGGGACTGACGTCGAACCCGCTCTTCCGCAGGTCCGCGACCAGCCCCGCCTTGATCGGGTCGCCGGACGTGCCCGACCCCGTGCCCGCCTGCTGCTGGCCGCACCCGGCGGCGGCGAGCAGTATCGCGCACGTCAGTGAGGCCCTGACTCTCGGGGCGACGTGACCCATGGTGATTCCTCCTGACTCGTCGGATGCCGCGAGGAGGAAGTGCCGTGCCGGACCGTCGCGGCGGCCGCGGGACGTCCCGACTCGGGCATCGGTGACTCTTGGTGTCTCCAGTGTCACCTTGGGTGTGCGCGAGGGCGACCGTAGTGGGGCGGTGGGGCGAGTGCGCCAAGGTCACCTTCGGCAGTCTCGGCGTCACCGTCCGCGGGCGGTCCGTGGAGCCGGCCCCCGGCTACGGCAGTGGGCAGGGAGCCCTCCGCCGAGCACGGACCGAGGGCCATGATGCGCGAACCCCCGGTGCCGGCGGGGCCGCGACCGGGGCCGGGGGATGTGCCGCCGGGCTGTGGCTCAGGCGTCGATGATGACGGGGATGATGAGGGGCTTGCGGCGGTGGGTGCGGAACGCCCAGTTCGCCACGGCACGGGCGATGAGCTGTTCGAGCTGGCGCGCGTCCCCGACGCCTTCCTCGGCCGCGGTGGCCAGGGTCTTCTCGATGACGGGGACGACCGGCTCGAAGGTGGTGTCGTCGTGGACGAAGCCCAGGGCCAGAAAGTCGGGGGCCTCGGCGAGTGCACCGGTGTCCGCGTCGACGATCGCCACCACCGTCACGACGCCTTCCTCCGCGAGGGTGAGGCGGTCCTTGAGGGACGCTTCGGTGGCGCCACCGACTTCCATGCCGTCCACGTAGACGTTGCCGGCGGGGACCTTGCCGGTGATGGACGCGCGCCCGTCGACGAGGTCGACGACGACGCCGTCCTCGGCGATGACGACCCGGTCGGGGTCGACGCCGGTACGGATGGCGAGGTCGGCATTGGCCCGCAGGTGGCGCCATTCGCCGTGTACCGGCATGACGTTGCGGGGTTTGACGATGTTGTAGCAGTAGACGAGTTCACCGGCGCTGGCGTGCCCGGAGACGTGCACCTTGGCGTTGCCCTTGTGGACCACGTGGGCGCCCCACCGGGTGAGTCCGTTGATCACCCGGTAGATGGCGTTCTCGTTGCCGGGGATGAGGGAGCTGGCGAGCAGGACGGTGTCGCCCTTGCCGATGCGGATCATGTGGTCGCGGTTGGCCATCCGCGACAGCGCGGCCATCGGTTCGCCCTGGGAACCGGTGCACACCAGAGTGACCTGGTGGTCCGGGAGCTTCTCCAGCTCCTTCGTGCTCACGACCAGGCCGGAGGGGACCTTCAGGTAGCCCAGGTCACGGGCGATGCCCATGTTGCGGACCATCGACCGGCCGACGAAGGCGACCTTGCGGCCGTGCTGGTGGGCGGCGTCCAGGACCTGCTGGATGCGGTGCACATGGCTGGCGAAGCTGGAGACGATGACCCGGCGCGGCGCGGTGCGCATCACCTGCTCGATCGCCGGGTTCAGCTCACGCTCGGAGGTGGTGAAGCCGGGTACTTCGGCGTTGGTGGAGTCGGTGAGGAACAGGTCCACGCCCTCCTCGCCGAGGCGGGCGAAGGCGCGCAGATCGGTGATGCGGTCGTCGAGGGGGAACTGGTCCATCTTGAAGTCGCCGGTGTGCAGCACCATCCCGGCCCGGGTACGGATCGCGACCGCGAGGCTGTCGGGGATGGAGTGGTTGACCGCCACGAACTCGCAGTCGAAGGGTCCGAAACCGCGCCGGTCGCCCTCCCGCACCTGGACCGTGCGCGGCCGGATGCCGTGCTCCTTGAGCTTGGCCTCCAGGAACGCCAGCGTCAGCTTCGAGCCGACGACGGGGATGTCGCGCCGCTCGCGCAGCAGGTACGGCACGCCGCCGATGTGGTCCTCGTGGCCGTGGGTGAGCACCACGGCCACGACGTCGTCCAGCCGGTCCCGGATCGAGGTGAAGTCCGGCAGGATCACATCCACACCGGGCTGGGTCTCCTCGGGGAACAGCACGCCGCAGTCGACGATGAGCAGCTTGCCGGCGTGCTCGAAGACGGTCATGTTGCGGCCGATCTCCCCCAGGCCGCCCAGGGCGATGACCCGCAGTCCTCCCTCGGGAAGAGGCGGGGCGGCTTTCAGTTCGGGGTGCGGATGACTCATACCCTGACGGTACCCGGAGAGCGGGACAGGGTGATCCATCGCCTGTGCGATCTCCTTCCGGGCCGGATGCTGGCGCGTTTTCGCTAGCGGCTTCCGTCATGCCGTTATAGCGTTGTGATCAGCAGTCGTGGTTCCGAAGTTCCGTTCGCCCGTGATCGCCATCACGGGCGTTCTTGCTGTTCAGGGCCTCTCCGGACCAGGGCGATCACCTCCCGGTCGCGCAGCGTGCGTGCCCGGTTTCCCTCGAAGGAGACAGTCATGGCCAAGGGCACAGTGAAGTGGTTCAACAGCGAGAAGGGCTTCGGCTTCATCGAGCAGGAGGGCGGCGGCCCCGACGTCTTCGCCCACTACTCCAACATCGCCAGCCAGGGCTACCGCGAGCTGCAGGAGGGCCAGAAGGTCGAGTTCGACGTTACGCAGGGTCAGAAGGGCCCGCAGGCTGAGAACATCCGCCCCGCCTGATCGCGCCCCGGTAAGGGGGCCGGCCCGGCATCCCGGCTTCGGGACGCCGGGCCCTTACCGTCGCACGACGGTTCATCTGACTACGGGATGCGGCGGCCGGGCGCTGGCCTGGGACGGGCACATCGGGGCGACGGCCGCCGCGCTCCGCTCCAGCGTGTCGAGGACGACTTCGCGTCCTTGAACGCCAGCTTGCTCACGAGTGTCGGCGTACAAGCGGACGTGCACCACCTCGTACGGATGAAAGCGCACCCCTCCTGATGCGGTGGCGGGGTGCCGGCCGTGAGTCTGCCGCTGCCGTTTCGGGGCGGCAGGGAGGCGGCTGACGGTGGTCCTGGATCCACATCGATGGCTGGAGTTGAGGCGGTTCCGGCCGCTGTACGAGTCCGGTGCGATGAGCCTGCGGGAGATCGCGAAGGAGACCGGGCTGAATCGCCGGACGGTCAGCGAGTACCTCAGGGATCGGGCCTCGCTCGCGCCGCCGAAGAGAGCGGCAGCGGATCAGCGGCCTCGGCGGGTGGTGGACGAGGCCGCGCCGCTGATCGACGCGATGCTCAGGTCGGAGATCCTTCCCGCTCGGCCGCGGCCAGCAGCCCCACGACCAACGGCACCCATGACCTCCACAGCAGCGGCGACACGACAGACCACGACTCCCACAGGGCCGTCGGCCCTACGCCCGACCAGCGAAAACGCCGCCCTCAAGCCCGGAAGTGCAACAGCTCCCCAGCACCGACCGACGTGCGATTACTGTGCGTATTCACTCCTACGGGTGACGTAATGGGGCAGTCTCCTGCAGGCGAGGGTGGCATGAGAAGGGACGTTCGCACCCACCGGGGGTGCGCAGGGTAAGGAGGACATGGTGTTCCGCCATCCGATACGTGCGCTCACAGTGGGTCTGTGCGCGCTGGCCGCAGCCGTGCCGGCAGTACCGGCTCTGGCCGGGGGGGCTCCCCCGTCACCGCACACCACGACCGGTGTTCCCCAGCCGCAGACACTGGCCGACCTGGCGACCGGGATGAAGGGTGAGGCGTACGCCTACGCCGCCTACCGCCTGTTCGCCGCCGAGGCAGATCGCCAGGGCTTGCCGGCAGTTGGCAAGCTCTTCCGGAGCACGGCGCACACCGAGCTGAACGAGCACCTGCGCGAAGCGGCCGCCCTGGCCGGAACGGTCGGACTCAACACGGCCAACCTGAATCAGGCCATCAGCGGCGAGACCTACGAGCACCAGGTCATGTACCGGCGCTTCGCCGATCAGGCCCGTGAGGACGGAGACCTGGAGGCAGCGGAGCTCTTCAGCGAGATCGCCGCGGACGAGGGCCGTCATCGCGACGCCTTCCGCGCAGCCCTCACCGCCCTGTCCACCGGCCGCGGCACCGTACCGGCACCGCCGACGGCCGACGTGGTGAAGGTGCCCGCCGGACTGCCGAAGGTGAAGGCCGGCCGCACCAAGGCCAACCTCGACACCGCCCTGCACGGCGAGGCGCTCGCCCAGGCCAAGTACTCGCTCTTCGCCGCCCACGCCCGGCAGACCGGAAAGCCCGCCCTGGCTCGTCTCTTCGAGGGGACGGCCAAGGTCGAGCTGCAGGAGCACTTCGCCGGTGAGGCGGTTCTGGCCGGGCTGGTCCGTACGACGAAGGAGAACCTGCGCAAGGCCGTCACCGGGGAGCACGACGAGGCGAGGAACGTGTACCCGGAGTTCGCCGAGCGCGCCGCCGCCGTCGGTGACACCGGCGCAGCCGACTACTTCCGCGACACCGCCGCCGACGAGGCCAAGCACGCGGCTGCCTTCCAGCAGGCGCTGAACAAGCTGCGCTGACCGCCCTGACAGCAGCGGGAGAGCTTACGCCGCATGATGCGATGCGGTCTGGGCAGCGCTTCACCCAGGACGGCCGGACCGCATCCACAGGAACGCTGCGGACCAAGTTCCAAGCGACGGTGTCGCATTGGCAACATCGCTTTCGCCTGCCGCGCGGCAGGCGAAAGCCGCGGCCCCGTTCCTGCCCCACATGTCGGCGGTCAGTGACCGTTGCCGGGTGAGTGGTCATGTCCCTTCTCGTGCCTTCTCGTGGTGTACACGGTCAGTCGTCTGACGTGGCGGGCAGGACGGTCGGGGAGTCGGGGTCAAGGCCCGTTGTCCAGCCATGGAACGCCTCGGAGGTGGGTGAGGGGTACGAGGGCGGCGGGTATGTGCTCGTGGATGAACTTGGGGGCGCGCTGAACGGTCGGCAGCTCCGAACGCGGGCCTACAAGATGATGGACGCAATCGGTCTTCGTAGGGTCCGTCTGTACGATGCTCGGGCGTCTTGCGTCACGTACCTGGCCAACGATGGGGTGCCGGATCACCTGCTCGCTCTGTGGGCCGGGCACACCAACGTGAAGACGACGAAGAGGTGGTGCGTGAAGCCGGACGTGGCGGACCTGCTTCCAGCGGCGGAGGCATGGGGAGGTCTCGCAGGGGGCGTGTGACAGATCGTGACAGATGAAGGTGTGAACCCGTGACCGAAGCCAAGATCGAAACGCTGCAATACCGCTTTGACGGGCCAGAAGACGCACCTGTCCTGATCCTGGGTCCCTCACTGGGTACCACATGGCACAGGTTGTAGAGACCGTCCAGGGACGTCTACGCCAGTCCAGCGCGGGCAGGGAATAGCAGGTCAGGGCCTGTTGCTCTGAGAGGGTCCGCCCAGTTGGTGATGGCTGTGTGATAGACGAGTGATACGGCGAGGCCCCGCCTGGGGGCTTTGCGTGGAGCCGTGAGACGACGAAGCCGCACCGGAGAGCTCCGGCGCGGCTTCGTCATGAGATCGGCTGCTCACCGGGCAGATCGATGAGCTGAACCAGCGCCTGACCCGGGTCGTCGTACGCCACGCACGCACAGCAGCTGCTCGAGCGGATGGGCATCGGACCGGACAGCGCCGTCATGCTCCTGATCACCATGGGAGACAACCTGATCGGCTGAACACCGAGGCGTCCTTGGCTGCCCTTTGCGGAGTCAGCCCCATCGAGTACTCATCCGGCTGGCGGAGCACGCGCCGGTTCAACCGCGGCGGCGACCGCCAGGCGAACGCGGTCCTGCACCGCATCGTCTTCACCCGCCTGCGCCACGACCTGCGCACCCAGGCGTGCTACGAACGCCCCCCCAGGAAGGCAAGACCCAACGCAAAATCATCCGATGCCTCAAGCGAAGAGGCCCTCGGTGTGATTCTTGGTGAGATCGAGGCACGAGCGGCAGAGGATGTTCGGCGAAGGCCAGGACGGGCAGCGGGCCGGCGCGGAACGCGAAGCTCGCTGGCGAGCGGCCGTGGAGGTGGCCAAGGAACAGGCTGTTCGCGAACAGCTTGCCCAGGCGCTGCGCGATTCGCGTCACACTTCGGTGGGAAGGGGACGAACACTCTCCGCCTGCGGGCCGCGGTCACCCTGCGTGATCCGGAGCTGGACGCGCTGGCCGACCTCCAGCCCGCGGAAGCCGGTCATCTGGATGGCGGAGTAGTGGACGAAGACATTACGGCCGTCGTCGACGGCGATGAATCCGTAGCCCTTGTCGTTGTTGAACCATTTGACGGTGCCTTCGAGGGGCGGTGCGAAAGCGGGGTTGCGCAGGAGGGGGCCCCGGGAATCGGTGCTGGCGTCGTCAAAGGTCTGAATACCGATGACAAGCCTGCGGTCGCGGATGCGAGCAGTCATGTCCCCAAGGCTGATGAACTCCGGAGCTTTGGGGATTCCTTCGGTGAGCACGGTGGCGAACTCGTTCGTGAGCGTCAACCGCGACCGCTTGGGGCTCTGGGGCGCGGTGATCAGGGACCAGTGCCCATGGATGGATCGGGAGTTCAGCAACGACCGTATTCTGTCCGCGTCGGCAAAGTAGGCGTCGATGATGAGGACCTTGAACCGGGCGGGGCTGTCCTCCATCAGCGAGACCAGACGCCGGAGGGACAGGGCGGTGAGATCGGGCCGGTCGCGATGGGAATAGGAAAAGGCGAGAAAGACGCCGCGGGGTGTTTCCAGCACATGCCCTGTGAAGTGGACGAGAAGCGTGTGCTCGGCCTGTTGGGAGAGGTCCTCCAGCGAACCGACGAGAGGTTCGGGGAAGTGCTGGTTCCAGAAGAGTGACACGTTGGCATCGTCGAACGGACCGGACTCCTGAGTCTGTCCCAACGCGCGCGCCAACGCGAGGGCCTGCTCCGCGGAGTTGGGCCGGTCTGGGAACTGCTCGTATCTGTCGGCTCCGATCAGCACGGCGCGTGAACGCGCTGGATCGAGCACGACGCGGCTCGAAACGGACCCCGGGGTCCGGGAGGCCGTCTGCGACGAAGGCAGGATCCTTGTGGCGTGAAGCCGGTTTTCCCTGTCGCCTGTGTTTCGGTACACCATGCCGATCACAGCGCCTTGCAGGTCGACAACTGTTGCCCCGGACAGGGGCACGGGGTCGGCCGCCGCTGACTCCAGTACGAAGTTGTCGCCCCGTACGGATGCGACCCGGTAGCGGGCCAGAGCCGGAGGCGTGGATCCAGGAGTGCGGTCCCGCGTGAATCCCACGACCAGGACCCAGTCCCCCCGTGTCGGTGAGGGAGCGGAGGGCAGGGGTGGCTCCTGCGGGGGGCGTCCGGGTCCCACGTTCGTCAGCACGGAAAGCGGCGAATGCGCCGTCTCAGCCGTCAGTTGGGCATGCCACGTGCGCGGGTCCTCCCATGGGCGCCCTTCGAGGCGTAGGAGGGGGGCGAGAGTACCCGCTGGGAACAGAGCGGCCGGCATTACTACCTGCCCGCCTGCAAGAAGGATTCCCGAGCCCAGCTCCTCACGGTTCAGGCTGATCCTCACCAGCCGTTCGTCGGCGGCTCGGGCCAGGCTACGGATTTGGGGGGAGCGCGTGTCGTTGTGGAATGCCGCTGCGTTCCGGAGGAGCCGGGACACCTCGCGCAGACCTCGCTCCCGAGCGGTCTGGGTCAGGACGTCAAGTGAGTTCCTGTGGGCGAATCGGGCCAGCACCGGCCAGAGTTCGTCGGGTGGGGAGAAGTCCGGGCGGTCCCGTCGGTCGGCCCACTCCACGAAGTCGTCGAGCACGTAGTCATCCCCTCCGCGCGACGCCGTGGCCATCACCGACCGGCCTTCGGGCACCGCTGCGCAGGCGTATCCCAGCGCCGCCGAAAGCCAGTTGTGCGGAGCGGTGTCCCAGCTGGAGCCGGAGGACCGATAAATCAGTGTCGCCGCCTCCAGCAGTTGGCGCGACATCGCGGCCGTGTGTCCCAGGCGCCGGATGTCCAGCGCCGCCAGGAGCAGTGTTTTGGCGAAGGACGGAGCGTTGTGGACGCGCTCGAGGGTTTCCGACTCCGCGGTCAGCGAATACACCCGTATCAAATCGAGCCGGTCTAGGGCAAATTGAAAGGACTCGGCTTCCTTCGAGTGGTCCGTTCGCAACGCATGGAAGTCCTCGGGTCTGAGTTCGCTCAGCACCAGCATGGGGCTCAGCGCGGACATCAGATTGATGAGCTCGCTGGTTGTCGTGGGCGACCGACGGTCGGAGGCCAGCAGGAAGGAGCGGAGGTCGGGCACGACCACAGCCGTCCGAGGGTGCAGCCGTTCTCTCGCACCGACCAGTTCGTCCGGTGACTGCGGGGTCCACAGTGTCCAGTCGTCCGGCAGGGCGGTCACCGCGCGGGCGATGGCCGTCGTCTTCCCCGACCCCGCATCGCCCAGCAGCACCGTGAACGAGCTGAGCCCCCGCTGCGCCCGAGCCAGTACTTGTTGCAACTGTTCGTCCACGTAGCGGTCGACGAGTTCGGGTGTGGGCTGGAGCCCTGGCAGGGGATCCGAGACCCAGCTTCCCGCACCGGCAGTCGGTGCGGCCGCACCTGCCGCACCCTCCCGAGCCGCGAACGGCATCGCCTCCGGTACGAGTCCCCGTTCACCGGTGATGTCTCCACCCCCGCGCCCGGCGAGGAAGTCGCCGCCGCTGGCCGCGCCGTACTCGCTGATCCCCGTGCCCATCTCGCGCCGCACCAGTTGCTGCACGGAGGTGATGGCGTCCCGGCGCTGGCCGCCCAGCAGTGCTTCCCGGACCCCGGGGCGGAAGTCGAAGGGGATGCGGTCGGGGTCGGCCGCTGCCTCCTGGCCCCAAGGGGCGAAGAGGCCACCGAGAGCGACCTCCGCCAGGTGGCCGTGCTCCGCCTCGGGGAGCATCGTCTGGCGGACGAGGTTCATGACCGGGAGGCTTAAGGGCACGGCGGACAGATATCCGGCCAGTCGTTGGGCAAGGGGGGACGCACCTGCCCTGAAGCGGCGCAGTACGTCGGTAACCTCCTCCCGGGCGGGAGCCAGGGGCTCGGCCCGCAGCGGAGCTGGCGACGACGGCGTGCGGGGGAGCGCCAGGCACGGCACCCGCGTCCACTGGCCGCTGCCCGCCACCAGCTTCGCCAGGAGCAGCACGGACGCCGGTTCGGCCTCTATCACCGGGATCGCGAGGACCTGAGGGGTGGGCCGCAGCCGTACGCTCCTGCGGCGGCTACGTGCCGGCGCGCCCACCCGCCACGACGTGTTGGGCGAGGCCGGACTCACTGAACGCAACCGCAGGGACCGCGGACGCACCGCGCCACGGTCCCAGAGCCGGCGCGGCAGGACGTTGAGCAGCGCCACCGGGCCGTGGGATGCCCACTGCCGCAGCATGCGCGCGACGTCCGCCTCGGCCCACCGGCTCGCCACTGTGTCCGTGACGACGATGACCAGACGGTGCCCCGACGGGTCGGACACCTCTTGCACGCTGCGCCGCTCACCGTCAGGTGTACGGGCCACGGACAGCGGCTCGGCGGCGTCCGGGGCGGTGCCGAGCAGGTGCCAGGTGCGTACGTCGCGGAAGATGCCCGTCTGCACGAACACCCGCCGCAGTTCGCCGACCAGGCCGTGCCAGAGCAGCATCGAGTGGTGGGCGTCCACCACGAGGGCCAGGTCCAGCCAGCGTCCCCTGCGCGTCCGCAGCACCGGAGTCGGAAGGCACTGCTCGATGGTCCTGCGGACCGTCAGCTCCTCGTCGAGTTCGCAATCGGCCGGGTTCCCGCCCGAGGTGTCCTTCGAACGGCCCAGGGGGCGCAGCGCCCGCATCACCGCCAGCGGATCCCGGACGGACGAAGCTCGGCGGACGCGGACCAGTTCGACGCCTTGCCGCGCCGGGCCGGGCGCGTCCGTGACGTCGCCCGCGGTGTAGAACTCCTCCTCCGGCGCCCGGTCTGCTTCCTCGGGGCCCTCGGCCGGGTACTCGGTCAGCGGCGTGGCCTCGGACTCGTCGAGGACGTCCTGAGCGGACCCCGCGTCCGGACCCGCGGCGCCACCGACGCGCGCCGCCAGCCAGAGGATGTCCGCCAGCTCTTCGGGCCCGGCGTTCGCGCCGGACTCCTCCAGTGCCCGCAGCAGCCGCTCGATCACGCCAGCGGGCCCGTCAGCCGTTGCAGTACGGCGTCCAGGAAGTCCTTGCGCTCGCCCGCGCCCGACCACGCGCCGCTCAGCCGCAGCTGGACGGCGTTGAGCAGCTGGTCCGTCGCCAGGTCGCCTTCCGTACGGCGCTCGATGAAGTCGGTGATGAGGTCCTGGTAGCGGTCTTCCCGGGTCGTGTCGTCGAGCCTCAGCCGCTGCCGGACGATCTGCTTCAGTTTCTTCTCGTGCGGCGGCTCGACGTGCAGGCGGATGCAGCGGCGCAGGAAGGGCGGCGGGAAGTCGCGCTCGCCGTTGCTGGTCAGCACGACGACGGGGAACGCGCTGCACTGGACCCGCCCGCGGTCGATCCCGGCACGTAGCTCGGGATCATCCTGCGTGCCCACCCTGACCCGTGGCTGGCGGGCGGCGATCCGTGCCAGTTCCGGGATCTCGAAGGAACCCTCCTCGAACACGGTGAGCAGGTCGCTGGGCAGGTCGATGTCGCTCTTGTCGATCTCGTCGACAAGCAACACCCGGGGGCGCTCCTGTGGCAGCAGCGCCGTGCCGAGCGGGCCGAGACGCAGGTACGGCGCGATGGCGCTGCCCGAGGAGGGGCGCCCGCCCGGCTGCCGCCGGGGCGGCGCGCCTCGGCCGGCCTTCAGATGGCGCAGGTTCGCATCGTGCAGACGCCCGATCGCGTCGTACTGGTAGAGCGCGTCCCGCAGGGAACTGCGGCTGGTCACCGGCCAGTGCAGGACCGGTCCGAGTTGCAGATCGGCCGCGATGCTGTGCGCCAGCGTCGACTTGCCGACTCCGGGCTTGCCGGTGACGAGCAGCGGGCGGCGCAGGTACAGGGCCGTGTTCACGGCGTCAATCTCCGCGTCGTCCGGTACGTATCCGTCGCCGCGTACCCAGGTGTCGGTCCAGGCCGGTCCGGTGGTGCCGGGCGGGGCGTACTCCGGGTCTGGGGCACCCTTGAACTCTCGCCAAGGCGGCCGGTTCTCGTCGAGCCGGGCGCGCTTCTCCGCGACCGAGCCAGTGCCCCGGTAGATCCACCAGTCCTTGACAGTGTTCATCGGACTTCCTCTCCTAGTACTCCAGTGCGGTTTCGTGATCTATCCAGCAAGTTCGGGGTTGGATCGCCGTCGGTAGTGGCTGCGTCGGGCTGTTGCCTGGTGGCGTCTGCGC
>NZ_JBEYHH010000043.1:0-59015 GCF_040635175.1 Streptomyces sp. NPDC006997
CGCCCGGTTACATTCCGAACCCGGAAGCTAAGCCTTACAGCGCCGATGGTACTGCAGGGGGGACCCTGTGGGAGAGTAGGACGCCGCCGAACAATCTTTGGGGAGGACCCCTGGTCACCAGCGTTCAGCTGGGGCCAGGGGTCCTTTCGTTGTTTAATGAATAGCGGTACCGAAGACAGGAGTCACCGATGTCCACCAACTCTCCCGACGACCGACCGGAGCGCGACCCGCGGCGACGGGACGGTGGGGACCGGGGCGGCTTCCGTGGCGGGCCTCGGCGCAGTGGCGGCAGTGGCGACCGGGACCGCGATCGGGGCGGTGACCGTGGTCAGCGTGGTGGGTTCCGGCGCGACGACCGGCCCAGCGCACCGCGGCGTGACGACCGTGACCGGGACCGCGATCGGGGCGGTGACCGCGGGTTCCGGCGTGACGGGGAGCGTCCCCCGTACCGTCGGGACGACCGTCGCGATGACCGCCGTGACGATCGCCGCGATGACCGGCGTGACGACCGCCGTGACGATCGGGGCGGCTTCCGTCGGGACGACCGCGGTGGCTTCCGTCGTGACGATCGAGGCCGGGACGATCGAAGCCGAGATGACCGAGGGCGTGACCGTGGTTTCCGGCGCGACGACCGGGGAGACCGGCCCGAGCGGTCCGACCGTGGCGGCTTCCGGCGTGACGGGGAGCGTCCCACGTACCGCCGAGATGACCGGCGTGACGACCGTCGCGATGATCGGGGCGGCTTCCGTCGGGACGACCGCGGTGGCTTCCGTCGGGACGACCGGCGCGACGACCGCCGTGACAGCGACCGCTCTGGGTTCCGGCGTGATGACGACCGTGGGCCCGCGCGTCGTCCCGAGCGGCGGGGTGACGAGCGTCCCGTGCGAGGCGGGGAGCGTGGCGGGGAACGCGGTGGGTTCCGGCGTGATGACCGCGGGCGTGGGCCTCGGCGCGACGACCGTCCCGGTCGGCCCGGTGGGTTCCGTGGACGGGACGACCGGCGTGACGACCGCCGCGACGACCGGCGTGACGACCGCCGTGGCGGTGGGCGGTTCCGGGACGAGCGGGACCGTGACCGGGAGCCGATCAAGCGGCTGCCGATCCCCGAGGACGTGACCGGGGACGAGATCGACAAGGACGTGCGGCAGGAGCTGCAGAGCCTGCCCAAGACCCTGGCCGAGGACGTCGCGAAGAACCTGGTGATGGTCGCCAGGCTCATCGACGACGACCCCGAGGGCGCCTACGGGTACTCCAGGGTGGCGCTGCGGCTGGCGTCGCGGGTCGCCGCCGTGCGGGAGGCGGCCGGGTTCGCGGCGTACGCCAACCAGAAGTACGCGGAGGCGCTGGCCGAGTTCCGGGCGGCGCGGCGGATGACCGGTGGTGTGGAGCTGTGGCCCCTCATGGCCGACTGCGAGCGTGGGCTCGGGCGGCCGGAGAAGGCGCTCGACATGGCCGGGGCGCCCGAGGTGCACAAGCTGGACAAGGCCGGCCAGGTCGAGATGCGGCTCGTCGCGGCCGGTGCCCGGCGTGACATGGGGCAGCTGGACGCGGCCATCGTGACGCTCCAGAGCCCCGAGCTGGCGTCGAACGCCGTCCAGCCGTGGACCGCGCGGCTGCGGTACGCGTACGCCGACGCGCTGCTTGCGGCCGGGCGGCGTGGTGAGGCGCGGGAGTGGTTCGCGAAGGCCGTGGAGGCCGACCGGGACGGCAGCACGGACGCCTCGGACCGGCTGGCCGAGCTGGACGGCGTGGAGTTCATGGACGCGCTGGACGAGGAGCGGGACGGCCCCTCGGAGGACGGCGGCGCGGCCGACCGGGACTGACCGAGGAGGAAGAAGAGGGGGCGGGGCTCCGGGTGACCGGAACTCCGCCCCCTCTTTAGTTGTGCGCGGTGGGTTCGTTCAACGATCCAACGTGCGCAGCACCAGCCCTGACGCCGGTTTCGGGCCGAACGAGGTCGACTTGCGGGGCATGGTGACGCCCTGGCGGGCGAGGTCGCGTACGACGTCCTCGTGGACGGGGTGCATCAGGACCGCCGTACCGCCGTCGTGTTCGGCCTTGGCGACCGTGGCGGCGGCGTCGTGGATGTAGGCGATGTGGGCGGGGGAGTCCTCGGGGACGTGCCAGACGTGGGCGAGGAGGGTGGCGTGCAGGACCGTGGCGTCCAGGGTGCGCCAGGCGAGGGGGTGGTCGGCGGGGACCGTGCGGGCCAGGAGGTCCGGGTCGGGGCGGTCCACGAGGTGGTAGGCGCCGTCCCCCGCGAGGAGGAAGGCGTTGCCCGCGCGGGTGGCCTCCTCCAGCGCCGTCAGGGCCTCGGGGAGAGAGGTCCGCAGGTGCCGTACGCGGAACAGGGCGTCCAGGGCGGTCAGGGCGTCCCTCACCGGGAGGCCGTGCAGGAGCCGGTGGATGGCGCGCACGCGCAACGGGTAGCGGGCGGTGTCGACGAGGAGGACCAGGCCGTAGTCCCAGGGGCTGGGAGAGGGGTGCTCCGCGCGGAGGCTGCGGTAGGTGGCCCAGCGGTGGTGGCCGTCGGCGATGAGGGCCTGGTGGCGGACGAGGTCGGACTGGACGTCCGTCAGGTCCGCGGCGTCGGTGAGGGCCCACAGGCGGTGGTGGACGCCGTCCTCGGTGGTGGTGGCGAGGAGCGGGGGTTTCTCGGCCGTGCGCTCGATGATCTCGGCGGTGGTGGCCGTCGTATCGTCGCCCCGGTAGGTCAGGAGCAGGGGCTCCAGGTTGGCGGAGGTGGCGCGCATCAGGTCGGCGCGTTCGGCGACGATGTGCGGCATGACGTCCTCGTGGGGGAGGACGAGGCCGTCGGCGGGGTCCGTGACGCGCAGGGCGCCGATGACGCCGCGCTGGAGGGTGCCGTCGGGGGCGCGCTGTTCGTAGACGTAGAGACCGGGTTCGGGGTCGGCGGTCAGGACTCCCTCGGCGACCCAGCGGCGCAGGGTGCTCGCGGCCTGTTCGTCGCGGGCGCCGGGCGTGGTGGCCTGGGGGAGGATCAGGCGGACGATGTTGTGCGGGTCGGCGGACTCCAGGTGGTGCAGACCGTCCGGGCGTACGACGACGTCGTACGGCGGGGACGTCACAGCGGCCAGGCTGCCGACCCGGTCGGGGTCGTAACGCAGACCTCGGAACGGGGTGAGTTCGAGGCCACGGCGCTCCGTTGCTTCCGGGTGACCTGCTGCGTTCATCCCGGCATCGTACGTGTGTCAGTGGGATGCGCGATGATCGGGGGAAAGCGCGAACGGACCGGGATCAGCGAGGAGCGATGTGGTGATGAGCCGGAGCGTCAGGACGAGGCCCGAGGGCAGTGGGCAGGCCCTGAGCGAGGCGTACGACACGGCGCTGCTCGATCTGGACGGGGTGGTGTACGCGGGCGGTCACGCGATTCGGCACGCCGTCGAGTCGCTCGGTGTGGCCCGTGAGGGTGGGATGCACCTGGCGTACGTCACGAACAACGCGCTGCGGACGCCGGACGCGGTGGCCACGCATCTGACCGCGCTCGGGATACCGACGGCGGCGGACGACGTGATCACCTCGGCGCAGGCGGTGGCGCGGCTGATCAGTGAGCAGGTGCCCGCGGGGGCGCGGGTACTGGTGATCGGCGGCGAAGGGCTGCGGGTGGCGCTGCGGGAGCGGGGGCTGGTGCCCGTCGAGTCGGCGGACGACGAACCGGTGGCCGTGGTGCAGGGCTTCGGCGGTCCGGAGCTGCCCTGGGGGCGGTTCGCCGAGGCCTGTTACGCGATCGCGCGCGGGGTGCCGTGGTTCGCGTCCAACACCGACCTGACGATCCCGGGGGCGCGCGGGATCGCGCCGGGGAACGGGGCGGCGGTGGAGGTGGTGCGGATCGCGACCGGCGCCGAGCCGCAGGTCGCGGGGAAGCCGCTGCCGCCGATGCACCGGGAGACGGTCCTGCGCACGGGCGCGGAGCGTCCGCTGGTGGTGGGGGACCGGCTGGACACGGACATCGAGGGGGCGTTCAACGGGGACGTCGACTCGCTGCTGGTGCTGACGGGGGTGACCGACGGGGCGCAGCTCCTCAGGGCAGCGCCGAAGTACCGGCCCACCTATGTCGACGCCGATCTGCGGGGGCTGCTGACCGGGCAGCCGGAGGTGGAACCGGTGGACGGGGGGTTCCGGTGCGGTGGGTGGACCGCCAGGGCGGGTGCCGAGCGGTTGGAGGTCGACGGGGACGGCGGCGCGCTGGACGGGCTGCGGGCGCTCTGCGCGGCGGCGTGGACGGCGGCCGGGGACGGGGTGTGCGAGCTGGACGGGGAGAAGGCGCTGGCGCGGCTGGGGTTCTAGGGCGGGTGCGTGGAGGCTCAGGATCTTGATCAAATGGGAGGGTAGGCTAACCTAACCGCGTGTTGGTTGACAGTCCTTCCGTACAGCGCGTGGAAACCGCCCCCGCGCCCCCGCGCCGCCGGGCGGCGATACGTTCCCTCGGGTTGCTCGTCTCCCTGGCGGTCGTGACGCTCGTCGCGGTGGCCAGCATCGCCATCGGCGCCAAGGAGCTGTCCCTGGAGCAGGTCTGGCACGGCCTGTTCGAGAACTCGGGGACGTACGGCGACGTCGTCGTCGACGAGCGGCTGTCGCGGACCGGGCTCGGGCTGCTCGCCGGTGCGGCGTTCGGGCTGGCGGGGGCGGTGCTCCAGGCGCTGACCCGCAATCCGCTGGCCGACCCGGGACTGCTCGGCATCAACGCGGGCGCGTCCGCCGCCGTCGTCACCGCCATCACCTTCTTCGGCGTCACCAGCCTCAGCGGCTATGTGTGGTTCGCCTTCGTCGGCGCGGCGGCGGTGGGGGCGCTGGTGTGGTTCCTCGGCGGCAGCCGGGGCGCGACGCCGGTACGGCTGGTGCTCGCGGGTACGGCGATCAGCGCCGCGCTCTACGGCTATCTCCAGGCCGTGATGATCATGGACTCGGCGGCGCTCGGCAAGATGCGCTTCTGGACGGTCGGTTCGCTCAGCTCGGCGACCGACCACACCATCCGGCAGGTGCTGCCGTTCCTGCTGGTGGGGGTGGTGCTGGCGCTGGCGCTGGCCCGGCCGCTGAACGCCATGGCCATGGGTGACGACACCGCGCGGGCCCTCGGCGCCAACCTCAACCGCACCCGGGCGCTGGCCATGCTGGCGGCCACCGTGCTGTGCGGGGCGGCCACCGCGGCCTGTGGTCCGATCGTCTTCGTCGGTCTGATGGTCCCGCACGTCGTCCGCTCCTTCACCGGGCCCGACCTGCGCTGGATCCTGCCGTACGCCACGATCCTGTCGCCCGTGCTGCTGCTCGGCGCCGATGTGCTCGGGCGGATCGTGGCGCGGCCCGCGGAGCTCCAGGTCGGCATCGTCACCGCGATCCTCGGCGGGCCGGTCTTCATTCTTCTCGTACGACGGCGGAGGACGGCCCAGCTGTGAAGATCCCACGCGACAGCCGGACCGCACGCGCCAGCCGGACCCCGCGTGCCACCCGTGCCCTGCGCACCCCCGGCGGGCTCTCCGTGCGGGTGGACGCGCGGGTCGTCACCGTCGTCCTCCTGCTGCTCGTCGCCGCGTTCGCCGCGAGTGTGGTGCTCATCGGGACCGGGGACTTCGAGATGTCCGCCGGGGACGTGGTCAGGACGCTGTTCGGCGGCGGCGACACGATGCAGGAGTTCGTCGTCCGGGAGCTGCGGCTGCCCCGGGTCCTGGTCGGGCTGCTGGTCGGGGCCGCGCTCGGGCTCGGCGGGGCGCTGTTCCAGGCCATCTCCCGCAACCCGCTGGGCAGTCCGGACGTACTCGGGCTCGGGCAGGGCGCCACGGCCGGCGCGCTCACCGTGATCGTGCTGATGTCCGGGGACGCCGCCGAGGTCACCGCCGGTGCGCTGATCGGCGGTCTGGTGACCGGTCTCGCCATCTACCTGCTCGCCTGGAAGCGGGGCGTGCACGGGTACCGGCTGGTCCTGGTCGGTATCGGGGTCTCCGCGATCGTCACGGCGGTCAACGGCTATCTCCTCACCAAGGCCGACCTCGTCGACGCCTCCCGCGCGGTGGTGTGGATGACCGGCTCCCTCAACG
Organism: Streptomyces sp. NPDC006997; assembly: GCF_040635175.1. Lineage (NCBI taxonomy): Bacteria > Bacillati > Actinomycetota > Actinomycetes > Kitasatosporales > Streptomycetaceae > Streptomyces > Streptomyces sp. NPDC006997. The sequence continues at coordinate 6,054 of NZ_JBEYHH010000043.1, forward strand.
GCCGGGGCTGGGACCAGGTCCGGCCGTTGCTGGTCCTGTGCGCCGTCCTCGTGCCGCTGGTGCTCGCGGGCGGGCGCGGGCTGCGGATGACGGAGATGGGCGACGACGTCGCATACGCCCTCGGGGTGCGGGTGGAGCGGCTGCGGATGATGCTGCTGCTGGCCGCCGTGCTGCTCGTCGCGACCGCCACCGCCGCCGCCGGACCCGTCGCCTTCGTGGCGCTCACCGCGCCGCAGCTCGCCCGGCGGCTGACCCGCTCGCCGGGGCCCAACCTGGTGGCCTCCCTGTGCATGGGCGCCACCCTCCTGGTCACCGCCGACTGGGCCTCGCAGCGGCTGTTCGGCGCCGACCAGCTGCCCGTGGGCGTGGTCACCGGAGTGCTCGGCGGCGGCTACCTGCTGTGGCTCCTCGTCACCGAGCGCCGGGCGGGGCGGATATGAGCACCCGGCCGCAGACGAGCACCGGGCCGCAGACGAGCACCGGGCCGCGCCGCGGCGCCGACCGTGAGCCGAACAACCCCAGGAGCACCGTGAACCGCCTGTCCGCACAGAACGTCACCCTCGCCTACGACCAGCGGGTCATCGCCGAGCGGCTGTCGGTGGAGATACCCGACCACTCCTTCACGGTGATCGTCGGCCCGAACGCGTGCGGCAAGTCGACCCTGCTGCGGGCGCTGTCGCGGATGCTCAAGCCGAACGAGGGCCGGGTGCTGCTCGACGGGCAGGCCATCCAGTCGCTGCCCGCCAAGAAGGTCGCCCGCACCCTCGGCCTGCTGCCGCAGTCGTCCGTCGCGCCCGACGGCATCACCGTCGCCGACCTGGTGGGCCGCGGCCGGTACCCGCACCAGGGCATCCTGCGCCAGTGGTCCGCCGAGGACGAGCGGGTCGTCCAGGAGTCCATGCGGCAGACCGGCGTCGCGGAACTGGCGGACCGGTACGTCGACGAGCTGTCCGGCGGGCAGCGGCAGCGCGTGTGGATCGCCATGGCGCTCGCCCAGCAGACGCCGCTGCTGCTGCTCGACGAGCCGACGACGTACCTCGACATCCAGCACCAGATCGACGTACTGGACCTGTGCGCGGAGCTGCACGAGGAGCAGGGGCGCACCCTGGTCGCCGTACTGCACGACCTGAACCACGCGGCCCGCTACGCCACGCACCTGATCGCGCTGCGCGACGGGCAGGTCATCGCGCAGGGCGCGCCCGGCGACATCGTCACCGCGGAGCTGGTGGAGGAGGTCTTCGGGCTCGGCTGCCAGGTCATCGACTGCCCCGAGACGGGCACGCCGCTGGTGGTGCCCGCCGCGCGGAAGGTCAGGGCGACCCGGAAGACCGTCGGGAAGGCGGGGGCTACAGCAGCTTCCTGAGGTGGAACAGGTCCCGCAGGCCCGCCTCCAGCCTCACCCGGCCCGAGCCCCAGGCGCGGGCGAAGTGCAGCTCGCCGTCGACCAGCGCCAGCAGGTCGTCGCCGGTCAGCGCCAGCCGGATCTGCGCCTTCTCGCGGGGCGTGCCCGGCACGGTGTCGTGGACCTCGATCCCGCCGCCGGCCATCCGGCCCACGAAGGTGACGTCGAGGTCCTTGACGTGGCAGCTCACCGAGCGGTCCAGGAGAGCCGCCTCGCGGACGTGCCCCTCGGCGCCCCGCATGTTCTCCGAGAGCTTGTCGAGTGCCGCGCGGCACTCCTCGATCGTGGCCATCGCGACCGACGGTACCGCAGCGGTTCGAGGTAGCGTCTGGACATGCACGAACCCTCTCCCCAGGAGGCGGCGGCCGGGCCGGAGGCCCCCGTGGCCGACCCCGCCGCGCCCGCGCCCGTGGACGTCCCCCGCGACCCCACCGGCAACGCAGACGTCGACGCCCGGCTGGCGCGGCTGGCCGACGCCGACCACCTCGCCACGGACGGCCACGTCGAGGTGTACGAGGATGTGCACCGGGGGCTGCGCGACACGCTCACCGCGCTGGACGCCCGCCCCGGGCCCGCGGCGCCCCCGTCGACGTGACCCAGGCACACACAGGCACGAGGAGCTGAACCGAACGTGGCAGGAGTCGTACGCCGCCGTCTCGACGCGGAGCTGGTCCGCCGCAAGCTCGCGCGCTCGCGCGAGCACGCCAGCCAGCTGATCGCCGCCGGGCGGGTCAGCGTCGGCAGGACGGTGGCGACCAAGCCCGCCACCCAGGTGGAGACCGCCGCCGCGATCGTCGTCGCGGCCGACGACGGCGATCCCGAGTACGTCTCCCGGGGCGGCCACAAGCTCGCGGGCGCGCTCGCGGCGTTCGGGCCGCGCGGGCTGGTCGTCGCGGGGCGGCGGGCGCTGGACGCCGGTGCGTCCACCGGGGGCTTCACCGACGTGCTGCTGCGCGCCGGGGCCGCGCACGTCGTCGCCGTGGACGTCGGGTACGGCCAGCTCGCCTGGACGCTCCAGAGCGATGAACGCGTCACCGTCAAGGACCGTACGAACGTACGCGAGTTGACGCTTGAGGCGATCGATGGGGAGCCTGTGGATCTTGTCGTGGGGGATCTGTCCTTCATCCCGCTCGGGCTGGTACTGCCCGCCCTGGCGCGGTGCGTGACGCCGGACGCCGACCTGGTGATGATGGTCAAGCCGCAGTTCGAGGTGGGCAAGGAGCGCCTCGGCAGCGGCGGTGTGGTGCGCAGCCCGGAGCTGCGGGCCGAGGCCGTGCGCGGGGTCGCCGGGCGGGCCTGGGAGCTGGGGCTCGGGGTGCGGGGGGTCACGGCGAGCCCGCTGCCGGGGCCCTCGGGCAACGTCGAGTACTTTCTGTGGCTGCGGGCCGGAGCCGACCGACTGGACCCGGCCGACGTCGACCGTGCAGTTGCGGAGGGGCCACGTTGACATCGAACACCGCTCGTACAGTTTTCCTCCTCGCCCACACCGGCCGCCCGGCCGCCATCCGCAGCGCGGAGCTGGTGGTGAAGGGGCTGCTGCGGTCCGGGATCGGCGTCCGGGTGCTGGAGGCGGAGGCGGCGGACCTGCCGCTGCCGGACACCGTGCGGCTCGTCAGGGAGGCCACCCCGCAGTGCCTGGACGGCTGCGAGCTGCTGATCGTCCTCGGCGGTGACGGCACCCTGCTGCGCGGCGCGGAGTTCGCGCGGGCGTCCGGGGTGCCGATGCTCGGCGTCAACCTCGGGCGCGTCGGGTTCCTCGCCGAGGCCGAGCGGGACGACCTGGACAAGGTCGTCGACCGCGTCGTCAGCAGGGCGTACGAGGTCGAGGAGCGGATGACCGTCGACGTCGTCGTGCACCGCAACGGCGACATCGTGCACACCGACTGGGCGCTGAACGAGGCGGCCGTGCAGAAGGTGTCCGCCGAGCGGATGCTGGAGGTCGTCCTGGAGATCGACGGGCGGCCGGTGACCGGGTTCGGCTGCGACGGGATCGTCTGCGCGACGCCCACCGGGTCGACGGCGTACGCGTTCTCCGCGGGCGGTCCTGTGGTGTGGCCGGAGGTGGAGGCGCTGCTGATGGTGCCGATCAGCGCCCACGCGCTGTTCGCCAAGCCGCTGGTGACGTCGCCGGACTCGGTGCTGGCGGTGGAGGTGCTGCCGCACGTCCCGCCGGGGGTGCTGTGGTGTGACGGGCGGCGGACGGTGGAGCTGCCGCCCGGGGCGCGGGTGGAGGTGCGGCGGGGGGCGGTACCGGTCCGCTTGGCGCGGTTGCACCACGCGTCGTTCACCGACCGGCTGGTGGCCAAGTTCGCGTTGCCGGTTTCCGGGTGGCGAGGGGCTCCTCACTAGCGGTTCGCGGGGGGTGGTTCCGGTGCGTCGGCGGGTGCGGGTCGGTCGGGGCTTGTCGCGCGGTTCCCGGCGCCCCCGGAGGGCCGTCCACCCACGTGGGTGACAAGGGCCGGTCGCACTCGGAGGCTCCGACCTCGTAAGGTCGTGTCCGTGCTTGAGGAGATGCGGATACGGTCACTTGGTGTCATCGATGACGCGGTCGTCGAGCTGTCGCCCGGTTTCACGGCCGTCACGGGTGAGACCGGGGCGGGCAAGACCATGGTGGTCACCAGTCTGGGGCTGCTGCTGGGCGGCCGGGCGGACGCGGCGCTGGTGCGGATCGGGGCCAGGAACGCCGTCGTCGAGGGGCGGATCGCCGTACCCGAGGACGCGGCGGCGGCCGTACGCGCGGAGGAGGCCGGGGCCGAGCTGGACGACGGGACGCTGCTCATCAGCCGTACCGTTTCCGCGGAGGGGCGCTCACGGGCGCACCTGGGCGGGCGCAGCGTGCCCGTCGGCGTCCTCGCGGAGCTGGCCGACGAGCTGGTGGCCGTGCACGGGCAGACCGACCAGCAGGGGCTGCTGAAGCAGTCCCGGCAGCGGCAGGCGCTGGACCGGTACGCCGGGTACACGGTGGCCGTGCCGCTCGGCAAGTACACCGAGGCGTACCGGCGGCTGCGGGCGGTCTCCACGGAGCTGGCGGAGATCACCACGCGCGCGCGTGAGCGGGCCCAGGAGGCCGACCTGCTGCGCTACGGCCTCGACGAGATCGCCGCCGTGGAACCGCGCGCCGGTGAGGACGTCGAGCTGGCGGAGGAGGCCGAGCGGCTCGGGCACGCGGAGGCGCTGGCGTCCGCCGCGACGGCCGCGCACGCCGCTCTCGCGGGCAACCCGGAGGACCCCGAGGGTGTCGACGCCTCGACGCTCGTCGCGGGCGCCCACCGGGCGCTGGAGGCCGTACGGTCCCACGACCCGGCGCTGGCGGCGCTCGCCGACCGGATCGGGGAGGTCGGGATCCTGCTCGGCGACGTCGCCGGGGAACTGGCCGGGTACGCCGACGACCTGGACGCCGACCCGCTGCGGCTGGCGGCGGTGGAGGAGCGGCGGGCGGCGCTGACGGCGCTGACCCGGAAGTACGGCGAGAACGTCGACACCGCCGCCGTGCTGGCGTGGGCCGAGAACAGTGCCGCGCGGCTGACCGAACTCGACGGCGACGACGAGCGCATCGGTGAGCTGACCGCCGAGCGGGACGCGCTCCGTACCGAGCTGGGCGGTCTCGCGCAGACCCTGACCGACGCCCGTACGGAGGCCGCCGAGCGGTTCGCCGCCGCGGTGACCGCCGAGCTGGCGTCGCTGGCGATGCCCCACGCGCGCGTGTCCTTCGAGATCCGGCAGACCGAGGACCCCGAGGGCGTCGAGGTCGGCGGCCGTGCGGTGGCGTACGGGCCGTCGGGCGCCGACGAGGTCGAGCTGCTGCTCGCGCCGCATCCGGGGGCGCCGCCGCGGCCGATCGCCAAGGGCGCGTCCGGCGGTGAGCTGTCGCGCGTGATGCTCGCCGTAGAGGTGGTGTTCGCGGGCACGGACCCGGTGCCGACGTACCTCTTCGACGAGGTGGACGCGGGCGTCGGCGGCAAGGCCGCGGTGGAGATCGGTCGGCGTCTCGCCCGGCTGGCGAAGTCGGCGCAGGTCGTGGTGGTGACGCACCTGCCGCAGGTGGCGGCCTTCGCGGACCGGCAGTTGCTGGTGGAGAAGACCAACGACGGGTCCGTGACCCGGTCCGGCGTGAAGGTCCTGGAGGGCGAGGAGCGGATCCGGGAGCTGTCGCGGATGCTGGCCGGGCAGGAGGACTCCGAGACGGCCCGGGCGCACGCGGAGGAACTGCTGGCGACGGCACGGGCCGAGGTGTGACGGGGCGCGTCCGCTGGCGAGTCGTACACACGTGTCTCCCCCTCACTCGTGTGGGTGACGCGACTCGGATGAGGGCGAGAAGCAGGTGCCCCCGGCGTTGTGGCCGGGGGCGGTTGTCCTGGCATCCTTGGCGGGGTGCGCGCGCCTCGCGCGGTGCCGTTCCCCCGTCCGATCCTTCTGTACGTTTCCCCGTGACCGTCTGTCGCCGAACCAGGAGCCCCGGCCGCGTGAGCCTCGTGACCAGCCACTCACCGCACGGCCAGTCGTCGCTGCGCACCGTGCAGGTGCTGGGCGGGGGCAGCGTGGCCAGCAGCGCGCACGTGCGGTCGCTGGCGGCCGGACTGGTGGCAAGGGGCGTGCGGGTCACGGTGTGCGCCCCCGTCGAGGCCGAACGTGCCTACGACTTCACGGGCGTCGGCGCCGAACACGTGCACATCCCGCGCAGCAGCGACCCGGCGTCGGTGGCGGCGCTGCGGACGGTCTGCTCGGACGCCGACCTGGTGCACGCGCACGGGCTGCACGCCTCCTTCCGCACCGTGCTGGCGCTCGGCGGGCGCCACACCCCGTTCGTCGTCACCTGGCACAACCGGGCGCACGCCGAGGGCGCGCGGGCGCATCTGCTGCGGATGCTGGAGCGGCGGGTGGTGCGGGCGGCCACCCTGGTCCTCGGGACCACCTCCGACCTGGTGGACCGGGCCCGCCGCGGCGGGGCCCGGGACGCCCGGCTCGGCGCGGTCGCCCTGCCCGGCCGCCGCGCGGGCGAGCCGGAGGACCCCGACCGGCTGCCGCCCAAGATCCTCGCCGAACTCGGCGCGCTGGGCCGCCCGTTGCTCGTCACCGTCGGCTCCCTCGACCCGCACCGCGGGTACGACGTCCTGCTGGACGCCGCGCGGGTCTGGCGCGGCCTCGACCCCGTGCCGCTGGTGGTGATCGCGGGGGAGGGGCCGCTGCGGGCGGAGTTGCAGCGCCGGATCGACAACGAAGCGCTGCCGGTGCGGCTGGTCGGGCGCCGGGACGACGCGGGCGAGCTGCTCGCGGCGGCCGACGTGGCGCTGCTGACCAGCCGGTGGGAGTCGCGGTCCGTCCTCGCCCAAGAGGCCCTCCACGCGTGCGTGCCGCTCGTCGCGACCCGCGTGGGCGGGGTGCCCGACCTGGTCGGCGACGCCGCCGAACTGGTCCCGTACGGCGACTCCGCGGCCCTCGCCGACACCGTCGTCCGGCTCCTCGGCGATCCGGCGCGGCGCGAGCGGTTGGCGCGCCGGGGCGTCGAACAGGCGGCGACCTGGCCGACCGAGGAGGAGACGATCGCCCAGGTGCTCAGCGTGTACGACGAGTTGACGCAGCCGAGGCCGCTGACCTGAGAGGTGCTCAGGCGCCGCGGTCCACATGGCGACGGGCGCGCAGGGCCAGGCTCAGGGTCAGGACCGTCTGCGGGTCGTCGAGGTCGGTCCCCAGCAGTTCGCCGATGCGGGCGAGCCGGTTGTAGAGCGTCTGCCGGTTCAGGTGCAGTTCGCGGGCCGTCTCCGCCTTGCGGCCCGCGGTGCCGAGGTAGGTCTCCAGGGTCGGCAGCAGCGGCGGCCGGGAGCGGCGGTCGTGGTCGCGTAGCGGTCCGATGGCGCGCTCGACGAAGGCCGCCAGGTCGGGGTGGTCGCGCAGCCGCCACAGCAGCAGGTCGATGTCCAGGCGCCGGGCGTCGTACCAGGGCCGGTCGGGGAGCCCCTCGGCCGCCGTCGCCGTCTCCGCGGCGTGCCGCAGCCCCGCCGAGGCCGCAGCCCAGTCCCCGGCCGGTCCGACGACCACGACCGGCGGGCGGGCGCCGGGCCGCTGCGTCCCGGCCCGCTCCACACCCGCCCGCAGCGCCGCCGCCACCTTGTCGGCGACCGCCGTGCGCTCCGTCTCGGCGCGCAGCCCGAGCAGCACCGGCACCCGCCCCTCCACCGGCCGCACCCCCAGCAGCACCGGCGCCCCCACCGCCGCCAGCTCCTCGGCGACCGCACGCGCGAGCACGGCCCAGCCGCCGCCGGGTGACAGTGCCCCGCCGAGGCGCATCACCACCGGCAGCAGCGGGCCGTCGCCGGGCTTGAAGCCGAGGACGCGGGCCTGCGCGGGAGCGTCCGCCGCGGTGATCCGGCCTTCCGCGAGGTCGGTGAGGAAGTCCCCGCGCCCACGCGCGGCCAGCTCCTCCTCCTGGCGGGCCTGCATCAGCACCACCGCCAGGATGCCCGCGGCCCGCTCGGCGGCGATGCGGTGCACCGGCGCGAGCGGCGCGCGCACCGGCAGCAGCACCAGACGGGCCCGCACCGAGCCCGTCGTACCGGGACCGGGGCCGCCGCCCGGCACGTCCACCAGCACCGAACCGGCGGGCGGCGGGGTGTCCTTGTGCGGGCCCCGCAGCCCCTCCCACACCTGGAGCGGGTCGGCGCCCTCGGGCCCGGACCCGGCGGCGTACAGGAGCTGGCCGTCGGCGGTCTCCAGGAACACCGGGTTGGCGCAGAAGTCGGCCAGGATGCCGAGGACCTGGGGGATGCCGCCGCCGCCGAGCAGCGCGCCGGTGCAGCGCCGGTGCACCTCCTCCGCGCGTTGCAGCAGCGCGTAGTGGCCGTTGACGATCTCGGTGTGGATCTCCTCCGTGACGGTCACGAAGGGCACCTCGCGGTGCAGCTGGACCAGCGGCAGCCCGGCCGCGCGCGCCGTCTCCACGAGGGGGGCGGGCAGCCGGGCGAACCGCGGGCCCAGTTCGACGACGAGGGCCGCGATGCCGCGCTCGGCGAGGGTACGCACGAACGCGCGCTGCTCGGCGGGGCGGGTGCCGAGGCCGTAGCCGGTGGTCAGCAGCAGTTCGCCGCCCTTGAGCAGTGAGGCGATGTTCGGCACCTCGCCCGCGTGCACCCAGCGCACGGTCCGGTCGAGCCGCTCGGCGCCCGCGAGGACCTCCGGCAGCCCGCTGCGCAGTCCGGGCAGCTCCAGCGCCCGCCGCACGGTGATCCCGGCGTCGTGCGCGCCCTGACGGTCGTATCCCGGCTCCATACCGCGGACGCTACCCGCGCCCCGTCCCCGTCCTGACCACGGGCCCTCAGGCCGGGCGGATGTTGTGGTTGAAGCGGAAGACGTTGTCCGGGTCGTAGCGGCGTTTCACGGCGGCCAGCCGGGCGGTGTTCTCCGGGCCGAGGCCGGCCGTCACGCGGTCGGCGCCCTCGTCGCCGATGAAGTTGAGGTACACCGCGCCGGTGGCCCAGGGACCCGTGTGGGCGCGGACGCCGCGGACCCAGCGCACACAGCGCTCGTCGTCGGCGGGGTCCGACCAGATGCCGAACGGGTGGACCGCCCAGGGGGCGTCCCGGTAGGGGACGGGGTACTCGGCGGGGCCGTCGGCGATCGCGCCGCCCTGCGGCAGCAGGATCTGCTGGCTGCCGGTGGGCACGGGCAGGGTCTCGGCGTCGGCGCAGAAGACGTCCACCAGCTCGTCGGGCAGGCCGGTGACGTACTCCGCCGACCAGTAGTTCCGCTGGCCGGGCGGATCGTCGATCATGCACTGCACGTCCGCGTACGGCATCGCGCCCACGACCTCCGCCTCGTGCGGCAGCGCCAGCAGCGGTTCGGCGACCTTGCGCAGGTCCCGCTCCCCGCCGACGTACGTGACCAGCGCGAGGCAGGCCAGCCTCCCCACCAGGGACGGCGGTACGAACTCCTCCGGCGGGCCGGTGACGTACAGGACCGCGCCGCTCGCCTCGGTGGGGGCGTGCGCGATCAGCTCGCGGTACGCGCGGACCACCTCGGGGCCGCGCTCCGGCAGGTACAGCAGCAGGGCGATGGCGAACTCGGGCAGTTCGTGCAGTTTCAGGGTGAGCGCGGTGGCGACGCCGAAGTTGCCGCCGCCGCCGTGCAGCGCCCAGAACAGCTCCGGGTTCTCGTCGGCGCTGGCGTGGGTGCGGGTGCCGTCGGCGGTGACCAGTTCGACGCCGAGCAGGTTGTCGACGGCGAAGCCGCACCAGCGGTCGAGCCAGCCCGTGCCGCCGCCCAGGACGAAGCCGCCGACGCCGGTGGTCGACGCCCGCCCGCCGGTGGTGGCCAGGGCGTACGGCTGGGTGGCGCGGTCCAGGTGGCTCATCGTGGCGCCGCCCTCGACGCGCACCGCCTCCGCGCCGGGGTGGACGGTCACCCCGTGCATCCGGCGCAGGTCGACCACCAGCCCGGCGTCGTTCACCGCCGTGCCCGCCACGCTGTGCCCGCCGCCGCGCACGGCGATGTTCAGGTCCAGCTCCCGCCCGAACCGCACCGCCCGCACCACGTCGTCCTCGTCGGCGCACTGGGCGATGACGGCGGGCCGCCGGTCGATCATGGCGTTGAAGACGGTCCGGGCGTCGTCGTAGCCCGCGTCCCCCGGGGCGAACACCTCGCCGGAGAGTTCCTCGCGCAGCGCGGCGAGAGCCGCGCCCGCCTTCGAAGGGGAAGCCATGGCCGCCGCCCCCTTCCCGGGGGAGAAGAGAAGGTCCTCCTCCAGGCTAGGCAGCGGCGGCCCGCCCCGCGCGGTCAGCCGCCGTAGGCGCCGGAGGCCGTCAGACGCAGGGCCGTGTCGATGAGCGGCACGTGACTGAACGCCTGCGGGAAGTTGCCGACCTGGCGTTGCAGGCGCGGGTCCCACTCCTCGGCGAGCAGGCCCAGGTCGTTGCGGAGGGCGAGCAGCTTCTCGAAGAGCCTGCGGGCCTCGTCGACGCGGCCGATCATCGCCAGGTCGTCGGCCATCCAGAACGAGCAGGCGAGGAACGCGCCCTCGTCGCCGGGAAGGCCGTCGACGCCCGCGTTCTCGCCGTCGGTGGGGTAGCGCAGGATGAAGCCGTCCGAGGTGGACAGTTCGCGCTGGATGGCCTCGATGGTGCCGATGACCCGCTTGTCGTCCGGCGGCAGGAAGCCCATCTGCGGGATCAGCAGCAGCGAGGCGTCCAGCTCCCGGGAGCCGTAGGACTGCGTGAAGGTGTTGCGTTCCTTGTCGTAGCCCTTCTCGCAGACGTCGTGGTGGATGTCGTCGCGCAGTTCCTTCCAGCGCTCCAGCGGGCCGTCCGCGTCGCCGGACTCGATCAGCTTGATGGTGCGGTCCACCGCGACCCAGGCCATCACCTTGGAGTGCACGAAGTGGCGGCGCGGGCCGCGCACCTCCCAGATGCCCTCGTCCGGCTCCTGCCAGTGGTCCTCCAGGTAGCGGATCAGCTTCAGCTGGAGCAGGGCGGCGTAGTCGTTGCGGGCCAGACCGGTCATGTGGGCCAGGTGCAGGGCCTCGGTGACCTCGCCGTAGACGTCGAGCTGGAGCTGGTGCGCGGCGCCGTTGCCGACCCGGACGGGGGCGGAGTTCTCGTAGCCGGGCAGCCAGTCCAGCTCGGCCTCGCCCAGCTCGCGCTCGCCCGCGATGCCGTACATGATCTGGAGGTTCTCCGGGTCGCCCGCGACGGACCGCAGCAGCCACTCGCGCCAGGCGCGGGCCTCCTCGCGGTAGCCGGTGCGCAGCAGCGAGGAGAGGGTGATCGCGGCGTCGCGCAGCCAGGTGTAGCGGTAGTCCCAGTTGCGCACCCCGCCGAGCTCCTCCGGCAGGGAGGTGGTGGGAGCCGCGACGATGCCGCCGGTGGGGGCGTACGTCAGCGCCTTCAGCGTGATCAGGGAGCGGATCACGGCCTCCCGGTAGGGGCCGTGGTACGTGCAGTGCTCGACCCACTCGCGCCAGAAGTCCTCGGTCGCCTCCAGCGACTGCTCCGGCTCCGGCAGCGGCGGCGGCTCCCGGTGCGACGACTGCCAGGAGATGGTGAACGCGATCCGGTCGCCCGGGGCGACGGTGAAGTCCGCGTACGTCGTCAGGGACTTGCCGTAGGTCTCGGCGGTGGTGTCGAACCAGACCGAGTCCGGGCCCGCCACCGCGACCGTACGGCCCTCGTGCTTGTGCACCCAGGGCACGACCCGCCCGTAGGAGAACCGCATCCGCAGCGCGGAGCGCATCGGCACCCGGCCGGAGACGCCCTCGACGATCCGGACCAGCTGCGGGGCGCCGTCACGCGGGGGCATGAAGTCGGTCACCCGGACCGTGCCGCGCGGGGTGTCCCACTCGGACTCCAGGATCAGCGAGTCACCGCGGTAGCCGCGCCGGGCGGCTCTGGGCGGCGCCGCGTCCGACGGGTGCGCCGGGCCGATCCGCCAGAAGCCGTGCTCCTCGGTGCCCAACAGACCGGCGAAGATGGCATGGGAGTCGAAACGGGGCAGGCACAGCCAGTCCACTGTGCCGTCCCGGCAGACCAGCGCGGCGGTCTGCATGTCTCCGATGAGTGCGTAATCTTCGATGCGCCCGGCCACGTGCAACTCCAGTCGAACGGCCACGTCGCCCCAGTCGGGGGCTGTCGCTGATGCGGTCAAGGGGTCGTTGTAATGCGTCGTTGAGATTTACTGCACAACAGTCGAGTCGCCCTACAGCGAAAGGACAATTGTCGCTCAACGGACTGACGAGCTCTCGTTGTTCCGGGGCTAACGGACGGGGGTGGTGCCGTTCGGCCGGCGGGCTCGGCAGCGAGTGTCCGAGCAGGATACGACGCAGGTTGATGATCCGCGTGCCGCTCCGGGCAACGTGACTGCGCCGAACGGGTGATCGCCGGGTGAGAATCGGGTGAGTGGTACGTGTCCGTGCCCGCGCGTGCGCACAGCGTGGCCGGGAGCCATCCCCTCCGGGCGCTGATACGCTGGTAGCCCGTGGACCGGTGGACGCCCCCGACGGTGCTGCGACCGACGCAGCAGCTGGGGTCCCCCGACGCCGCACCCTCAGATCGCGACCACGGGAGCCCCGTCTTGGCCATGCCGCCCAAATCCACGACGACCAAGCACATCTTCGTCACCGGGGGTGTCGCCTCCTCGCTCGGCAAGGGTCTCACCGCCTCCAGCCTCGGCATGTTGCTCAAGGCGCGCGGACTGCGCGTCGTCATGCAGAAGCTCGACCCGTACATCAACGTCGACCCGGGCACGATGAACCCCTTCCAGCACGGTGAGGTGTTCGTCACCAACGACGGCTGTGAGACCGATCTCGACATCGGCCACTACGAGCGGTTCCTCGACCGCGATCTGGACGGCTCCGCCAACGTCACCACCGGCCAGGTGTACTCCACTGTCATCGCCAAGGAGCGGCGCGGCGAGTACCTGGGCGACACCGTGCAGGTCATCCCGCACATCACCAACGAGATCAAGCACCGCATCCGCCGCATGGCGACGGACGAGGTGGACGTCGTGATCACCGAGGTCGGCGGCACGGTCGGCGACATCGAGTCGCTGCCGTTCCTGGAGACGGTCCGCCAGGTGCGGCACGAGGTCGGCCGGGACAACGTCTTCGTGGTGCACATCTCGCTGCTGCCCTACATCGGCCCCTCCGGCGAGCTGAAGACCAAGCCGACCCAGCACTCGGTGGCCGCGCTGCGCAACATCGGCATCCAGCCGGACGCGATCGTGCTGCGCTGCGACCGCGAGGTGCCGACCGCGATCAAGCGGAAGATCTCCCTGATGTGCGACGTCGACGAGGCGGCCGTGGTGGCCTGCCCGGACGCCCCGTCCATCTACGACATCCCGAAGACCGTCCACTCCGAGGGCCTGGACGCCTACGCCGTCCGCAAGCTGGACCTGCCGTTCCGCGACGTGGACTGGACGACCTGGGACGACCTGCTGGACCGCGTGCACCGGCCCGAGCACGAGATCACCATGGCGCTGGTCGGCAAGTACATCGACCTGCCCGACGCCTATCTGTCGGTGACCGAGGCGCTGCGCGCGGGCGGCTTCGCCAACCGGACCCGCGTCAAGATCAAGTGGGTCACCTCCGACGACTGCCGCACCCCCGCCGGTGCTCAGGCGCAGCTCGCGGACGTGGACGCCATCTGCATCCCCGGCGGCTTCGGCGACCGCGGTGTCTCGGGCAAGGTCGGCGCCATCCAGTACGCCCGCGAGCACCGCATCCCGCTGCTCGGCCTCTGCCTGGGACTGCAGTGCATCGTGATCGAGGCCGCGCGCAACCTCGCCGGGATCGCCGACGCCAACTCCACCGAGTTCGACCCGGCCACCTCCCACCCGGTCATCTCCACCATGGCCGAGCAACTGGACATCGTTGCCGGGGAGGGCGACATGGGCGGCACCATGCGGCTCGGCATGTACCCGGCGAAGCTGGCCGAGGGCTCCATCGTGCGCGAGGTGTACGACGGCAAGGAGTACGTCGAGGAGCGGCACCGGCACCGGTACGAGGTGAACAACACCTACCGCGCGGAGCTGGAGAAGAAGGCGGGCATCCTGTTCTCCGGCACCTCCCCGGACGGCAAGCTCGTCGAGTACGTGGAGTACCCGCGCGACGTCCACCCCTACCTGGTCGCCACGCAGGCCCACCCGGAGCTGCGCTCCCGCCCGACCCGCCCGCACCCGCTGTTCGCGGGGCTGGTCAAGGCGGCGGTCGAGCGGAAGACGGCGAACTAGCACGACGGTTGTACGGTGGCCGGGGCGCCCGCTGAACAGCGACTGCGCCCCGGCTTTTCTCGTCCATGTGGTGTGGGAGGACAGGGCATGACGATCAAGGACACCCCCGAGGAGTGGGAGGTCCGGGCCACGGAGACCCCCTTCGTGGGCAACAAGACCTCCGTCCGCACGGACGAGGTGGTCATGCCGGACGGCAGCGTGGTGCGCCGCGACTACCAGGTCCACCCCGGCTCGGTGGCCGTCCTCGCCCTCGACGACGCCGACCGGGTGCTGGTGCTGCGGCAGTACCGGCACCCCGTGCGCCAGAAGCTGTGGGAGATCCCGGCCGGGCTGCTCGACGTCCCCGGCGAGAACCCGCTGCACGCCGCCCAGCGCGAGCTGTACGAGGAGGCGCACGTCAAGGCCGAGGACTGGCGGGTGCTGACCGACGTCTACACCACGCCCGGCGGCTGCGACGAGGCCATCCGGATCTTCCTCGCCCGCGGTCTGTCCGACGCCGAGGGCGTGCGCTTCGAGGCCGAGCACGAGGAGCTGGACCTGGAGCTCGCGCGGGTGCCCCTCACGGAACTGGTCCGCGGGGCGCTGGCGGGGGAGTTGCACAACAACTGCCTCGTGGTCGGCGCGATGGCGCTGGTCGCGGCCCGCGCGGACGCCGGGCTGGACGCGCTGCGGCCGGCGGAGGCGCCGTGGCCTGCGCGTCCGTTCGACGCCTGAGGGAGCCTGACGGTTGTGGGATCCGGCCCCGAGGCCCGAGGGCTGTGGGGCCTGCGCGGGCTTCGGCGGGTGTGGGCCTGGGTGTGCCCGTGGGTGCGGGTGTGAGCGGCCTCGGCGGTCCCGGGCCTGGGGGTGCGCGCCGAGAGTCGTGGGTCAGGGCGGGCTGTGACAGCCGCGGGCTTGAGTGGGCCTGGACAGCCGCGCGGGCTGCGGCGGGTGTGGGCCCGCGTGTGCCCGTGGGTGCGGGTGTGAGCGGCCTCGGCGGTCCCGGGCCTGGGGGTGCGCGCCGAGAGTCGCGGGTCAGGGCGGGCTGTGACAGCCGCGGGCTTGAGTGGGCCTGGACAGCCGCGCGGGCTGCGGCGGGTGTGGGTCCGCGTGTGCCCGTGGGTGCGGGTGTGAGCGGCCTCGGCGGTCCCGGGCCTGGGGGTGCGCGCCGAGAGTCGTGGGTCAGGGCGGGCTGTGACAGCCGCGGGCTTGAGTGGGCCTGGACAGCCGCGCGGGCTGCGGCGGGTGTGGGTCCGCGTGTGCCCCTGGGCGCGGGTGTGAGCGGCCTCGGCGGTCCCGGGTGTGGGGTGTGCCGAGAGTCGTGGGTCACGGCGGGCCCGGCCAGCCGCGTGCCCGGCCAGCCGCGGGCCTGAGCGCACGCCGACAGCGCAGTCCCGCCGGGTTCCGACAGCCGTGGCTCCGACCGGCCCCCGACAGCCGTGGTCCCGAGTGGGTCACCGCACCCCCGGTGTGACGATCGCCTGATCCGATCGGGGGACGTCCCCGCCCCGCTCTCCGCGGATCGTCACAGGGCCTGAACTAGGCTCTGAGCACGCCCGAACCGGAGTCCCGGCGGGCTTTGCGCGTGCGTGGAACGGGAGCGTGGCCCGTGACGGATCAGGCGGTGGACACAGGCGGCGTCGAGCTGTCGGAACCCGCGTCGGCTCGGAGCCGGTTCCTGGGCCGCACACGGGAGTTGAAGGAACTGCGCGCCGACATCGAGCGCGCCGGACTGGACACCCTCGCCGGACGGAAGGCCCCCCGCGCGCGCGTGCTGCTCATCGCGGGCCGCCCCGGATCCGGCCGTACGGCGCTCGCCCGCGAGCTGGTGCGGCAGGTCGCCGACCGCTACCCGGACGGGGTGCTGCGCGCCCGGCTCAGCGAGCCCGACGGCACCCCGGTGCCGACCGAGACCGCCGCCCGGGAACTGCTCACCGCCCTGGACCTGCCCGCTCCCGCCGGTGCCGCCGCGGACGATCTCAGCGGCGCCCTGCGTGAGGCGCTCGCGGACCGCCGGGTGATCCTGCTGCTGGACGACGCGGCCACCGCCCAGCAGGTCGACGACCTGCTCCCGGACACCGCCGACTGCCTCGCCGTCGTCGTCGCCCAGGGCCCGCTCACCGGCATCTCCGACGTCCGCCCGTGCACCCTGGGCGGCCTCGACACCAAGTCGGCGGTGGAGCTGCTGTCCCGCTACACCGGCTCGGTCCGCGTCACCGTCGACCCGCGCGCGGCCGAGGGCCTGGTGGAGGTCTGCCAGGGCCAGCCCGCCGCGCTGACGCTGGCCGGGGGCTGGCTGGCCGCCCGCCCCCAGGCCGCCGTCGCCGACCTCGCCAAGCAGCTGCGCGCCGAGGGCGGCGACACGACGCCGCTGAGCCGGGTCTTCGGGCTCGTCCACCGCACCCTGCCGGGCGCCGCCGCGCGGACCCTGCGGCTGCTCGCCCTCGCCCCCGCCGGGCTCGTCGACCCGCAGACCGCCTCCGCGCTCGCCGGGTGCTCCGTCGACGGCGCCCGCACCACCCTCGACGACCTCACCGCCATGGGGCTGCTGCGGACGGTGGACTCGCCGCTGCCGCAGTACGAGGTGCCCGGCTGCCTGCACCCCCTGCTGCGCGCCCTGACCGAGACCCGGGACCGCCCGGCCGAGCTGACCCTGGCCCGCGCCCGGATGCTGGAGCGCACGGTACGGCTGCTCCAGTCCTGCCGGGCCATCACCGAGACCGACAGCCCGCAGGCCCGCGAGAAGCTGCTCGGGATGCCGCGCGCGCTGCGGTTCCCCAGCCCTCGGGCCGCCGCCGACTGGCTGGCCCTGCGGCGGCCCGCCCTGCTGGCCTCCGCCCGGCTCGCGGTCGCCGACGGCGAGCTGGACACCCTTGCCCGGCGGCTGCTGTCCCAGCTGGTGCGGGCGATGGTCGCGCACTACGGCACCCAGGCCGCGGCGGCCGACCTGTACGGCGTCCACGGCCTGGTCCTGGACGTGGCCGAGCGCCGGAACCTGCCCCGGGAGCGGGCGGCGGCGCTGCTGAACCTGGGCGACCTGGACGCCCGTACCGGCCGTACCGCCGACGCGCTGGCCCGCTACCGGGCCGCGCTGGCCGCCGGGCGCGAGGCGAACGACCCGTATGCGACCGGCCGCGCGATGGAATCCGTAGGCGGCGCGTACCTGGAGCTGGCGGACTACGACCGGGCCGCCGACTGGTTCGGCCGGGCCCTCGCCGAACGGCTGGCTCGCGACGAGCGCGCCGACGCCGCGCGGCTGTACGGCCGTACCGCCGCCGCCCACACCTACGCGGGCCGGTACGGCGACGCGCAGCGTGACTGGCGGGCCGCCGCGGTCTTCCTGCGCAGGCTGGGCGACGTGGCCGGACACGCCCGCGCGCTCAGCGAGTTGGCGCGGGTGCAGGAGTACGCGGGGCGGCCCGAGGAGTCGCTGCACACCTGCCAGGAGGCCCTGGACTGGGCCCGCCGCGCCGACGACGCGCGGCTCCAGGCGGCGCTGCACCTGCGCGTCGCGGACACCCTCGACCACCTCGGCGACCCCACGGCCGC
The DNA here is from genome assembly GCF_040635175.1 of Streptomyces sp. NPDC006997. NCBI lineage: Bacteria > Bacillati > Actinomycetota > Actinomycetes > Kitasatosporales > Streptomycetaceae > Streptomyces > Streptomyces sp. NPDC006997. The sequence continues at coordinate 23,695 of NZ_JBEYHH010000043.1, forward strand.
CGGGCTGCACCGCGGCGCCGCGGAGCGGATGCTGAAGGAGGAGCCCGCGGAGGGTGATACCTCGGACCCAGCCCCGGAACAAGGCGCTAACGCCTGCGAAATCCGCAGTGCACCCGCTGAAGATTGATGCAATGAAAGGCTAGACAGCGAGAACGCCTTCATTAAACTGGCTCTGCCGCACGTTCTCCTGCGGTGTCTCCCGGTGTGCCCTGAACATCCGGGTATGTCGTGCATAACACCCTCTGAGCCAAGGACCGTGATCCACGTGAAGGTCGGCATCCCCCGCGAGGTCAAGAACAACGAGTTCCGGGTGGCCATCACCCCCGCCGGCGTGCACGAGCTGGTGCGCCACGGCCACCAGGTCGTCGTCGAGCGCGGCGCCGGCGTCGGCTCCTCGATCACGGACGGCGAGTACGTCGCCGCCGGTGCCGCGATCCTCGACACCGCCGACGAGGTGTGGGCCGCCGCCGACCTGCTGCTGAAGGTCAAGGAGCCGATCGCGGAGGAGTACCACCGGCTCCGCAAGGACCAGACGCTCTTCACCTACCTGCACCTGGCCGCCTCCCGGGAGTGCACCGACGCCCTCGTGGAGTCCGGCACCACCGCGATCGCCTACGAGACCGTCGAGCTGCCCAGCCGCGCGCTGCCGCTGCTCGCCCCGATGTCCGAGGTCGCGGGCCGCCTCGCCCCGCAGGTCGGCGCCTACCACCTGATGCGCGCGGCGGGCGGACGCGGCGTGCTGCCCGGCGGCGTGCCCGGCGTCACCCCGGCCAAGGCCGTCGTCATCGGCGGCGGCGTCTCCGGCTGGAACGCCACCCAGATCGCCGTCGGCATGGGCTTCGACGTCACCCTGCTCGACCGCGACATCAACAAGCTGCGCGAGGCCGACAGGATCTTCGGCACCCGGGTCAAGGCGATCATGTCCAACTCCTTCGAGCTGGAGAAGGCCGTCCTGGAGGCCGACCTCGTCATCGGCGCGGTGCTCATCCCCGGCGCCAAGGCGCCGAAGCTGGTCACCAACGAGCTGGTCTCCCGGATGAAGCCGGGAAGTGTCCTTGTCGACATCGCGATCGACCAGGGCGGCTGCTTCGAGGACTCCCGCCCCACCACCCACGCGGAGCCGACCTTCCCGGTCCACGAGTCGGTCTTCTACTGCGTCGCCAACATGCCCGGCGCGGTGCCCAACACCTCCACCAACGCCCTCACCAACGCCACGCTGCCGTACATCGTCTCGCTGGCGGACAACGGCTGGGTGGAGGCGCTGCGCCGCGACCCGGCGCTGGCCAAGGGCCTCAACACCCATGACGGGCAGGTCGTTTACAAGGAGGTCGCCGAGGCGCACGGCCTCGACCACGTGGAGCTGGAGTCGCTCCTGGGCTGACCGTGCTCGCGACGCCGTACGGTTAAGTCACCTTTTCGTAAAGGCGATACGTCAACACGGTTCGTCAACCTCGCAGACCCGGCCGGACCTTGTCGACAAGGTCCGGCCGGGTGTGTGTATGGTCACTTTGCGTCGCTCGGTCAACTCGCCTCGAACGTAACCCTTGCACCGATTCGCACACCCGTGAAACCTGCCGTGCGACGGCCGTACGCCCTTGACAGAGGGATGTTTCATTGCCGACACATCCGGCCGGGTCCGGCGGATTGTGTTGCTGCGGACGCCCGACACGCCATAGAGTCGCCAACCGTCGGCATGGTGCCACGCTGACCTGTCTAGAAGTTTCCTGGTCACCAAGGAGGTAAGACGACTTGTGAATGAGTCGACATTTTCTCCCGGGGGTGGTCATCCAGGAACGCCTGCGCGGAGCCAGGGCTCCGCGGGGTTCGAGGCTGTCGGCTCCGTCGCGGTGCGCACCTTCGCAGCCCACCAGAGTCACCAGACCTCAGGGGTGACTCGCCCAGCACACCAGAGCATGGATGGCCATCACGTGAACGCCATGGCCGGCGACGGAAGTGGCGCGCCCCACAACCACTTCGCCGACTACGACGAACTGCCCGACGGGCACTTCTACGACCCTGACGCCGAGTACGAGCCCGATCCGGAGTACGCGGCCACGCTCGCGCCCGACGCGGCCCGCCAGCGCCGTGAGCGCATCGGCCCGACCGGGCGCCCGCTGCCGTACTTCCCGATCCCGGGCCCGCTGACCGACCACGGCCCCGCGACGATCATCGCGATGTGCAACCAGAAGGGCGGCGTGGGCAAGACCACGTCCACCATCAACCTGGGTGCCGCGCTCGCGGAGTACGGACGCCGGGTGCTGCTCGTCGACTTCGACCCGCAGGGCGCGCTGTCGGTCGGGCTCGGCGTCAACCCCATGGAGCTGGACCTCACCGTCTACAACCTGCTCATGGAGCGGGGCCTGTCGGCCGACGAGGTGCTGCTGAAGACGGCGGTCCCCAACATGGACCTGCTGCCCAGCAACATCGACCTGTCCGCCGCCGAGGTGCAGCTCGTCTCCGAGGTCGCCCGCGAGTCGTCGCTCCAGCGCGCGCTGAAGCCGCTGCTGGCCGACTACGACTACATCGTGATCGACTGCCAGCCCTCGCTGGGCCTGCTCACGGTCAACGCGCTGACGGCCGCCCACAAGGTGATCGTCCCGCTGGAGTGCGAGTTCTTCGCGCTGCGCGGGGTGGCGCTGCTGACCGAGACCATCGAGAAGGTCCAGGAGCGGCTCAACCCCGAACTGGAGCTGGACGGCATCCTCGCCACGATGTACGACTCCCGGACCGTGCACAGCCGTGAGGTGCTCGCGCGGGTCGTCGAGGCGTTCGACGACCACGTCTACCACACGGTCATCGGGCGCACGGTCCGCTTCCCGGAGACCACGGTCGCCGGTGAGCCGATCACGACCTACGCCTCCAACTCCGTCGGTGCCGCCGCCTACCGCCAGCTCGCCAGGGAGGTGCTCGCCCGGTGTCACGCCGAGTGAGTCTGCCGGGGGCCGACGAACTCTTCCGTACGACAGGGGGGATGGCGCTCCAGGCGTCCACCCCGAGACGACCGGCCAACGGCGAGGCCCGGGTACCCGCGCCCGCCGGGGAGAGCGACCAGACGGCCGCCGCCGAGGACGCGCCCCAGTCCGTGCCCGCGCAGGGCGGCGACGGCGACGGGGCCGAGCATGTCGCGGCCGACGCCGAGCCCGCGGAGGGCGGCGGTGAGACCCGGAGCCGGTCCGCGGACCGGGCCGCGCGGCGCCAGCCCGCGCAGGAAGGTTCTGCCTCGGCGCCGTCCCAGCCGCGCAAGCGCGGACGGGCCTCCGCGCGCCGCCCGAGCGGGCGCGAGCGGCACGACGAGAAGATCACCGTGTACGTCTCGGCGGAGGAGCTGATGGACCTGGAGCACGCGCGCCTGGTCCTCCGCGGCGAACACGGCCTCGCCGTCGACCGCGGCCGGATCGTGCGGGAGGCCGTCGCGGTCGTCCTCGCCGACCTGGAGAGCCGCGGGGACGCGAGCATCCTCGTACGGCGGCTGCGGGGGCGGTAGGGGTAGCCTGCGGGGGTTATGACCTCCCGTGACGCCTCTGTCCCCGCTCCCGGCCGTGCCGGGCGGCGGCGTGCGTTGGGGCGGGGGCCGGGGGCCGAACCGGTTGCGCAGGCCGAGGCGCAGACGCCGGTCGAGACACGGGCGCCGGTCGAGCCGGAGGAGCGGGACGAGCCCCCCGCCGGCGAACCGGCTGAAGCCGACGACGGGGTCTTCCGGGTGCGGCTCGCCAACTTCGAGGGGCCCTTCGACCTGCTGCTCCAGTTGATCTCCAAGCACAAGATGGACGTCACCGAGGTCGCGCTGTCGAAGGTGACCGACGAGTTCATGGCGTACCTCAGGGCGCTGGGGCCGGACCGGGACCTGGACCAGACGACCGAGTTCCTGGTCGTCGCCGCCACACTGCTCGACCTGAAGGCGGCCCGGCTGCTGCCCGCCGCCGAGGTGGAGGACGAGGCCGACCTGGCGCTCCTGGAGGCGCGGGACCTGCTGTTCGCGCGGCTGCTCCAGTACCGGGCGTACAAGCAGATCGCCGACATCCTCAGCGGCCGGCTGGAGGCCGAGGGCCGCCGCTACCCCCGTACCGTCGGACTCGAACCGCACCACGCCGAGCTGCTGCCGGACGTCGTCATCAAGATCGGCCCGGAGGGGTTCGCCCGGCTCGCCGTCAAGGCGATGCAGCCCAGGCCCAAGCCGCAGGTGTACGTCGAGCACATCCACGCGCCGCTGGTCAGCGTGCGCGAGCAGGCCGGGATCGTGGTCGCGCGGCTGCGGGAGCTGGGCGAGGCCAGTTTCCTCGCGCTGGTCGAGGACACCGACGACACGCTGACCGTCGTAGCCCGGTTCCTGGCGTTGCTCGAGCTGTACCGGGAGAAGGCCGTGGCGCTGGAGCAGGAGACGGCGCTGGGGGAGCTGCTGGTGCGCTGGACCGGCGGGGACGGCGGGGCCGCCCCGACGGTGACCGACGAGTTCGACCGGCCGCCGGAGGTGCCGGGGGAGGGGAAGGAGCCGTCATGAGCGAGGAGTCGACCGTCGCCGACCTCGATCTGAAGCCCGCCCTGGAAGCCGTCCTCATGGTCGTGGACGAGCCCGCGACCGAGGAGCACCTCGCGAGGGTCCTCCAGCGGCCCCGGCGGCGGATCGCGGACGCGCTGCGGGAGCTGGCCGACGAGTACGCCGCGCAGGGCCGCGGCTTCGAGCTGCGGCTGGTCGCGGGCGGCTGGCGGTTCTACACCCGGCCCGAGTACGCGGCGGCCGTCGAGGGGTTCGTGCTGGACGGGCAGGTGGCGCGGCTCACGCAGGCCGCGCTGGAGACGCTCGCGGTGGTCGCGTACCGCCAGCCGGTCAGCCGTAGCAGGGTCTCCGCGGTGCGCGGGGTGAACTGTGACGGCGTGATGCGCACCCTCCTCCAGCGGGGGCTGATCGAGGAGGCGGGCGCGGAACCCGAAACAGGTGCGATCCTGTACGGGACGACGAACTACTTCCTGGAGCGGATGGGCCTGCGCGGCCTGGACGAGCTTCCGGAACTCGCGCCCTTCCTCCCCGAGGCGGAGGCGATCGAGGCGGAGACGCAGGAAGGCGTGCCGTCGTTCGATCCGGACGCTCCGGATTCCGAGGACGCAGACGACAAGACGACGGAACTTTGATGCGAAGCAGCGGCAGCGGCAAGAGCGGCGGGCGCGGTAACCACCGCGGTGCCGGTAACGACAGGGACCAGAAGCAGGGGCAGCAGGGCCGCCCCCGCAAGCCCCGCCCCGAGGAGCGCCGCTACGACGTGGGCCCCGGCGCCACCAAGGACGGTCCGAAGGCAGGGCGCGGCGCCTCCGCGCGGGGCGCCGCCAAGGGCGGACCCAAGCAGGGCGGCCAGGGCGGCCAGGGCGGTCGCGGGCGTACGGCGCCCGCGCGCTCCCGGGAGTACGACGCCCGGGTCGAGGAGCGCAACCGGGAGCGGTACGCGGGCAGGGAGGAGGTCAAGCTGCCCAAGACCTTCCCTGGCGCCGAGCAGGAGGGCGAGCGTCTCCAGAAGGTGCTCGCGCGCGCGGGCTACGGCTCCCGGCGGGCCTGCGAGGAACTGATCGAGCAGGCGCGCGTCGAGGTCAACGGCGAGATCGTCCTGGAGCAGGGCAAGCGGGTCGACCCGGAGAAGGACGAGATCAAGGTCGACGGGCTGACGGTCGCGACGCAGACGTACCAGTTCTTCTCGCTGAACAAGCCCGCCGGGGTCGTCTCCACCATGGAGGACCCGGAGGGCCGCCAGTGCCTGGGCGACTACGTCACCAACCGCGAGACCCGGCTGTTCCACGTCGGCCGCCTGGACACCGAGACCGAGGGCGTCATCCTGCTCACCAACCACGGTGAGCTGGCACACCGCCTCACCCACCCGCGGTACGGCGTGAAGAAGACCTACCTCGCGCACATCGTCGGCCCGATCCCGCGGGACCTGGGCAAGCGCCTGAAGGACGGCATCCAGCTGGAGGACGGCTACGCGCGCGCGGACCACTTCCGCGTCGTCGAGCAGACCGGCAAGAACTACCTCGTCGAGGTCACCCTCCACGAGGGCCGCAAGCACATCGTGCGCCGGATGCTGGCGGAGGCGGGCTTCCCCGTCGACAAGCTGGTGCGCACCGCGTTCGGCCCGATCACGCTGGGCGACCAGAAGTCGGGCTGGCTGCGCAGGCTGTCCAACACCGAGGTCGGGATGCTGATGAGGGAAGTCGACCTGTAGGCGGTCGCCTGAGGGTTGTCTCCTCCGGCCACCCCCTTTTATAGTCTCAGTGACCATAAAAGGGGGTGGCCTCGTCATGCACGGCTACGACAAGCACGCCTACGAGCCGTTCGCCGTCACCGTCGACCTCGCCGTCTTCACCGTCCGCGCGGGCGCGCTGCGGGTGCTGCTCGTCGAACGCGGGCAGGAGCCGTACGCCGGTCGCTGGGCGCTGCCCGGCGGGTTCGTGCTGCCGGAGGAGTCCGCGGAGACGGCGGCCCGGCGCGAACTCGCCGAGGAGACCGGCCTGTCCGACGTCTCCGGGCTCCACCTGGAGCAGTTGCGGACCTACAGCGAACCCGGGCGCGACCCGCGGATGCGGGTGGTCTCCGTCGCCTTCACCGCCCTGCTGCCCGACGCCCCCGAGGCGCACGGCGGCAGCGACGCGGCCCAGGCCCGCTGGGTGGCGTACGACACCGCGGGGCCGCTCGCCTTCGACCACGACCGGATCCTCGCCGACGCCCACGACCGCGTCGGCGCCAAGCTGGAGTACAGCTGCCTCGCCACCGCCTTCTGCCCGCCCGAGTTCACCCTCGGCGAGCTGCGCGAGGTCTACGAGACCGTGTGGGGCACCGCCCTCGACCGGCCCAACTTCCGGCGCAAGGTACTCGCCACGCCCGGCTTCGTCGCCCCGGTCCCCGGCGCCGCCCGACTGACCGGCGGCCGGGGCAAACCCGCCGCGCTGTACCGCGCGGGCCCGGCCACCGCCCTGCACCCGCCCCTCCTCCGCCCGTCCCGGGAAGGACGCCCCGCATGACCGCCACGACCGTCACCAAGAGAGCCGCCACCGGGGCGCTCACCGGCCTCGCCCTCGGCGACGCGCTGGGCTTCCCCACCGAGTTCAGCGATGTGCCGTCGATCCTCGCCACGTGCGGGCCCTGGCGGGAGATGGAACTGCCGACGCCCGCGCTCGTCACCGACGACACCCAGATGACGCTGGCGCTGGGGCGCGGGCTGCGGGCGGCGACGGACCGCGGGGTGCTGGCACCCGAGGGGATGGCCGAGGCGGTGCGCCGGGAGTACGTGGCGTGGAACCGCTCGCCGGAGAACGACCGTGCCCCCGGCAACACCTGCATCCGCGCCTGCGAGCTGCTGGAACGCCCGGACCTGCGCTGGCAGGACGCCAGCCAGACCGGCTCGAAGGGCTGCGGCGCCAACATGCGCGTCGCGCCGGTCGGGCTCGTCCCCGGCCTCAGCGACGAGCAGCGCGCGGGCGCCGCCCAGCTCCAGGCCGCGCTCACCCATGGCCACCCCACGGCCCTCGCCGCCTCCGACCTCACCGCGCACGCCGTACGGCTGCTCGCGCAGGGGGCCGAGCCGACCGGACTCGTCGGCCTGCTGCGGTCGTACGCCTACGACAACCGCTCCCGCTACCACGAGCGCTGGCTCGGCGACCTGTGGACGCGCGCCCAGGACCCCAGCCCCGAGCACTTCATCACGCGCGGCTGGGACGAGTGCCTGGAGATACTGGAGCGGCTCCAGCGGGCCGTGCGGACGGTGTCGCCCGAGACCGACCCCTGTCTGGCCACCGGCGCGGGCTGGATCGCCGAGGAGGCGCTGGCGACCGGGCTGCTGTGCTTCCTGCTCTTCGTCGACGAACCGCTGACCGCCCTGCGCCGGGCCGCCTGCACCTCCGGCGACTCCGACTCCCTGGCCTGCCTGACCGGCGCCTTCGCGGGCGCCTACCTCGGCGCCGACGCCTGGCCGACCGCGTGGGCCGACCGGATCGAGTACCGGGGGGAACTGGTGACGCTCGGGGCGCTCTGGGACGCCTGAGGTCAGTGCGCCGAGGCGCGGCGGACGCGGACCAGGAAGTCCTCCACGCGGCGCCCGTCCGGCTCGGGCGGCAGCGGCGTGCGCCGGGCGGCCCGCTCCGCCTCCGCCTCCAGCCGGGCCATCCAGGACTCCGCCTCCCGCCAGGACACCTCACCGCGCTTCACGGCGAGCAGCGGCTCGCGCTGGTCACCTCGCCAGACCGAAGGCGCGGGAGCCCATGACGCAGGCGTAGACGGTGTGGTCGCGGACCAGGTCCGGAGGCGAGGCCGAGGGGGTGGGGCTCATGGACCGGAGCGTACGGGCCGGATCACGCCAGGCGGATCGAGTTTCCGTCCACGGTGATCCGCTTCTCCGGCAGCGGCTTCGTCGCCGGGGGGTGCGCCACCGAGCCGTCCTCGATGTGGAACCTGCTGCCGTGGCAGGGGCAGTTGATGGTGCCGTCCGCGACCTCGGCCACCGTGCAGCCCTGGTGGGTGCAGGTGCTGGAGAAGGCCCTGAACTCACCCTCGGCGGGCTGGGTCACCACCACCCGCTCCGCCTTGAAGACCCGGCCGCCGCTGACGGGGATGTCGGACGTCTTCGCCAGCTCGCGCCCGGCGGAGGCGTCACCGCCGGAGCCGTCGCCGTCACCGCCGCCGCAGCCCGCGGTGAGCGCTGTCGCGCCGGTGGCCAGCAGGACCGTGCGGCGGGTGGGTACGTGGGGCATGTCGTCACTCCGAGTCAGCGGGGGAGAACCGGGATGTTCCGGGCCGTGAGCAGGAGCATCCTGGCACCGAAGCGCCCCAGGACGAAGCAAGCCGGGACGGAGCGTCAGGAAACGGTCGTCTCAGCGGGCGGGCGCCGCGCGCCCGGCCCCGGCGCGCTGACTACGCTGGACGGACGGAGAACCGAGCTGAGGAGCGGGTTGTGGCGGTACGAGCGGTCCGGGGGGCCGTCCAGTTGGAGCGGGACGAGGCCGGGCACATGGACCAGCGGGTCGGCGCCCTGCTCACCGCCGTCCTGGAGCGCAACGGGCTCGCCACGGACGACCTCATCAGCATCTGGTTCACCGCCACGCCCGACCTGCACAGCGAGTTCCCGGCCGCCGCCGCGCGGGGGCTCGGGATCGTCGACGTCCCGCTGATCTGCGCCCAGGAACTGGACGTCGCCGGGGCCATGCCGCGCGTGGTGCGGATCCTCGCGCACGTCGAGTCCGACCGGCCCCGCGCCGACATCAACCACGTCTACCTCGGCGCCGCCGCCGCCCTGCGCAAGGACATCGCCCAGTGAGGACCGCACTCGTCATCGGCACCGGCCTCATCGGCACCTCCGCCGCCCTGGCCCTGGCCCAGCGCGGCGTCGTCGTCCACCTCGCCGACCACGACCCCGAGCAGGCCCGTACGGCCGCCGCGCTCGGCGCCGGGACCGACGAGGCGCCCGCGGGGCCGGTGGACCTGGCGGTCGTCGCCGCCCCGCCCGCCCACGTCGCCGGGGTGCTCGCCGACGCGATGCGGCGCGGGGTCGCCCGCGGCTACCTCGACGTGGCCAGCGTCAAGGGCGGACCGCGCCGGGAACTCCAGGCGCTGGGGCTCGACCTCACGTCGTACATCGGCAGCCACCCCATGTCCGGGCGGGAGCGGTCCGGGCCGCTGGCCGCGACCGGTGACCTCTTCGAGGGCCGCCCCTGGGTGCTCACCCCGACCCGGGACACCGACACCGAGGTGCTCAACCTCGCCCTGGAGCTGGTCTCGCACTGCCGGGCCGTGCCGGTCGTCATGGACGCCGACGCCCACGACCGGGCCGTGGCCCTCGTCTCCCACATGCCCCACCTGGTCTCCAGCCTGGTCGCCGCCCGGCTGGAGAACGCCGAGGAGGCCGCCGTACGGCTGTGCGGGCAGGGCATCCGGGACGTGACCCGGATCGCCGCGTCCGAGCCGGGGATGTGGATCGACATCCTCTCCGCGAACCCGGGGCCGGTCGCCGACCTGCTCACGGACGTCGCCGCCGACCTCGACGAGACGGTGCGCGCGCTGCGGTCGCTGCAGTCCTCCGACGAGGCCAAGCGGCGGGAGGGCACCGCCGGGATCACGGACGTGCTGCGACGCGGCAACGCGGGCCAGGTCCGGGTCCCCGGCAAGCACGGGTCCGCGCCGCGGGTGTACGAGGTCGTCGCCGTGCTGATCGACGACCAGCCGGGGCAGCTGGCCCGGATCTTCGCGGACGCCGGGCGGGCCGGGGTCAACATCGAGGACGTGCGCATCGAACACGCGACGGGGCAGCAGGCGGGGCTGGTGCAGTTGATGGTGGAGCCGAAGGCGGCGGGGGTGCTCGGCGCCGCGCTGGCGGAGCGCGGGTGGTCCGTCCGGCAGTAGGGCCCGGTGCCGTCGGGTGGGGGCCGCCGCCCCCACGCCCCCGCCCCGGACGGGCCTCGCCCTCAAGCGCCGGAGGGGCTTCTTCGACCTGGCGTCGGCCGGATGGGTGAGCCGTACCCAGTAACCTTGTCCCGGGCGTACCGCGCCCTCCCCGCCTCCCAGGACCAGGAAAGGTGTCCCCACAGTGGAACGCGCCGCAGTGATTGTCGCCATCGACGGGCCCTCCGGCACGGGCAAGTCGAGCACCTCGAAGGCCGTGGCGGCGCAGCTCGGGCTGAGCTACCTGGACACCGGCGCCCAGTACCGGGCGATCACCTGGTGGATGGTGACCAACGGCATCGACGTCGGCGACCCGGCCGCGATCGCCGCCGCCGCGGGCAAGCCGGACATCGTCTCCGGCACCGACCCGGCCCACCCGACGATCACCGTGGACGGCACGGACGTCGCCGGGCCGATCCGCACCCAGGAGGTCACCTCCAAGGTCAGCGCGGTCAGCGCGGTGCCCGAGGTGCGGACCCGGATCACCGAGTTGCAGCGGTCCATCGCCGCCGCGGCGGAGCGGGGCATCGTCGTCGAGGGGCGGGACATCGGTACGACCGTGCTGCCCGACGCCGACCTGAAGATCTTCCTGACCGCCTCGCCGGAGGCACGGGCCGCGCGCCGCAGCGGTGAGCTGAAGGGCGCCGACGTCCACAGCACCCGCGAGGCCCTGCTGAAGCGGGACGCGGCCGACTCCAGCCGCAAGGTCGCGCCGCTGGCCAAGGCGGACGACGCCGTCGAGGTCGACACCACCGAGCTGACGCTGACGCAGGTCATCGAGTGCGTCGTCACCCTCGTCGAGGAGAAGCGGGCCGGAAAGTGACCGAGGTGCCGTCGGCGCGGGGCGCCGAGGTCGGCCGCCGGATCGGCGTCGGCCTGATGTACGGGCTGTGGAAGCCGCGGGTCCTGGGCGCCTGGCGGGTGCCCGCGACCGGCCCGGTGATCTTCGCCGTCAACCACTCCCACAACATCGACGGCCCGATGGTGATGGGCGTGGCGCCCCGGCCGACGCACTTCCTGGTCAAGAAGGAGGCCTTCGTCGGCCCGCTCGACCCCTTCCTGACCCGGATCGGCCAGTTGAAGGTGGACCGCGCGAGCACCGACCGCACGGCGATCACCCGGGCGCTCGGCGTCCTGGAGGCGGGCGGCGTCCTCGGCATATTCCCCGAGGGCACCCGGGGCGAGGGCGACTTCGCCGCCCTGCGCGCCGGGCTCGCCTACTTCGCCGTCCGCGGCGGGGCGCCGGTCGTCCCGGTGGCGGTGCTGGGAAGTTCCGACCGCCCGGGACGGTTGGTGAAGGCGCTGCCCCCGCTGCGCAGCCGGGTCGACGTGGTCTTCGGAGACCCCTTCGACGCGGGCGACGGCACCGGCCGCCGCACCCGCAGGGCCCTTGACGAGGCCACCGCACGCATCCAGAAGCAGCTCACCACCCACCTGGAAAACGCCAGGCGTCTCACCGGACGCTAGGCGACACTGAGTAGTGGGTCGTGCCGGGGCGAAACCGGGCACTCCCCACCGATCACCACGAATGAACTACGAGGTACGGACTTCATGAACGACCAGATCCAGCCCGACGGCTCGGCCCCCTCCGAGCACGAGCACGGGGCGCTCGGCGACGCCGAGTACGCGGAGTTCATGGAGCTCGCCGCGGAAGAGGGCTTCGACCTCGAGGACGTCGAGGGCGCCATCGAGGCGGCCGGGCACGGGCCGCTGCCCGTCGTCGCCGTCGTGGGCCGCCCGAACGTGGGCAAGTCGACCCTGGTGAACCGGGTCATCGGCCGCCGTGAGGCCGTCGTCGAGGACCGGCCGGGCGTCACCCGGGACCGGGTCACCTACGAGGCCGAGTGGGCGGGCCGCCGCTTCAAGGTCGTCGACACCGGCGGCTGGGAGCAGGACGTCTTCGGCATCGACGCCTCCGTGGCCGCGCAGGCCGAGTTCGCCATCGACGCCGCCGACGCCGTCGTCTTCGTCGTCGACGCCAAGGTGGGCGCCACCGACACCGACGAGGCGGTCGTACGGCTGCTGCGCAAGGCCGGGAAGCCCGTGGTGCTGTGCGCCAACAAGGTCGACGGCCCGAGCGGCGAGGCCGACGCCTCGTACCTGTGGTCCCTCGGCCTCGGCGAGCCGCACCCCGTCTCCGCGCTGCACGGCCGGGGCACCGGCGACATGCTGGACGCCGTACTCGAAGCGCTGCCGGACGCGCCGCGCGAGATGTTCGGCGGTACGGGGATCGGCGGGCCGCGCCGGGTCGCGCTGATCGGGCGGCCGAACGTCGGCAAGTCCTCGCTGCTGAACAAGGTCGCGGGCGAGGAGCGCGTCGTCGTCAACGAACTCGCGGGCACCACCCGCGACCCGGTCGACGAGCTGATCGACCTGGGCGGCAAGACCTGGAAGTTCGTCGACACCGCCGGCATCCGCAAGCGGGTCCACCTCCAGCAGGGCGCCGACTACTACGCCTCGCTGCGCACCGCCGCCGCCGTGGAGAAGGCCGAGGTCGCCGTCGTCCTGATCGACGCCGCCGAGTCCATCTCGGTGCAGGACCAGCGGATCGTCACCATGGCGGTGGAGGCGGGCCGCGCGCTCGTCCTCGCCCTCAACAAGTGGGACACCCTCGACGAGGAGCGCCGCTACTACCTGGAGCGGGAGATCGAGACCGAGCTGGGCCAGGTGGCGTGGGCGCCCCGCGTCAACGTCTCGGCGCGCACCGGGCGGCACATGGAGAAGCTGGTCCCGGCGATCGAGACCGCCCTCGACGGCTGGGAGACCCGGGTGCCGACCGGTCGTCTGAACGCCTTCCTCGGTGAGCTGGTCTCCGCCCACCCGCACCCGGTGCGCGGCGGCAAGCAGCCCCGCATCCTCTTCGGCACCCAGGCGGGCACCAAGCCGCCCCGGTTCGTGCTCTTCGCCAGCGGCTTCATCGAGGCGGGCTACCGGCGCTTCATCGAGCGCAGGCTGCGGGAGGAGTTCGGCTTCGCGGGCACCCCGATCCACATCTCGGTGCGGGTGCGGGAGAAGCGCTCGAAGAAGAGGTGACGGAGGGCGACAGCGGACGGAGGGAGGGGCCGCGGCCCCTCCCTCTTCGTCAGAGGCCCCGGCGCGGGGCCGGGGGCAGCGCGGGCAGGTGACGCGTCCCGGTGTAGTGCTGCTGCCCCAGCTGGCTGAGCTGTCCGACGCGGTGCCACTGCTGTCCCGGGCCGTGGAAGCCGCCGTACGACGCCGGGGCGGGGACGTGGAACCCGCCCGTGCTGTGCGGAGTGGTCCCGAACGCGGTGAAGGCCAGCTCCTCCTCGCCGCTGCGGTCGCCCGGCAGCGCGCGGAACGTCTTGACGTACTCGGCGTAGAGCGTGTCGTAGATCGGCGTGGCCGATGGGCCGCCCCGGAAGTCGTGGTCCGGTCGTGCGGGGGTGGGTGACGGGTGGGACGGGCGGCGGGAAACGTCGTATGCGTGCACGTATGTCCAAACGACCCCGCGCGTCAGGGGATGCGGGCGGTCCCGAGGGGCGCGGGGCGGTGGGCCTCCCGGCGGCTCAGGTGCCGGTGAGCGGCAGGGCGGCGGCGACCAGCTTGCCGTTGGCGGCGGCCTTGTCGAGGGCGTCGCGGAGCAGGTCCTCGCGGGGCTGGCGGCCGATCGAGCCGACCGGCGCGGCGAACATCAGCACCTGCTGGTGCTTGTTGGCCGCCGCGCGCCAGCTCTCGGTGACCTGGAGCGGCTGGTGCGCCTGCCACCAGGCCACCGGCTGGCCGCCGCCCGTGCCCGGCTGGAGCACGGCGTGCAGCTGGCCCATGGCGAGCAGCACCGACCAGCCGTGCAGCACCGACGGGACGCCGGTCAGCTCGGTCAGCGGCATGAAGCCCTGCTCGATCAGGAGCGGCAGGAAGTCGTCGCCCGCGCCGGTGGCGCCGGGGCGCACGATGGGCCCGGTGGGCTCGACGACCAGCGCCGGGTGCAGCTCACCGGCGAGCAGCACGAGCCCGCTGGTGACGCCGAGGACGGCCTGCTCGGGCACGACCTTCTCCGGCTCCAGGTCGACGGTGTCGCCGCTGATGGACTTCACGGCACCTCTGAGCTGCTCCTCGGTGACCTGGACGACCTGGGAGGGCAGACAGGTGGAGTGGGCGAAGGCGAGCACGGCGGTCTCGTCGCCGATGAACAGGATGGTGCTCGTCCGCTCGCGTTCGCAGTCGCCCGGCGTGCGGCAGGACGTGCAGTCGTAACTGCCCGGGGTGTTGTCTCCGGCGAGCAGCCGGTCGGCTTCTTCGTCGCCGATCTCGGCGCGTACCTCGTCGCTGACGTCGACCATGCGCGGCACGGGTGGCTCCCTCGGGATGCGGTGCGTGGCAGGGGCCGGGTGGCTCCCGGCCCGTGGTCCGGGTCGGTCCCGGGCCCATGCAGAAGACAACGGGTGATCTGTGGCGGGAGTCACGCTGTACGGCGAACGGAATCGCCTCATCCACCGCACAGCGTCACCGAGCCGGCGGAACCGGGCACTCAGGGTCAACTCCGTGTCGTGTCAGGCAACTTGACGCGGTGAAGTGGGTCACAGCCGGGTCTCGACGTTGGTCGACAAATCGGGAAATCGGCGAACGAAATGGGTGTCCGGAAAGGGCCGCTACCCCGGGTAACGGCTAACTGGCCTGCTCGGACGGGGAGTTGGTTGATGCGGGCTCGCCGGGCTCCGTACATTCCTCGGCCGTGTGCAGAGAGCACCGCTCGGGGACGTCCACCGGACGCGTCGGCCGCACCACGGCCGACGCGCGGCACCACTCACGGCGGACGGGGCGGAGCGCGACCACCGTGCCCCCGCACGGCGGACGCGTCCCGTCCGGGGGACCCCGGGTCCGTGGAGAGGGAGTTCCATGTCCGAATGTGCCGATACCACCCGTGACGCCCGCACGTCGGGCCGTACCCGTACGACCGTGGTCCTCGCCGGGGCGGCGCTGCTCGCTCCGCTCGGGCTGCTGGCCGCCAGCGGTGACGCCGCGGCGGCGGACGGCGGAGTGTGGGACCGCATCGCCCAGTGCGAGAGCGGCGGCAACTGGCACATCAACACCGGAAACGGCTACTACGGCGGCCTGCAGTTCTCCGCGTCCACCTGGCGCGCCTACGGCGGCACCGCCTACGCGCCGACCGCCGACGGGGCCACCAGGGAACAGCAGATCGCCGTCGCCACCAAGGTGCAGCAGGCCCAGGGCTGGGGTGCGTGGCCGACCTGCTCGGCACGGGCCGGGGCCTACGGCGGCGCACCGGCGGCGGCGCCCCCCGGGTCCGGGGAGTCCGGCCCGGGCACCAACCCGGCGCCGACACGGCAGTCCACGCAGGCCCCGGCACGTACCTCGGGCCACACCGACCGCGGTGCCTACCGCGGCGACTACACCGTCCGCGCGGGTGACACCCTCAGCGGGATCGCCGCCCGGCACGGCACCAGCTGGCAGCGGCTGTACGCCGCCAACCGGGCCGTCATCGGCGACGACCCGGACGTGATCGCGCCCGGCCAGCGGCTCGAACTCTGACGACCTCTCGGTTACCCGCCCCGCCCGGTCCGCCGACCGGGTGGGGCGCCGGACGCCGTGGGGCGCGGCTCGCCGGGCGGGCGCGGGGCGCCGCTTAGCGTGGGCCGATGCCCCAGCCCACGTGGATCCCGCGCGTCCTCGCGGCGGCGTCGCTCGCCGCCCTCGCCGTCCCCGCCGCTGTCTCCCTCGCGCCCGCCGCCGTCGCGGCCCCCCGGCCCTGCCCTGGGGACAAGTGGCCCTGGGACTGCGTCGCCGATTGCGAGAGCGGTGGACGCTGGGACGTCAACACCGGGAACGGCTTCTACGGCGGGCTCCAGTTCTGGCAGCCCACCTGGCGGGAGTTCGGCGGCCTGAAGTACGCCCCGCGCGCCGACCTCGCCACCCGCGAGCAGCAGATCGCGGTCGCCTCCGAGGTGCTCGCGGTCCAGGGGTGGGAGGCCTGGCCCGTCTGCTCCAAGCGGTACGGGCTCAGCGGCCGGATGCACACCGTGAAACCCGGCGACACGCTCTCCTCGCTCGCCCGCAAGTACGGCGTCAAGGGCGGCTGGCGGACCCTCTACGAGGCCAACGAGAAGACCATCGGCGCCAGCCCCGACCTGCTGAGGGTCGGCACCCTGCTCGTCCTGCCGAAGGGCACGCTCCGCGCCCAGGACCCCGGGCGGGCACCCGCCGTGTTCGGGCCGCCGCTCACCGGGGCCGCGGACGCCTGAGTTCGGCCGCCTCCCCGGCGAAGACGACGGCGCCCCGGCGCAGTTCGTACACGAGTGCCGCCCGGCCGTGCAGCGCGGGCGGCACGCGTTGCTCGGCGACGACCACGCACGCGTGGAGCGCCGCCAGCAGTCCGTAGGTATGAGCCGCGACGGCGGGGGACATGCCCTGCGCGGGTTCGTCGACGAGTACCACGCGAGCCCGGGACAGCAGCGCGCGCGAGAGGGCCAGCATCCGCTGCTCGCCGCCGGAGAGGGTGCCCGCGCGGCGCGGGAGCAGCGGGGCGAGCTGCGGGTACGCGTCGAGGGCGGGGGCGTAGGCCGGGGCGGTGAGTTCGAGGTTCTCGCGGACGGTGAGGGAGCCGAAGACCGCCTGCCGTTCCGGGACCAGGCACAGGCCCCGGCGGGCCCGTTCGTGGGCGGGCACCCGGGTGACGTCGGCGCCGTCCCACACCACCGCCCCGCCGGACAGCGGCACGGTTCCGGCGAGCGCGCGCAGGGCCGTCGTACGCCCGGAGCCGTTGCGGCCGAGCAGGATCGTCAGGCCGGGGGAGGGGGCGGCGAGGGTGACGCCGTGCAGGGCCTCCAGGGGGCCGTAGCGTACGCGCGCGTGGCGCAGGGCGATGGTCACGCGGTGACCTCCCGGCCGTCGAGGACCCGGTCGGGCGGGCCGGAGGCGACGATCCGGCCCGCCGCCATGACGTGCACGACGTCGGCGAGGTCGGCCACGAGGTCGAGGTCGTGCTCGACGACGAGCAGCGCCGTGCCGTCCGCCGCGAGGGCCTTCAGCACGCGCGCCAGGGCGGCCACCTCGGCGGTGTCCAGGCCCGCCGCGGGCTCGTCCAGGAGCAGCACGCGCGGGCCGCCCGCGAGGGCCCTGGCCAGCTCCACGCGGCGCAGGGTGCCGGTGGGCAGACCGGCGGCGGGCAGCACCCGCACCGGCCCGTCCAGGCCCAGCAGCCGCAGTGCCCGCTCCACCGCGCCCGGGTCGACGACCCGCCCCTGCTCGGCGCCGACCCGTACGTTCTCGGCGACCGTCAGCGTCGGGAAGACGGCCAGCCGCTGGAACGTCCGTGCGATCCCGAGCCGGGTCCGCGCCTGCGCCGACAGCCGCGTGATGTCCCGCCCGCCGTACCCGACCCGCCCGCGCCCCGGCCGCACGGTCCCGGCGAGACAGTGGAACAGCGTGCTCTTCCCGGCCCCGTTCGGCCCGACGACGGCGGTGATCCGGCCGGGCGGCAGATCGAGCCCGACGCCGTCGAGAGCGGTGAGACCGCCGTAGGCGACCTGGAGTTGGCGGGCGGTGAGGAGGGGAGTCGTAGGGGGTTCGGGAGGGCGTGGGACGGCCGTCGCCCCCCGCCGCCGGCGCAGGCCCCCCGACGGCGTCCGCACCACCGCGACGCCGACGGCGCCTCCCCCCGGGACGGCGCCCGTCAGCGCCGTAGCCCCCGTCAGGGCGGAGCCGCGCCGACCCCGTTCCACCGGCCGCAGCCGTGCGCGCAGGCGTCGTCCCAGGGGCGTCAGCCGGGCCCGGTGCCGGGGGCGCAGGCGTTCCCCCGCCGTCCGCAGGGCCTCGTACGGCCCGCCGGGGAAGCGGCCGACGAGGGCGGCGAGCAGCCCGACCACCGCGGCGGCCACGCCGCCCCGGGCCCCCGCGTCCAGGCCGACGAGGAGCGCCGCGGCGGCCAGCGCGCCGAGGGTGCTGTCGGCGCCCAGGACGACCACCGCCGCGAACCACAGCAGGCCCCGGACGGGGTCGTAGGCGCCGGGGTCGAAGGCGCGCAGGCCCATGCCGAGCATCCCGCCGCCGAGGGCGGCCAGCGCGGCACCGGAGACGAAGGCCAGCAGCTTCAGGGACGGCACCCGCACCCCGGCCGCCCGCGCGCCCGCCTCGTGGTCCCGCATCGCCGCCAGGGCGCGCCCGGTCCGGCCCCGGCGCAGGGCGTGCGCCGTCAGCAGGGCCACGCAGAGCAGGCACAGCTCCAGGACGTAGTACGCGCGGTCCCCGTCGAAACCGGCGGGGCGCCCCAGCGCCAGCCCGGCCGTGGCGTACGGCTGGGCGAGGACGAACCGGCTGACGCCCACCCCCACCGCGAACGTGGCCAGCGCGAGGGCCAGCCCCTGCCTGCTGATCGCGGGCCAGCCGGTCAGCACCCCCAGCGGGGCGACCAGCACCACCGCGACCGCCAGCGCGAGGAGTTCCGGCAGCCGGGGCAGGCCCGGGAAGCGGCCCGCGGCGAGGAGGGCGGTGAACAGGGCGCCCAGACCCGCGTACGCCGCCTGCCCCAGCGAGATCTGGCCGCCGCGCCCGGTCACCACCACCAGCGACAGCAGCACCACGCCCAGCGCCGGGACCTGCACGGACGTGTGCAGGTCAGGACCGGCGAACCCCAGCGGCAGCAGGAACAGCACCCCGGCGACGATCCACGCGCCCGGCGGCGTCGGCACGCGCGCGCTCGCCGTGCGCGGCAGCGCGTCGCGCGTGCCGACCCCGGGCAGCACGAGCGCCGCGACCAGCAGCGCCACCACGAACAGGTTGGCGCCCACCGCCTGGAGCAGCGGCTCGGTCCACCCCGACGGGTGCAGCCGGGTCAGCTGGCTCTGCGCGATCCCCAGGCCCAGCGCCACCACCACCGCGACCGCCAGCCCGCGCATCCGCGCCGCCACGGCGACCGCGACCACCTCCATCACCAGCAGCGGCAGCCCGTACGGGTCCAGGCGCACGTACGGCGCCAGCAGCACCCCCGTCAGCCCCGCCGTGAACGCCCCGAACGCCCACCCCGCCGCCGCCACCCGGTCGGCGTCCACGCCCGCGAGCACCGCCAGCCGCCGGTCGTCCACCACCGCCCGCAGCTCACGCCCGAACCGCGTCCAGCGGACCGTCGCCGCGACCCCCGCCGCCAGCGTGACCGCCACCGCCAGCTGTCCCCACGGCTCGGCCGACACCACCTCCGGCGCGTCGTCCCGCGCGCCCTGCCCCCACAGCACCGCCGCGCCGCCGACCAGCAGCACGAACACCCCGATGGACGCCACCAGCGTCTGCGCCGGATCGCCGCCCAGCACGGACAGCGGACGGAACACGAACCGCTCCAGCACCACCCCGAGGCCCGGCGCCACCCCCAGCAGCGTCACCGTCGCCGCCGCCCACACCGGCCACCCCCCGTCGACGACGAGACCGCGCAGCACGTACGCGCACACCATCGCGATCGCCCCGTGCGCGAAGTTCAGCACGCCCGTCGCCCGGTAGGTGACGATCAGCCCGACGCCGGTCAGCGCGGCGGCGGAGCCGACCGAGAGACCGGCCAGCGTGAGGTCCCAGGTCAGCGACGCCATCAGTCCCCGGCCGCTTCACCGGGCTCGCAGATGGGGCACGGCTCCAGGTCGCCGTCCGCGAGCAGCCGCCCGTCGACGGGCACCGCCTCCGCCTTCCCGGCGACCAGCGGGCAGTCCGCGCGGTGCAGCAGCGTGCCGCCGGGCACCCTCCGCAGCTCCCCGCTGACCGCGACCGGCGCGAGGGCCGCCCGGCCGGGCTCCCCGGCGTCGGCCGCCGCCGCGCTCACCAGCAGGCCGTACAGCTCCTCCACCCGGGTCGCGGCGGCGGTGGCCCGGCCGTGGGTGAGCAGCACCGCCCCGGCGACGATCAGCGCGGCGCCGGGGACCGTGCAGGACGCGAGGTAGGGCAGCTGCCGTTCGGCGTAGCGCTCGCCGGAGACGCCGTACCAGCCGAGCACGCACAGCACCGCGCCCGCGGCCAGCGCGGCCCACCCCACCCACAGAACGGGACGCACGGTCCGCAGTGGGACTGTCCGCATCGCTGGCTCCCAGGCGTCGGATGGCGGCGCACGTGCCGATGCCGATGGCTTGCACTATGCCTTCTGGGAGCTGACCCTGAAAGAACCGGGCGCCCACCGCCCGGACCGACACCCGGTGGTGAGCCAGATGGTTCTCGGCAGCGACCCCAGGCGGGGGACGAGGGCACGGGGGACGGCGTTGGCGGCGGCGCTCCTGCTCTTCCTCGGTCCGGCACTCGCCGCGTGCGGCGACGACGAGGGCGGCGGCAGCGGGAGCACGCCCCCGACGCCGACCGCGGAACGGACCACGACCGGCGCGGCCACCGCGCCCGCCGACGCGGCAGAGGCCGAGCAGGAGATCAAGGACAACTGGCGGACGTTCTTCGACCCGGGCACCTCCCTGGAGGAGAAGCAGGCCGTCCTGGAGAACGGCGACCAGATGGCCCCGGTGCTGCGCGCCTTCGGCGGCGACGAGCGCGGCGGCCAGGTCCAGGCCGAGGTCACCGAGGTGGAGTTCACCTCCGCGACCGACGCGGACGTGACCTACACCCTCACCCTCAAGGGCGCCACCGTCCTGCCGGACGCCTCCGGTACGGCGGTCGAGCAGGACGGCACCTGGAAGGTCTCCGCGAAGACGCTGTGCGCGCTGGTCCAACTGAGCGGCGATGGGTCGGCGGCGCCGGTCCCGGGCTGCTGAGGCCGCCGCGGCGGCGCTGCTGCTCGCCCTCTGCGCCGCCTGCGGCAGCCGCCTCCCGGAGAGCGACTTCGAGCGTGACGACCGCACCCCCACGCGCGTGCCCGCCGCCGAGCCACTGCGCGTCGGCATCGTCACCAGCGCCACCAGCCCGGTCGGCGGCGACGCCTTCACCGGCCCGCGCGACGGCGCTCGGGCCTACTTCGACCGGCTCAACGCGCGCGGTGGCGTCGACGGCCGCCGCGTCGAGGTGCGGGAGTGCGACGACGGCGGCAGCGGCGTCGGCAACAACGAGTGCGTGCGCAAGCTGATCGACGACGACGTGGTCGCGCTGGTCGCCACCACCGTCCTCGACTACGCGGGCGCCCCGCTGGTGTCCCGCGCGCGCGTGCCGGACGTCGGCGGCCAGCCCGTCGGCGCCGCCTACGACACCTACCCGCACCTCTACAGCGTCTACGGCACCTCCGCGCCACGGAACGGGACACCTGGCTGGGACGGCAGACTGTACGGCGGCACCGCGGTCTACCGGTACTTCAGACGCGCGCACGGCGCCCGCACCGCCGCCGTCGTCTCCTACAACCAGGCCGCGTCCGCCGCCTACGCCCGGCTCGTCGAACGGGGACTCAGGGCCGAGGGCTACCGGGTCGTCACCGAGCAGGTCGACTTCGCGCTGCCCAACTTCCGCGCCGTCGCCGCCGACCTGAAGGAGCAGGGTGCCGACCTCGTCTTCGACGCCATCGACGGCCACGGCAACGCCCGGCTGTGCCAGGCCATGGACGACGTCGGCGCCCGCGTCACCGCCAAGGTGACCAACGTGCAGAACTGGACGTCCACCGTCGAGGACGACTACCGGGACGCGCCGCGTTGCCGCAACGCCCTGTGGGCGACCGGCTCCAGCCGCAACTTCGAGGACACCGGGCACCCGGCCGTACGGGAGTTCCGGGACGCCACCGAGGGGCTGGAGACGCACGCGCAGTGGCAGTTGGAGGGGTGGGCGGCGGCGAGGTGGTTCACGGACGCGGCCACGGCGTGCGCGAAGGAGGCGACGGGCGTCACGCGCGCGTGCGTCGACGCCCGCGTCAACCGCGCGGACGGCTACACCGCGGGCGGTCTGCTCCTGCCGGTGAGCTTCAAGCCGAGCCCCGAGCCGCCCGCCCACCGCCGCGACTGCCTCTCGGTCGCCCGCTGGCAGGACGGCGGGGGATGGGTCACGCAGGGCGAGATGACCGAGACCTGCTTCGACGTCCCGCAGCTGGCCTACGAGCCCTGAGCCGGGTCGGGCCGCTGGACGGGGTGGCGGACGCCGTACTCCGGGTGGCGCAGGTCGAACGCCGGGGAGTCGGAGCGGACGCGCGGCAGCGCGTGGAAGTTGTGGCGCGGCGGCGGGCAGGACGTCGCCCACTCCAGGGAACGTCCGAAGCCCCACGGGTCGTCGGCGTCGACCTTCTCGCCGTACTTCGCGGTCTTCCACACGTTGTAGAGGAACGGCAGGGTCGACATGCCCAGCAGGAAGGAGCCGATGGACGAGACGGTGTTCAGGGCGGTGAAGCCGTCCGCCGCGAGGTAGTCGGCGTACCGGCGGGGCATCCCCTCGGCGCCCAGCCAGTGCTGCACCAGGAACGTGGTGTGGAAGCCGGTGAACAGCGTCCAGAAGTGGATCTTGCCGAGCCGTTCGTCGAGCATCTTCCCGGTGAACTTGGGCCACCAGAAGGAGAACCCCGCGAAGATCGCGAAGACCACGGTGCCGAAGACGACGTAGTGGAAGTGGGCCACCACGAAGTAGGTGTCGGTGACGTGGAAGTCCATCGGCGGCGAGGCCAGGATCACCCCGGTCAGCCCGCCGAAGAGGAAGGTCACCAGGAACCCCACCGACCACAGCATGGGCGTCTCGAAGGAGAGCGAGCCCTTGATCATCGTGCCGGTCCAGTTGAAGAACTTCACCCCCGTCGGCACCGCGATCAGGAAGCTCATGAAGGAGAAGAACGGCAGCAGCACCGCACCGGTCGCGAACATGTGGTGCGCCCACACCACCACCGACAGACCGGTGATCGCCATCGTCGCGCCGACCATGCCCAGGTAGCCGAAGAGCGGCTTGCGGCTGAAGACCGGGATGATCTCCGTGATGATGCCGAAGAACGGCAGCGCGATGATGTAGACCTCGGGATGGCCGAAGAACCAGAACAGGTGCTGCCACAGCAGCGCGCCGCCGCTGGCCGCGTCGAAGACGTGCGAGCCGAACCGCCGGTCGGCCTCCAGGCAGAGCAGCGCCGCCGCCAGCACCGGGAACGCCATCAGCACCAGGATCGACGTGAACAGCGTGTTCCAGGTGAAGATCGGCATCCGGAACATCGTCATCCCGGGGGCGCGCATCCCGACGACGGTGGTGATGAAGTTGACCGCGCCGAGGATCGTGCCGAACCCGGCCAGCGCCAGCCCCATGATCCACAGGTCGCCGCCGATGCCGGGCGAGCGTTCCGCGCTGTTGAGCGGCGCGTAGGCGAACCAGCCGAAGTCGGCCGGACCGCTGGGCACGAGGAGCGAGCTGAGCACGATCAGCCCGCCGAACAGGAACAGCCAGTACGAGAACATGTTCAGCCGGGGGAAGGCCACGTCGGGCGCGCCGATCTGCAACGGCATCAGCTCGTTGGCGAAGCCCGCGAAGCTCGGGGTCGCGAAGAGCAGCAGCATGATCGTGCCGTGCAGCGTGAACAGCTGGTTGAACTCCTGGTTGCTCACCAGCTGGAGCCCCGGCCGGGCCAGCTCGGCCCGCATCAGCAGGGCCATCACCCCGCCGACCAGGAAGAAGCCGAAGGAGGTGATCAGGTACAGGTGGCCGATCTTCTTGTGGTCGGTGGTGGTCAGCCAGTCCACGACCACCCGGCCGTGCCGCCTGGCCCCCGCGGGTCGTACCGGCGCCGGTACCGTCTCCGTCCCCATGGCTCGCTCGCCCCTTCGCTCGTCGCGCCCGGGCCCGTGGAAGCCCGCGCCGTGGCCACGGGCCCTCGCCCTGATGCTCGCGCTCGGGCGCGCCGCGACAGGGGGCGAACGGAGGTGCTGTGGGGGAGCCGGGTATTTCCTGTGCGGCACCGGGCCGCAGTGGCCCGGCCCGGAATCGGAAGGAAAAGGGCTCAGGCCGCGGTTCTCGGACAGTCCTCCGGGAACTTTCCGCTGCTTTATTCGAGAGGTCGCGGCGACACGCGGGAATTGCGGTCGAAAGCCCGCTGAAGACGTACCGGTCCACTCATCCGGCCGGGTGAGGCCGACCGAAACGCGTGTCGTGATCCTGTGACAGAAGCGTGACCGGAGGGGGATCAGTGACCCTCGGTGCACGGCCCGGGCTTCCCCGGTCGGCGCGCAGCGCCTAGCGTGGCCGTATGGCACCCATTCCGACACCTCCAGCGGAACCCCAGGACAGCCCGGACGCCTACGTGGGCCTGGACGCGGCCACCGCCGAACGGCGCGCGCGTGAGCGGGGCTGGTCCACGGTGCGGTCGCTGCCGCCGGGCGCGATCATCACGATGGAGTACCGCGTGGGGCGACTGAACTTCGAGGTCAGGGACGACCGGGTGGTGCGGTCCTGGAAGGGCTGAGCGGGCGGCGCCGCCCGCTCAGCCGCCCGTCGTGGGCCGGGCCGCCGAGGGCGCGTTGCGCGGCGCCCGGTCGGAGTGCGGCGGCCTGCGGCTGCCGACCGGGGTGACCGGGGTGCGCTCGGAGCGGACCGTGTGCGGGCCCGGGGCGAGGTGCGGCGGCGGCCGGTTGGCCCGCACCGCCGACGGCAGGATGGTCTCGCGCACCGGCGCGGCCGGGTCGGGCTCCGGTTCGGCTTCGTCCTGCGGGGCCGCCGAGGCGACCAGCGCGGGAGCGGCGTCGCCGCCGTGCCCCGAGGCCGCGGGACCCGCCGTGGTCCCCGCCGTGCGGCCGACGGCCGCGCCGACGGGAGCCGGTGCGGGCGCGGGTCGCGGTGTCGTACGGGAGCCGGGGAGGCGCTCCGTCCAGCGGTCGCGCTGGGTGAGGATCCCGGCCTCGGCGCGGGCGATCAGCGGTTCGCACCAGGGCAGCGCGAGCAGGATCAGCAGACCGGCGGCCCAGCCGAGCAACACGTCGCTCAGCCAGTGCGTACCGAGGTAGACCGTGGTCAGCCCCACGCTCAGCGACAGCACCGCCGACAGGGCCGACAGCCAGCGCCGGGCCCGTGGCGTGGAGGCCAGGTAGGCGAGGATGCCCCAGGTCACCACCGCGTTCGCGGTGTGTCCCGAGGGAAATATGTCGCTTCCGGCCTGGAACCAGTGCCACATCTCGTTGGAGCCGACGTCGGTCGCGTAGTGCGGGCCCGAGCGGCCGAGGCCGTACTTCACGGCGCCCACGGTGATGTTCAGCAGCAGCAGGGCCGCGCCGAAGGCCAGCAGCGGACGCAGGGTGTGCTGCCGCCAGGACCGCCAGCCGAGCCAGGCGGCGACCATCACGGCGGTCGGCCCGCGCTGGCCGAGGACCACCCAGTAGTCCAGGAAGGCGTGGATCTCCGGCCACTGCTGGTACGGCCGGAAGAGCATCGCCTGCCAGTCGAAGCGGACCAGCCACGAGGTGACCGCGACGGCCAGCACGATGGCGAGGTAGAAGGCGAGCGTCGCGCCGAAGAGCACCACCCGGTGCCGTGTCATCCGCGGCACGTCGAGGACGGGCCGCACCGGTTCACGGTCCAGTCGGGCGAAGATCCGGTCGAGCCGGGTCGGCATTGGTTCGGTACGCACCCAATCGACGTTACAGGGAGTGAGGTCAGTTCCCCCGCGAATCACCGGGGTTGTAATGACGATGTGATGTGGGATTGATCTCAGAGCGGGGTTTATTTCCATGGATTCCGTAATCCCTGGACCTCCTTCCCCGCAATTCCTTTGATCATTCCTCAGGTAATGTTTTGGCTTGCTTTTATATGTGTTCACCGGATGGTGGGACGGTATTTCCCGGACGATCACCGCGGGGCCGTCGCGGGTTCACGGCGGACCCGAGCCGTTCAGCCAGAAGGCCCCGTACACCGCCGAGACCGCGACCGTCGCGGCCACCGCCAGGGCCGACGTGCGCGGACGCGCCCCCGCCAGGGCGCGGGCGAGCGGCAGCAGCAGCGGGAAGGCGGGCAGCAGCAGCCGGGGCTTGGAGCCGAAGTAGCTCGACGCGCACAGCGCGAGGGCGGTGACGGCGCCCGCGTACACCAGGAGCGGGAGCGGCTGGCGCTGCCGTACGCAGACGACATACAGCCACCCCAGCAGCCCCACCCCGACCACCAGCGCGACGCCCGCCAGGGCCGAGGGGAACGACGTGAACTTCTCGCCGACGAAGCGGGCGAAGGCGTAGCCGCCGTCGAAGCCGTTGCGCCACCCCGCCTGGACGTCGAGGTAGCCGAGCGGGCCGGCGCCGGTGCGGTGGCCGACCCACAGGACGTACCCGGCGGCGCCCAGCGGCGCGAGCGCCATACCGAGGGCGCGCCGCCAGACGGGTGCGCCCTCCGGGGACGGGCCGGGGGAGGGCAGGGGGGCGCGTTCGTCACCGTGGGCGCCGGACGGCGGGGCCGTGCTCCGGGCTCGCCCGGACGGCGCAACCCGCCGGGCCCGCCGGTCGCGTACGAACGTCACCACGGCGGCCGTCCACACCGCCGCCACCACGGCCAGCCCCACCGGACGGGTCAGCCCCGCCAGCAGCGCCAGGGCGCCCGCGGCCACCCAGCGGCCGGTCAGCACGGCGTACAGCGCCCAGGCGGCCAGCGCGGTGAACAGCGACTCGCTGTACGCCATCGACTGCACGATCCCGACCGGCAGCGCCGCCCACAGCAGTACCGCGCAGACCCCGGCCCGCCGCCCGTACACATGGTCCGCCACCGCGAAGACCCCCCAGGCCGCGGCGAGCGAGGCGAGCAGGCTCACGACGAAACCGGAATCGGCGTACGACAGCGGGGTCGCCGCATGCCCCAGCCGCTCCAGCCACGGCAGCAGGGGGAAGAAGGCCAGGTTGGAGTGGACGTCGCCGTTCGGCAGCCGCACCTCGTAGCCGTAGCCCAGCTCCGCGACCCCGGTGTACCAGAGCGCGTCCCAGCGGGCGGTGAGCAGCGGGTACGCGCTCGTGCCGCGCGCGGCGCTCCAGCCGGCCAGGACGAGCAGGCCCAGGGCGCGCACGGCGGCGTACCCGAGGAGGGCCGGGGCTGCCCGGCGCCAGGTGGGCGCGGCACCGGGGGGCGCCACGCGCGTCGCTAGATCGATCACGGGCTCGATTATCGGGTGGGCGCCGTACCGCCCGTGCCGGACGGCCGGGCGGCGCGGAAGCGGAGTGGTGTACGCCACATCGATCCGGTGGCGGTGTGAGAGGTCCGCCACGTGACCCTGTCCGGAACTCGCGTACGCTGACGTGTCACTCGCCGTTCGTCTGCGTGGGCCGGAGGAACCGCTCCTCTCCGGCCGAGTCGCGGGGAGTCCCCACCCCGTGAGCCCGCCGGACGCGAGGGAACATCTGGGAGGTACGTGTACATGTCCGGGACGACCTCGGCCGCCGCTGGGCTGCGCCGTCGGGCGGCCGGGGCCGGTGCCAACCGCTGGGTGGTTCTCGTCGTCCTCTGTACCAGCCTGCTGCTGGTCGCCGTCGACGCGACCGTGCTGCACGTGGCGATCCCCGCCGTCACCGAGGACCTCAGGCCCGGCGCGATAGAGCTGCTCTGGATCGTCGACGTCTACCCACTGGTCTGCGCCTCGCTGCTGATCCTCTTCGGCACCCTCGGCGACCGGGTGGGCCGCAGACGGATCCTGCTCCTCGGCTACGCCCTGTTCGGCGTGGCCTCCCTGCTCGCGGCCCTCGCCCCGGGCCCGCAGCTGCTGATCCTCGCGCGGGCGCTGCTCGGCGTCGGCGGCGCGATGATCATGCCCGCGACCCTCTCCATCCTGCGGCAGGTCTTCCCCGACCGGCGGGAGCGGGCGCTCGCGATCGGTGTGTGGAGCGCGGTGGCCGCGGTCGGCGCGGCGGTCGGACCGCTGCTCGGCGGCTTCCTGCTGGAGCACTTCTGGTGGGGGTCCGTCTTCCTCGTCAACATCCCGCTGATGCTGGTCAGCCTGCCGGTGGGGCGGCTGCTGCTGCCCGAGTCGACCGGCGACGGCCACGGCCCCTGGGACGTGGTCGGCGCGCTGACCGCGGCGGCCGGACTCTTCGCGACCGTCCTCGGGGTGAAGCGGCTGGGCGGCGGCGAGTCGGTGGCCAGCCCCTTCACGGTGCTGCCGCTGCTGGCCGGTGCCGCCCTGCTGACGCTCTTCGTACGACGGCAGCGGCGCCGCCCGTATCCCCTGGTCGACCTGCGGTTGTTCGCCCGTCCGGCGTTCAGCACCGCCGTCGGGTGCATCGTGCTGGCGATGCTCGCCCTGGTGGGGCTGGAGCTGATCGCCGCGCAGTACCTGCAACTGGTGCTCGGGCTCTCCCCCCTGCAGACCGGCCTGCGGCTGCTGCCGCTGACCGTCGCGGCGATGGCGGCGGGGCTGGCCGGTGCCCGGATGCTGCGGCGGTTCGGACCACGGCGGATGGTGTGCCTCGGGTTCTGTCTGACCGCGGGTGCGGTGGTGCTGCTGACCGCGCTGGGACGGCACGACGAGCCCGCGCTGATGCTCTCCGGGTTCGTGCTGCTCGGCTTCGGCCTGGAGGCGACGCTGTTCGGGGCGTACGAGTCGATGCTGAGCGAGGCTCCGCCGGAGCGGGCGGGCGGCGCGGCGGCGATCGGCGAGACGTCGTACCAGCTGGGCGCCGGGATCGGCATCGCGCTGCTCGGCAGCGTGATGAACGCGGCGTACGCGCCCGGGGTGCGGGCCGTTCCGGGGGTGCCGGAGTCGGCGTCCGCGGACGCCGGGCACTCACTGGGCGAGGCGTACGAGGTCGCCGCGCGGCTCGGCGGGTCGGCGGGGGAGAGCCTGCGACAGGTGGCTCGCGACTGCTTCGTGCACGGGCTGCACGTGACGTTGCTGGTGAGTGCGGGGTTGTTGTTGCTGGGGGCGTTGATGGCGTTGCGGTTGCCGCGGGTGATGCAGTGCGAGTCGGCGGCTCCGGCTGAGGTGCCCGCGCAGCGGGGGGCCGAGAAGTCCCGCGTCTCCGCGTGAGCGGTGGGGAGTCTTCCACCACACCCACCCGTCCGCTGTCCGTTGACGGGTGGACGCACCGCCACCGCGCCCCCTACCGTCGGCCTGAAAGCTGCTGTTAGCAGCGCTAGTTTTGAGTCGGAGGGTGTTGCCTCGTGTCCGCCAAGTTGCCCCCCTTTGATCCCCGCGACCCCCTGGGCCTCGACGACCTGCTCAGCCCCGAGGACCTCGCCGTCCGGGACACCGTGCGGCGGTGGGCCGCGGAGCGGGTGCTGCCGTACGTCGCCGAGTGGTACGAGACCGGCGAGCTGCCCGTCATCCGGGAGCTGGCGAAGGAGCTGGGCGGGATCGGCGCGCTCGGGATGTCGCTCAGCGGGTACGGCTGCGCGGGTGCCAGCGCCGTGCAGTACGGGCTGGCCTGTCTGGAGCTGGAGGCCGCCGACTCCGGCATCCGCTCGCTGGTGTCGGTGCAGGGCTCCCTCGCCATGTACGCCGTCCACCGCTTCGGCAGCGAGGAGCAGAAGCGGCGCTGGCTGCCCGGCATGGCCGCCGGTGAGCTGATCGGCTGCTTCGGGCTCACCGAGCCCGACCACGGCTCGGACCCCGCCTCGATGCGCACCCACGCCCGGCGCGACGGCGCCGACTGGGTCCTCAGCGGCCGCAAGATGTGGATCACCAACGGCTCCGTCGCCTCCGTCGCGGTCGTCTGGGCGCAGACGGAGGACGGGGTGCGCGGCTTCGTCGTCCCCACCGACAGCCCCGGGTTCTCCGCGCCCGAGATCAGGCACAAGTGGTCGCTGCGGGCCAGCGTCACCAGCGAGCTGGTCCTGGACGACGTACGACTGCCCGCCGACGCCGTGCTGCCGGAGGTGACCGGGCTGCGCGGGCCGCTGAGCTGTCTGTCGCATGCCCGGTACGGGATCGTGTGGGGCGCGATGGGCGCGGCGCGCAGCTCCTTCGAGGCGGCGGTCGACTACGCGACGTCGCGGGAGCAGTTCGGGCGGCCCATCGGCGGCTTCCAGCTCACCCAGGCCAAGCTCGCCGACATGGCGGTGGAACTGCACAAGGGGATCCTGCTCGCCCACCATCTGGGGCGGCGGATGGACGCCGGCCGCCTGCGTCCCGAGCAGGTCAGCTTCGGCAAGCTCAACAACGTGCGCGAGGCCATCGACATCTGCCGTACGGCCCGGACGATCCTGGGTGCCAACGGGATCTCGCTGGAGTACCCCGTCATGCGGCACGCGACGAACCTGGAGTCGGTGCTCACCTACGAGGGCACCGTCGAGATGCACCAGCTGGTGCTGGGCAAGGCGCTCACCGGACTGGACGCCTTCCGGTAAGGCCGGGGGTGGGGCGGGGCCGGTGGTGCTCGGCCCCGCCTCAGCTCTGGTTGAAGAAGCCGTCCGCCCGGTGGGCGGCCGGTTCCCCGCTGATGATCTCCGTGTTGGCGGGGGACAGCAGGAACACCCTGTTCGACACCCGGTCGATCGAACCGCGCAGGCCGAAGATCAGCCCGGCCGCGAAGTCCACCACGCGCTTGGCGTCGGCGGGCTCCATGGCCGTGAGGTTCATGATGACCGGGACCCCCTCCCGGAACAGCTCGCCGATGGCGCGCGCGTCCCGGAAGCTGTCCGGGGTCACCGTGCCGATCCGGCGGCCCTTCTCCTCGGCCGTGTCCGTGGCCACCTTCACCCGAGGGTCGGTGACCCAGGCGTCCCCGTTGTCGGTTCCCTCGGAGTAGTCGTCGTCGTAGTAGCGCTCGTCATCGTTGTCGTCGACGAGGCCGAGCCACGCACTCGCCTTGCGTACCGATCCCATGGACGCCTCCTCTCACAGCGGTCACTCGTACCTTCCGCATCCCTATGGTCATCCATGATGCGGACGTCGCGCCAAGTGGTTAGACGCCGCGCGGGGGGTTTGTGACGGTACTGGTGCACAGCGAATACGTCGAGAGTCCGTGTTTCCCAAGGGTCGTTCCGCAAACGGCTGCTGACTGTGAGTGAAATATGACTCTTGCCCGCGTCCGGGTGACGAGCGGTGCGTAAGGGTGAACGGGACTGTGCCAGGAGCGGGACACAGGAGATGACCATCCGTCGATAGGATGCCGTCGCTCGAAGGTGGGACACGTTCCCGCCGCACCACGGGGGAGCACGGGGAACGGAAGCACGGGGGAACGTCATGTTCGGCATCGTCAGGCCCTGCCGCCATCGGCTCGGTGAGCGGCTCCAGACGGAGTGGATGGCGCATCTGTGCGGGCTCTGTCTCGCACTGCGCCGCGACCACGGACAGTTCGCGCGGCTGGTCACCAACTACGACGGGCTGCTCGTCTCCGTACTGACGGAGGCTCAGGCGGGGCGGTCGGAGGACGGGCGGCGTACGGCGGGGCCGTGCCCGTTGCGGGGGATGCGGACCGCGTCCGTCGCCCGGGGGGAGGGTGCCCGGCTCGCGGCGGCCGTCTCGCTGGTGCTCGCCTCGGCCAAGATGCGCGACCACGTCACCGACGGGGACGGGCTGCTCGCCCGGCGCCCGGTGGCGCTCGCCGCGCGCAAGGTCGCCGACGGGTGGGGGCGCGCGGGCGCCCGCAGCGGGACCGCGGTCGGGTTCGACACGGGACTGCTGGTCGACGCCGTGGACCGGCAGGCCGGGGTCGAGGCGCTGGCCGGGCCCGGCACGCCGGTCCTCGCGGTCACCGAGCCGACCGAGACGGCCACCGCGGCGGCCTTCGCGCACACCGCCGTCCTCGCCGGACGGCCGGGGAACGCCGAGCCGCTCGGGGAGGCCGGGCGGCTGTTCGGGCGGTTGGCGCACCTGCTGGACGCCGTGGAGGACCGGGACGCCGACGCCGCCGCGGGTGCCTGGAACCCGCTCACCGCCACCGGGACGCCGCTCACCGAGGCGCGGCGGCTCGCCGACGACGCCGTGCACGGCATCCGGCTGGCGCTCGGCGAGGTGGAGTTCACGGACGGGCGGCTGGCGCACCGGCTGCTCGTGCACGAACTGCCCGCCTCCGTGGACCGCGCCTTCGGCACGTCCGCCACCTGCGCGCACGGCGCGGGACCGTACGCGCCGCCCGGTGGTCCCGGTGGTCCCGGCGGTCCGCCGCCGCCCGAGCCGCCGCGCGGGAACCGGCGGGGGCTGCTCGCGGGGTGCGCGGTGTGGGCGGGGCTGGCCTGCACGTGCCAGCTGTGCTGCGGGGAGTACACCAGTCCGTGGTCGGGGGAGCGCAAGGACGGCCTGTGCCGCCGGTGCGGCGAGAACTGCTCCGACTGCTGCGACTGTTGTGACTGCTGCTCCAACTGTTCCGGCTGCTGTGACGGCTGCGGCTGCGACTGCGGCTGTGACTGCTGACGGAAGCTGAGCGCGCCCCCGGGCGCCCGGTCGCCGCGGCATCCGGAACAACTAATTCCGGACAACCCCGGGTGCCGGGCGGCCGACGGGGGCGCGGGCCCGTCCCGCGGCCGACGCGGTGAGACACGGCCCGGTCTGACGGGGTGACGGGGGGCCGCCGCGGGCGGGCGCCCGGCGGGCGGTCGTACGGCCGCCGCACAGGCCAGCGGCCGAAAGGTGCCCTTGCGCCGACCGTACGTTCGGCCGAATACTCCCCCTCAGCGCTTGTCAGGGGCACGTCGTGTTCGGAATCCGAACCCCGGGCCGCTGGCTGCGCCTCACGGGCCCCGACCCCACGCGGGCCCCCGACTTCCCATGTGGAGGAACGACAAGTGAGGATCGAGCGCACCACCCCCCGCGGCGGCATTTCGAGACGGTTCCGGCTGATCGCCGTATCCACCGGACTCGTGGCCGCGGCTGCGATCGCGGTCCCCAGCGCGAACGCCAGCGACGCCGCCACCTTCAGCACCACCCAGCTCAGCAGGGCGAGCGACGCGGTGCTCCAGGCCGATGTGCCCGGCACCGCCTGGGCCGTCGACGAGAAGACCGACCGCGTCGTCGTCACCGTCGACAGCACGGTCTCCCAGGCCGAGATCGCCGAGATCAAGGAGAAGGCCGGGGCCAACTCCGGAGCGATCACCATCAAGCGCACCCCGGGCAAGTTCAACAAGCTCATCCAGGGTGGCGACGCCATCTACGCGAGCAGCTGGCGCTGCTCCCTCGGCTTCAACGTGCGCACCAGCAGCGGCGCCCAGTACTTCCTGACCGCCGGTCACTGCACCGACGGCGCGGGCACCTGGTACGCCAACTCCGGGCGCAGCACCGTCCTCGGGTCGACCGCCGGGTCCAGCTTCCCGGGCAACGACTACGGCATCGTCCGGTACACCAACTCGTCCATCAGCAAGCCCGGCACCGCGGGTGGCGTGGACATCACCCGCGCGGCCACGCCGAGCGTGGGCACCACCGTCATCCGTGACGGTTCCACCACCGGTACGCACAGCGGTCGGGTCACCGCCCTCAACGCCACCGTCAACTACGGCGGCGGCGACATCGTCTACGGCCTGATCCAGACCACGGTCTGCGCCGAGCCCGGCGACTCCGGCGGCCCGCTGTACGGCAGCAACGGCACCGCCTACGGTCTGACCTCCGGCGGCAGTGGCAACTGCCGCTCCGGCGGTACGACCTTCTTCCAGCCCGTGACGGAGGCCCTGAGCGCCTACGGCGTCAGCGTCTACTAGAACGCGGAAGAACTCCCAGCCTCCTGGAGAGGCCGGTCCGTCCGATCCGGTGAGCCCCCGCACGCGACCCGCGTGCGGGGGCTCGTCCGTGGGTGCCGCCGGGTGGTCACCCCTGCGTGGCGTTTGCGGTGCGAACGTTTCCTCGGGGGCGGTCCGGAGCGGGCCGGGGTGGTGAAGGAGCCGAGGGCGCGCGGTGGTTACCGTGTGCGCGTCCGGCAGTCGACCTTGTGTGCGCCCTGTGCGGTTGGGGAGAGTGGTCGCTCGTCAACCAGCCTTCCGGTCCCCGCGGTCCCCACGGCCGCGGGGGCCGACCCCCCACAGGAGGACGTGAGTTGAAGCACCGACGCATACCCGGGCGGCGGGCCGCCGTGGCGGGTGCGGGCATCGCCGCACTGATCGCCGCGGGTGTCACCTTCCAGAGTGCGAACGCCAGCGAACCCCCCACGGCACCGGCACCCCACACCCTCTCGGTGCCCGCGGCGGGGAAGCTCGCCTCGACGCTCGGCGCGGACCTCGGCGCCGCCGCGGCGGGCACGTACTACGACGCGCGGTCCGGGAACCTCGTCGTGAACGTCCTCGACGAGGCCGCCGCCCGGCTCGCCGAGGAGGCGGGCGCACGGGCCCGGATCGTCGAGCACTCCCTCGCCGAGCTGGAGAGCGCCCGGGCCGCCCTGAGCGAGGACGCTGCCGTCCCCGGCACGTCCTGGGTGACCGACCCGCGCACCAACAAGGTCGTCGTCACCGCCGACCGCACCGTCTCCGAGGCGGAGTGGGCCAAGCTCACCGAGGCCGTCGACAGACTCGGCGCGGTCGCCGAACTGAAGCGGACCAAGGGGGAGTTCACCCCCTTCGTCGCGGGCGGCGACGCCATCACCGGCGGTGGCGGGCGCTGCTCGCTCGGCTTCAACGTGGTCAGGGGCGGCGAGCCGTACTTCCTGACCGCGGGGCACTGCACCGAGTCCGTCTCCACCTGGTCGGACTCCTCCGGCACGGTGATCGGGGAGAACGACACCTCCAGCTTTCCCGGCGACGACTACGGCCTGGTCAAGTACACCGCGGACGTCGACCACCCGAGCGAGGTCAACCTCTACAACGGCTCCGCCCAGGCCATCTCGGGCGCCGCCGAGGCCACCGTGGGCATGGACGTCACCCGCAGCGGCTCGACGACCCAGGTGCACGACGGCACGGTCACCGGCCTGGACGCCACCGTGAACTACGGCAACGGCGACATCGTCAACGGCCTCATCCAGACCGACGTGTGCGCCGAGCCCGGCGACAGCGGCGGCTCGCTGTTCTCCGGCAGCAGCGCGATCGGCCTCACCTCCGGCGGCAGCGGCGACTGCTCGTCCGGCGGTCAGACCTTCTTCCAGCCGGTCACGGAGGCGCTGTCGGCCTCCACCCTCGGCCTGGTCTCGCTGGTCTACGGCTTCACGCGCGCCGAGTCGGACGGCTGGAGCGACGCGGTGACCATCGGCATGTTCGTCGCGTC
>NZ_JBEYHH010000044.1:0-58473 GCF_040635175.1 Streptomyces sp. NPDC006997
CGGATCGCGGCCGATTCCGCCGGTCGTCGTGCGCAAGCCCGTCGGTGAGACCGAGGACACGGGCCCGGCCGAGGGCCCTCCCGCGCGGGAGGCCGTCGCCCCACCGTGGCCCCGATCACGTCGGGCCCCACCCCTGGACGCCATACCGACCGGTCGGCATCATGGTCTGGTCCTGTCAACGCGTCCCCAGGAGCGACGATGAGCCCCGACCACCCGCCTGGCCTCGAC
This sequence comes from Streptomyces sp. NPDC006997, assembly GCF_040635175.1. Taxonomy (NCBI): domain Bacteria; kingdom Bacillati; phylum Actinomycetota; class Actinomycetes; order Kitasatosporales; family Streptomycetaceae; genus Streptomyces; species Streptomyces sp. NPDC006997. Next base: position 229 of record NZ_JBEYHH010000044.1, read on the forward strand.
CCCGACCGGCTGCGCGGCCTGCTCGACCGTGAGCGGCCCGGCCTGGTGCGCGGCCCCCTGACCGGACGGCTGATCGAGGGCGGGCGGTCGAACCTCACCTACGACGTCACCGACGGCACCGGCCGCTGGGTCGTGCGGCGCCCGCCGCTCGGCCATGTGCTGGCCACCGCGCACGACATGAAGCGCGAGCACCGCGTGATCAGCGCCCTGCACCCCACCGACGTACCGGTGCCCCGCCCGGTGCTGCTCTGCGAGGACGAGGAGGTGCTCGGAGCGCCGTTCTACGTCATGGAGTTCGTCGCGGGCACCCCCTACCGCACCGCCGACCAGCTCGCCCCGCTGGGCCCGGAGCGCACCCGCGCGGTGGCGCTGTCGCTGGTGGACACCCTGGTCGACCTGCACGCCGTGGACCCCGCCGCGGTGGGCCTCGCGGACTTCGGCCGTCCGGAGGGCTTCCTGGACCGCCAGCTGCGCCGCTGGGGCAAGCAGCTCGACGCCTCCCGCAACCGCGACCTGCCCGGCATCGACGAACTGCACGCCACCCTCGGCCGCGAGCTGCCCGACTCCCCCGCGCCGACCGTCGTGCACGGCGACTACCGCCTCGACAACGTGCTCATCGACGGCGAGGACCGCATCACGGCGATCCTCGACTGGGAGATGTCCACCCTCGGCGACCCGCTGACCGACCTGGGCCTGCTGGTGATGTACAGCACGCTGCTCGGGCTGCCCCGCTCCCCCGTCTCCACCACCGCCGAGGCGCCCGGCCACCCCAGCCCCGCCGAGCTGGTCGAGCGGTACGCCGCGCGCTCGGGGCGCGACGTCTCCGCCGTCTCCTGGTACACGGCGTTCGCCTGGTTCAAGCTCGCCGTGATCCTGGAGGGCATCCACTACCGCTACACCCTGGGCCAGACCGTCGGCCGCGGCTTCGACCGCATCGGTGAGCTGGTCCCGGTCTTCATCGAGCACGGCCTGACGACTCTGACCCGCACCCAGGAAGGCTGACCGCCATGGACTTCGCGTTCGACGCGCGCACCGAGGAGCTGCGCACCAAGCTGCTCGCCTTCATGGACGAGTACGTCTACCCGGCCGAGCCGGTCGCACACGAGCAGCGCGCCCGGCTGGCGTCGCCGTGGGAGACCCCGCGGATCGTGGAGGACCTCAAGGCCGAGGCCCGCCGCCAGGGCCTGTGGAACCTCTTCCTGCCGGACACCGAGTACGGCGCCGGGCTGACCAACCTCCAGTACGCGCCGCTCGCCGAGATCACCGGCCGGTCCCCGCAGCTGGCGCCGACCGCGACCAACTGCGCGGCGCCGGACACCGGGAACATGGAGGTGCTCGCCCAGTTCGGCGACGACGAGCAGAAGAAGCGCTGGCTGGAGCCGCTGCTCGCCGGTGAGATCCGCTCGGCGTTCGCGATGACCGAGCCCGAGGTCGCCTCCTCCGACGCCACCAACATCACCACGCACATCCGGCGGGACGGCGACGACTACGTCATCACCGGCCGCAAGTGGTACATCTCCGGCGCGATGGACCCGCGCTGCGAGATCTTCATCGTGATGGGCAAGACGGAGCCCGACGGGCCCGACATCCGCCGTCAGCAGTCCATGGTGCTGGTCCCGCGCGACACCCCGGGCGTCCGGGTGGAGCGGGCCATGCAGGTGTTCGGCTACGAGGACCACTACCACGGCGGCCACGCCGAGGTGTTCTTCGACGAGGCGCGCGTGCCGGTGTCGAACCTCATCGGGGAGGAGGGCGGCGGCTTCGCCATCGCGCAGGCCCGGCTCGGCCCCGGCCGCATCCACCACTGCATGAGGCTCATCGGCATGGCCGAGCGGGCGATCGAGCTGATGTGCCGACGGGCGGTGTCACGGACCGCGTTCGGCAAGGCGCTGGCCCAGCAGGGCGTGGTGCAGAACTGGATCGCGGACGCCCGGGTGGCCGTGGAGCAGCTGCGGCTGCTGGTGCTGAAGACGGCGTGGATGATGGACACGGTCGGCAACCGCGGCGCCCACACCGAGATCCAGGCCATCAAGATCGCCACCCCGCGCACGGTCGTCGGGATCCTCGACCGCGCGATCCAGCTGCACGGCGCGGGCGGCGTCAGCCAGGACTTCCCGCTGGCCGAGCTGTACGCGGGCGCGCGCACCCTGATGCTGGCGGACGGCCCCGACGAGGTGCACCAGCGGTCGCTGGCGCGCCGGGAGCTGAAGAAGTACGTGTGACGCGGTAAGGGGCGGTCGCCCAGGACGACCGCCCCTTGCACAGATCCGTCGGCGCTACGGCCGCAGCGCCCGCAGCAGCAGGTCGGCCAGGTGGTCGGCGACCTGCTTCGGGGTGAGCGGGCCGTTGGGCCGGTACCAGGTCGACAGGTGGTGCACGGACCCGAAGTGGTAGTCCACCACCAGGTCGGCCGGGGTCTCCTTGCTGAAGACGCCCGCCTCCTGGCCCTCCTCGATCAGCGCCCGGAACCTCTCGTGGTAGCGCCGCCGCTCGGCGCGGACCTGCTTGTTCTTCTCCGGGCTGAGGTGGTGCATGGAGCGGAAGAAGATCGACGCGTCGTCGAGGTTGTCGATGGTGGTGACCACGACGTCGGCGGCGGCGTCCCGCACCCGCTTGTCGATCGGCTCGTCGGCGTCGGCGTAGGCGTCCAGGCGCTCCTGCTGGAGGCGCAGCACGCGCGCGTACACCTCGTGCAGCAGGTCGTCCTTGGACCCGAAGTAGTGGTAGAGCGCGCCCTTGGTGACGCCCGCCGCCTCGACGATCTCCTGCACCGAGGTGCGGTCGTAGCCCTGCTCGGCGAAGAGCCGGGTGGCGGCGGCCAGGAGCCGCTGCGGGACCGGGGCTCCCTCTCCGGTTGTCCTGGGCACTGCCGCCACCTGCCTTTCCATGAGGTCCTACTCGCTTTCGCGGGAACGCGAACGCAGCTCCCGACGGAGGATCTTCCCACTGGCCGTCTTCGGCAAGTCGGGCAGGATCTCCACCTGCCGCGGGTACTTGTAGGCGGCCAGCCTCTCCTCGCAGTACGCGGCCAGCTCGCCGGGGTCGGCGGTGGCCCCCGGGCGGAGGCTGACGTAGGCCTTCACGGTCTCGCCGCGGTAGCCGTCGGGCACCCCGACGACGGCCGCCTCACGCACCGCCGGGTGGGTGTAGAGCACGTCCTCGACCTCGCGCGGCCACACCTTGAAGCCGGAGGCGTTGATCATGTCCTTCTTGCGGTCGACGACGTAGAGCCAGCCCCGCGCGTCCATGAAGCCGATGTCGCCGGTGCGCAGCTCCCCCTCGGGGAAGGTCTCGGCGGTGGCGTCGGGGCGCCGCCAGTAGCCGGGCACGACCTGCGGCCCGCGCACCACGATCTCGCCCTGCTCCCCGAAGGGCACGTCGGCGCCCCGCTCGTCGACGATCCGGACGACGGTGTCCGGCCCCGGCACGCCCACCGCGAGCGTCCCCGACACCGGGTCGACGGGCGCCTCGCGCTGCGGCGGTACGGCGGCGCAGGGGGCGGTGCACTCGGTCAGGCCGTACCCGTTGCGGATGTACGGCCCGAACCCGGCGCGGAACTTCTCCACCAGGGCGGGCGGCAGCGGGGCGCCGCCGGAGGAGATGACCTCGAAGGAGGCGAAGTGGTCGCGGGTGACGCCGGGGTGCGCGGCCAGCGCCATGAAGGCGGTGGAGGGGCCGACGGTGTAGTGCGGCCGGTGCGCGGCGAACGCGTCGAGGACGACGCCCGCCTCGAACCGGTACGCCAGCACCAGCGTGCCCGCGCTGTTCAGGCAGGCGCCGAGCTGGCAGACCAGGCCGGTGATGTGGAACAGCGGCGCCATCGCGAAGTACACGGGCGGCGCGGGCAGGTCGAGCCCGGCCCGCTGCCGCTCGGCGTTGTGCATGATGTTGCCGTGCGTGTTGGTGGCGCCCTTGGGGGCGCCGCTGGTACCGGAGGTGTAGCTGATCAGCGCGATGTCGCCGGGCTCCAGGTCGCGCCCGGCCGGCGCCGGGTGCCCGGCCCGAGCGACCTCGGTGAGGTCGTCGGCGTCGGACGCCCGCGGCAGCCGCTCGAAGCCCAGCACGCGCGGGTCGTCGGTGCTCTGGAAGTCCAGCTCGCAGGCGGTGAGGACGGTCCGCACCGGGGAGTCGGCGGCCGTGTCGCGCAGATACGACTCCCAGGCCCGGTCGGAGCAGACCAGCGCGGCCACCTCGCCGTCCCGCAGGACGTGCGCGACCTCGCCCGCCTTGTACATCGGGTTGACCGGCACGACGATCGCGCCCGCCTTCCAGGCGCCGAGCACGGCGAGCACGAACTGCGGCGAGTTCTGCAGCAGTACGGCGACCCGGTCCCCGCGTGCCACCCCACGCCCGGCGAGGTACCCGGCGACGGAGTCGCTCAGGTCGTCCACCGCGCGGTAGTCGAGCCGCCCGTCGAAGTAGGCGAGGGCGGTCCGCTCGGGCGCCTCCCAGACGACCCGGCGCAGGGCGTGCACCAGGGAGTCGTCGGGGTGGACGGGGGCGCGCTGGGCGTCGCTGAGCAGGGCCAGCCAGGGCCGGTCGGCGTACCGCAGCCCGTCCGCCGGGACGGTCACCGGGTGGCCTCCCACTTCTGCTGGATGTGGTTCATGGTGGTCAGCCAGCGCTCGGGGTCGGCGGCCCGGTGCCGGTAGTACCCGGCGACCTCGGGGTGCGGCAGGATCAGGAAGCGGTCCTCCTCGATGCCCGCGAACAGCGCGTCCGCGACCGCCTCCGGCTCGATCGCCGTGGGCGTCAGCACGAGGTCGCCCGCGCTGCCGGTCCCGGCGAGCATGTCGGTGCGCACGCCCTGCGGGCAGATCGCGTGCACCTTGATCCCGCGGTGCCGGTAGGTCAGCGACAGCCACTCGGCGAAGGCGTGGGCGCCGTGCTTGGTGACGCTGTAGGGCGCGGCGCCGATCATGGTGAGCAGTCCGGCGGCGGACACGGTGGACACGAACCGTCCGGAGCCCCGCTCCAGCCACTCCGGCAGCAGCGCCTGCGCGGCCCTGACGTGCGCCATCACGTTCACGTCCCAGGCGAGCGCCCACACCGCCTCCTCGGCGGCCTCACTCCCCCCGGCGGCGACCCCGGCGTTGGCGCAGTACACGTCGACGACCCCGCCGAGCGCGTCGCGGGCCGCGTCGACGATGCCGGAGGCGTCCCCCGGCACGGCGGTCCCCCCGATCTCGTCGGCGACCGCCTTGGCCTTCCCCGCGTCCAGGTCGTTGACGACCACCCGGGCCCCGGCGGCGGCGAACCGCCGCGCGAGCGCGGCCCCGATCCCGCCTCCCGCCCCGGTGACGACGACCCCGGCGCCCTGCACGGCTTCCACCATTCGTTCTCCTCCAACGCATCCGATCCCGACCCGGAGACGGCCAGACTAACCAGTCGGTATGTTCCAGAGGAAGGGTTGGGCATCGCCGGAAAGAGGGGCGCGGGGCTGTGACACGTGCGGGTCGGCCGCGTGGGCGCGAGCAACCCCCACACCCCGCACCCTCCCCCCAGCCTGCGGAAGCGCCTACCGTGTCCCCCCATGCGCCTGTCCAGACGAACGCTGCTCGCAGCAGCCACAGCGACCGCGTCCCTGTCCGCCCCCACCGCAGCCGCCGCGCCCGACAGCCACCGCCCCCGGCGGACCGGCTTCGAGAACCTCGCCGCCCAGGACTACGCCCAGCTCAGCGGCGAACGCATCGGCATCGTCACCAACCCCACCGGCGTCACCCGAGACGTCCGCCACATCGTCGACGTCATGCACGACAACGAGCACGTGGATCTCAGGGCCGTCTTCGGCCCGGAGCACGGCTTCCGCGGCACCGCCCAGGCAGGCGGCTCCGAGGGCCGCTACGACGACCCCGCGACCGGCCTGCCGGTCTACGACACGTACCTGAAGAACGGCCAGGCCCTCGCCGACGTCTTCACCGCGTCCGGCGTGGACACCGTCGTGTTCGACATCCAGGACGTCGGCGCCCGCTTCTACACGTACATCTGGACCCTGTACGACTGCATGGAGGCCGCCGCCCTCGCGGGCAAGCGCTTCGTCGTCCTGGACCGGCCGAACCCGATCGGCGGCCGGTCCGCCGAGGGCCCGGTGCTGCACCCGGAGTTCGCCACCTTCGTCGGCCGCAAGCCGGTCGCGCAGGCGCACGGCATGACGGTGGCCGAGCTGGCGCTGCTGTTCAACGGGGAGTTCCTGGAGACCCCCGTACCGCTGGAGACGGTCCGGATGACCGGCTGGCGCCGCTCGGACCTCTACGACGCCTCGGGGCTGCCCTGGGTGCCGCCGAGCCCCAACATGCCCACGCCGGACACCGCCCTGGTCTACTCCGGCACCTGTCTGTTCGAGGGGACCAACCTCTCCGAGGGCCGCGGCACGACCAGGCCGTTCGAGCTGCTGGGCGCGGAGGGCGTCGACGGCCGCTGGGCCGCCGCCGCCAACGAACTGGGCCTTCCGGGGGTGCGTTTCAGGGAGGCGTACTTCGCGCCGACGTTCTCCAAGTTCCAGGGCAGGACGGTCGGCGGGGTGCAGCTCCACGTGCACGACCGCGCCGCGTTCGACCCGGTGCGCACCGGGATCGGTCTGCTGGTCACCGCCAAGCGGGCGTGGGGCGGCTTCGCCTGGCGGTCGGACAACTGGATCGACAAGCTCACCGGCTCCACGCTGGTGCGCACGATGATCGACGCGGGCGCGGACACCGACGAGGTGGTGGCGGGCTGGCAGGAGGAGCTGGCGGCGTTCCGGCGCACGCGCGTGAAGTACCTCCTCTACCGCTGATCCCGCACTGACCGCGCCCGCGCGTATGGCCAACGCCCTCCTCCCGCAGGACGATGCACCGCACCCGGCCTGTGGTACGAGGAGGTGCCGTCATGGCGGAACCGGCGATGAGCGTGACGCCGTACTGGGAGCTGACCTTCGACGCGGACGGGGACCCGGACGGCCGCCGCAGGGACCGGCTGCTGTCCGGGGTCACCGCGCGCGGGGTGCGGGACCTGGTGGTCTTCGCGCACGGCTGGAACAACGACCGCTCGACGGCCACCCGGCTCTACAGCGGCTTCTTCGCGCCGATGCCGTCCCTCGCGCCGACGGCCCGGCTCGGGTACGCCGGGGTGGTGTGGCCGTCGATGCGGTTCCCGGACGAGCCGATCCCCGACTTCCCGCGGTCCGTCGCCGCCGGGGAGCCGGGGCGCCCGACGCTCGACAAGGCGACCCGCAGGGCGCTGCTTGAGACGTTCCCCGGGCGGGCCACGGTGGTGGACCGGCTGGCGGAGCTGCTGGACCAGCGGCCCGGCGACGAGGCGGCGCTGACGGAGTTCGCGGGGCTGGCACGGCTGCTGGCGGACCCGGGCACGGGCGCGGTGTCCGCCCTCGACACCGAAGACGCTGAGGACGCCGAGGACGCCGAAAACACCGAGGACACCGAAGGCGCCGGGAACGCGGGGGACGCCGAGACGGCGGCGGAGCCGTCCCCGCCCGGCCTGTTCACCGCCCCGGCCGCCGAGGTGTGCGAGGAGTTCGCCGCGGCGCTCGCGCACCTCGAAGGGCGGCTCGGGCCGGGCCCCGCCTTCTCCCTGCCCAACCCCTGGGACGGCGCCCAGGAACTGCTCCGGCAGCTGACGTACCACGCGATGAAGCGGCGGGCGGGCACCGTCGGCGAGCGCGGCCTCGGACGGCTGCTCGGTCACCTGGCGCAAGCGGCGCCGCACGTGCGCGTGCACCTCGTCGGACACAGCTTCGGGGCGCGGCTGGTGTCGTTCGCGCTGCGCGGGCTGCCCCCCGGGGTGGCCACGGTGAAGTCGGTGACGCTGCTCCAGGGCGCCTTCTCGCACTACGCGTTCGCGGACCGGCTGCCGCACGACACGCGTGCGAAGGGCGCGCTCGCGGGCCGTCAGCGGCGGGTCGACGGTCCGGTGGTGTGCTGCCACTCCCGGCACGACTCGGCGCTCGGCACGTTCTACCCGCTGGCGTCCCGCACGGCGGGCGACGACCGCGGCCTCGCCCCGTTCGACCTCGGGCGGGTGCTCGGCGACCGGTGGGGCGCGCTCGGCTACGAGGGGATCAGGGCGGTGCCGGGCACGCGCGCGTGGTCGCTCGCCGAGGCGCTGGACCGGCGGCTGCCCGCGTCGGGCTGCGTGAACGTGGACGCGGCGGCCGTGGTGCGGCGGGGCGGGCCGCCCGCGGGCGCGCACAGTGACATCGTGCACCGGGACCTGGCCCGGCTGGTGCTGGCGGCGGGCCGCGTCGGATGACGGCCCGCCGCCAGGTTCACCTCAGGTCACCGTGGGTCTCAGCGGTGTGAGGTGAACTCCACGACCTGCTGGTAGGTCGGCCGGTTCTGCCAGCTGATCGGGGCCTGGGTGATGCCGCCGAGCGCCCGGTGGATGATCGCGTCGGCGCACCACTGGTCACCGGCCGAGCAGTGCTCGTCGCCCGGGTAGACCTGGGCGGCGGTACGGCCCGCCGCCTGTTTCAGGGTGCTGGTGAGGACGTCCCGGCAGCCGCCGAGGGTGCCGCCGCCGCAGTACGTCCGCGCGAGCGGGCCGCTCACCTGCTCGCCGAGGACGGCCCGGATGTCCTTGTCGACATAGCTCCACCAGCCGTACTGGAAGGAGCTTCCGGCGTGCGCGCCGGTCGGGCCGTGCGCGGCGGACGGGGACTCGTCGACGGGCAGGTTGGCGGTGACGGCGCCGAACAGGTCGCTGCCGAGGCCGGGTTCGAACTCGGCCTTCACCAGCAGCGGCCACCAGGCGTCCAGGACGCGGATGGCGTCCGCGTGGGCGTACTTCTTCGACCCGGCGGCCGTCTCGGTGCGCTTGGCGCCGGAGGAGACCCACGCGGTGAGCTTCTGCACGGCGTCCGCGACGGCCGGGTCGGTCACCGGGGCGCTGTCGAGCACCCGCAGCAGCTTCGGCAGCACGTCCTCGGCGCGCAGGTCGGTGAGCCCGGCCTCCGCCATCGCCTTCACCAGCGCGGGGCGGGTCACGCCGCCCTGGGCGACCAGCCGCTTCACCCGGTCGTCGAGGAGGTTGCCGCGGTGCACGGAGCCGTCGCCCCAGGGCGCGACCGCGTACTCCTTCGCCTGCGCGTTGTTCCAGGAGATGTAGTAGTCCTGGTCGGTGCTGCTGGGGTGGGCGGACGGCGGGGTGTAGGAGGCGGTGTTGGTCTCCGGGGTCCAGTCCCGCCACTCGTGGGCGGGCCGCGCCCACACCGGGAACTCGCCGTCGACCCCGGCCGCGCGCACCGGGTTGTCGCCGCTGTTGTAGTACGCGGTGTGCTCGGCGTCGGCGTAGAACCAGTTGAAGGTGTAGTTGATGTGCTGGGTGGCCCGCTGGAAGTCGGCGGGGCCCTTGACGTAGTCGGGGTCGTTCAGCATCTGGAAGCCGATGATCGAGTCGGCCTCGTGCAGGAACGACGAGCGCAGGGAGGTGTAGGCGACCTTCTTGCCGCCGACGGTGGCGCGGTACTCGACGGGGCCGTACTTGGTCCGCCAGACCCGCATGGTGTACGAACCGGCGGCCGTGGAGTCGGCGACGGTGGGCTTCCAGGCGTTCTTCCGCTCGACCTTCTCCATCGGCGTGCAGGCGCCGCGGTAGAGGTAGTGGTAGTCGTCCTGGCACAGTTCGACGGCGTAGGTGTCGATGATGTCCTGGCCCGACGTCGTCGCGCTCCACGCGTAGTCCTGGCCGCGGCCGAGTTCCACGTAGAAGCTCAGACCCGCGAAGGAGGCGCCGCGGGCGCTGATGCCGGGGCCCTGGATCTCCTGGAGCATCAGCAGCTGCGGCGCGAAGTAGCCGGTCTGCGGCCCGAACACGGCGACGGGGTGCCCGCTGGCGGTGTGCTTCCCGCTGACGACGAGGGCGTTGGACATGCCGCGCCGGGCGGAGCTGACGGCCTGCGCGGCGGCCGAGGCGGAGGTACTGGCGGCGGTGGCCGAAGCGGCGGCGCCGGTACGGTCGTACACCAGCGGTTCGCGCTGGAGCGAGCCCGGGTCGGGCAGGGCGGCGCCCTGCGGGTCGGCGGGCTTGGCGCCGTAGGGGAAGCTGCCGTCGTGGACGGTGAGGACGGCCTCCGGGTCGTTGCGCATCCGGAAGGACTCCCACACCCGGGTGCCCTCCTCGACGCCGTACCGGTTCTGGGCGGCGAGCAGGGAGAGCGCGTTGTTGACCTCGCCGCCGCCCCCGGAGCCGAACAGGGCGCCGATGACGGAGGCCAGCGCGACCAGGTCGCTGGTCTTGAAGTGCTCGATGGTCCCGGCGTTGGTGATGGAGTCCTTGTGGCCGGTGAGGACGTACTCGCCGGGGAAGTAGCGGCCGGAGTCGGAGGCGTCTATGTAGGCGTTGACGCCGTCGACGTACGCCTTGACGTCGGCGAGGGCCTGCTGTCCGCGCTCGCCGTTGCGGGCGGCGGCGCCCTCGATCTGCGCCTGGAGGTCCGCCTCCGTGTACGGGGCGTTGCGCCAGAACTCCTGCTCCAGGCCCTGGTTGGCGGGGGCGCCCCCGGCGAAGCCGGTGAGCTGGCCGCGGCCGACGTGGCGGAAGACGTCCATCAGCCAGAGCCGGTCCTGCGCGGCGGCGTACCCGGCGCCGAACTCGGTGCCGTACCGGGTGGTGCCCGTGATGTGCGGTATGCCGGTCTTCTTGTCCCGGACGATGGTCACGTCCGTGCGTCCGGCGGGGCGGACGGTGGAGCCGACCTGGTCGGCGGGGACGCCGAACGAGGCGTTGTTGAAGAAGGAGTTGATCGTGGCACCGGTCAGGTTGGGATAGCCGGTGGCCAGGTTGGCGTAGGGGCCGAGCTGGTCCGCCGCGTGCGCGGGCCGGCTGCCGAAGACCTGGTGGAGCAGGATCTGGGCGAGGGTGGCGTTGCCGTTCTGGCCGGGCGGCAGGATGTCGGAGCACTGGTTGCCGCAGTGGTCGGCGACGGCCGTGACCTGCGGGGCCGCGGGTTCGGCCGCCGCCGCTCGGGAGAGTGGCGACAAGAGACCGGTCATGAGGACGCATACGGATGCCGTCTTCAGGAACCCGTGGAATGCGCGGGGAGTTCTCAGTCTGTCGAGCGCGTTGCGTGGGGTGCGCCGAGGCATGGCACCTCCTGACGGACGTGGGTGGGGCCGGATGTTACCCGCGGTTATCCCCGCGTTGGAAGATGAACATGCGTCACGTTCCGGCGGTGACGGTCGCCGCTCACGGCGGCCGTCGGACATCGGAGGGATCGGAGGGGAGCCGAATCGGTTGTCGATACGTCTATTCGGCGACGTCCGTACGACGACGCCGAAGTAGCCGAAGTAGCCGGAGTAACCGAAGTGCAGGTGCAGGTGTGACGGAGGTGCAGGGCGATGGCCGGTTTCCGGAGTCTGGCAAGACAGGTACGCGACCCACGGTGTGATCTGGCGCTACGGCGCTACTCGCTGCGCAAGTGCCTTGAGCGGTTCGCCCCTTACGGCCACAGGGCGACCTGGGACCATCTCTGCTCGCGGGCCGGATTCGGCCCCGAGGACCGCTCTCCCGACCCGGTGCGGCTCGTGGCCGCGCTGGAGGAGTTGGAGGAGGCGCGCGCGGTGTGGCTGGCCTACGAGGTCGAGTTCGCCGAGCGTCGCAGGAAGGAGAAGCACGACGGGCTGCGCCGTCCGGGCAGCGTGGACGACTGGCACCGGATGACGTGGGGCGGCTTCGGTGTCGCCTGGTGCGACGACCCGCGGCTGCACCCCCGTGAGCCGCTGGCCGAGGTGCTGCGCCGGATCATCGCCGCGCTGGAGCGCGAGCCCGGCTGGTCCTGCCCGGTGTGCGGCGGGGCCCGTCTGGTGTGGAAGTACGACCTGGACCACGAACCGTCCTCGGGCCCCGTCTGCGCGGACTGCGGGATTCTCGTCCCACGCCCCGTGCTCACCCCGGAGGCCCTCGCCCACGCCCGGCGCGGACACCGCCTGCTGGTGTCTGCGTAGCGGCCGTGGCGGCCGACCCGTAGCGGGGGCGGGGGTGCGCGGGAGCACGCCGCACCCCCACGGGTGGGCCCGTGCCGAGGGCCGCGCGGGGGCCGCGGGGGTGAAAAGTCCAGCAGGGTGGGTGCATTCACGCCAGATTGCCGAGCAGCGGTCTCCGGCCGGAAACCGCTGAGTACGCCCCGTGAACCACTCCCCCAAGCCTCATGTGCCCTCGCCACCCCGACGGCCCGCCGGAGGCGCTGGCCAGGATCTCCCCGCCGACGGCGGGTGGGACCCCGTCCGTCCGGTTGCGGGGTGAGGTTCCGCAACTTTCGGCCGGAGTGGGTGTCTTCGCCGTTTTCCCACTGACCCGCCGCCGGTGCGCCGCCCGTCCGGGGCGGTCAGAACGGCGGATTGGCTGCGGTGGGCCCCCGGTGTGCGTGAGCCCGGTGTTCCGGATGGGCGGATGAGGGCACATGGCCGGTGGCGCGGGGAGCGTGAGCGGCTGTCTCCGGGTGACGGCCGCCGGACATGGTGGGGTGAGCATGGTTCGTGTTCTCGTGGTGCACGACGAGGGGTTACTGCGGTCCGCGCTCGTGCAACTGCTCGGATCCGACGAGGGTCTGGAGGTCATGTCGCTGTCTCCCCGCGCGGACGTACCCGATCACGACACCTCGTCGACGGATGTGTGTGTGGTCGACGGCGACTGTCTGGAGGGCTCGGAGGCGGCGCCCGGCGCGCCGTTCCGGGCCCGGTGGGGTGACCGGCTGGTCGTGTTGACCACGCCGGAACGGCCCGGGGTGCTGCGCCGGGCGTTCGACGGCGGCGCGCTCGGCCTCGTCGACAAGGACGCCTCCGCGGAGCGGCTGATCACGGCGGTGTACCGGGTCGCCAAGGGCGAGCGGTACCTCGACGAGCCGCTGACCGTGGCCCTGTTGGAGGGCGCTGAGATGCCGCTGACGACCCGTGAGCTGGGCGTCCTGTCCCTGGCCGCGCGGGGCGCCCCGGTCGCCGAGATAGCGGCCCGCCTCCACCTCTCCCGCGGTACCGTCCGCAACTACCTGGCCACCGCGATCCGCAAGGTGGGCGCCCGCAACCGGGTCGACGCGATCCGCATCGTCCAGGACGCGGGCTGGACCTGAGGGGGAGGACGGGGCGGACGCCGGGCGGGCCGGAGACAGCGGAGGTCCTCCCCCGGCGGCGCCCCGGGGTCACCGCCCCGCCGCCGTCCCCTCGTTCCAGTGGCCCGTCAGGTCGCGGTAGAGCGGGGAGCGGGTGAGGAGTTCGTGGTGGGGGCCGCAGTCGGCTCGTACGCCGTCCAGGACCAGGACGCGGTCGGCGCGGGCGGCGGTGGACAGCCGGTGGGCCACCAGGAGCAGCGTGCCCGGACGGCGGGCGAGGGCGGCCTCCGCGCGGGCCTCCGTCGCGGGGTCGAGGTGGCAGGTGGCCTCGTCGAGGAGGAGCAGCGGCGCGGGCGACAGGTACGCGCGGGCCAGCGCGACGAGCTGCCGCTCACCCGGTGAGAGGCCGTCCGGGCGCACCGTCGCGTCAAGGCCGCCCAGCCGCTCCACGAGCGGCTCCAGGCCGAGGGCGTGGACGGCGGCGGCCACGGCGGGCGGCGGCGCGTCCGGGCGGAGGTAGGTGAGGTTCTCCCGCACGGTGCCGGTGAAGACGTACGCCTCCTGCGGCACCAGTACCCGCGCCCCGGCCCGTTCGGCGCCGGACAGCCCGGCGACCGGCCGCCCCGCCACCCGCACCTCACCGGCGCTCGGCGCCAGTGTGCCCGCGACCAGCCGGGTCAGCGTCGACTTGCCGATGCCGCTCGGCCCGACCACGGCGAGCCGCTCCCCTGGCTCGACGCTCAGGTCCAGCGCGTCGAGGACGGGTTCCGCGCGGGCCCCGTACGCGAACGTCACGCCCCGCAGCTCCACGGCGGCGGAACCGACGGGGCGGGCGCGACGCGGTACCGGCGTGACCGGCGCGGCTGCCGTCGCCTCCTCGGGCGGCTCGGCCGCGATCCGGTCCAGGACCACCAGCAGCCGTGCCCCCGCCGTGCCGAGCGCCGTCATCAGCGTGTGCAGCGCGGGCAGCAGCGACTGGGCGAGGTAGGTGAACGCGCCGAGCAGCGCCCCCGTCGTCACCCCACGGGCGCGGAGCCAGGGCACGCACAACAGCAGGACGAGGACCGGAAGTTGCCCGGAGACGCCGAGCGCCGTCGTCCGTACGGCCGTCCAGCGCGCCAGGGCGCGGGCGGTCGCGGCGGCCACGGCGACCCGCTCCCCGCCCTCCCGGGCCGCCCGGGGCCCGGTGCCGCAGGCGGTGAGGTCCCGCAGGGCCGCGCGGGTGCGGGCGGCGTGGTCGCCGAGCGCCTCGTCGGCGGCCAGGGCACGCCGCTGGGCCGCCGCCATCGGCCGCAGGGTGGCGAGGAACAGCGCCAGACCGGCCACCAGCGGCGGCAGGACGACGACCAGCAGCGCCGGGTGCAGCGACAGCAGCCCCAGCAGCGCCCCGGCCGCGGTGAAGACGAACGACCGCAGCGTGAGCACCAGCCCGGCGAAGCTGTCGCGGGCGATCTCCACCTGGTTCGTCAGCCGGGACACCGCCGCCCGGTCGGTGCCGCCGGGGCCGGTCAGCGCGCGGGCCAGCGAGCGGTCGACGGCCCGCCGTACGAGGCCGTCCCGCAACGGTTCCGTCAGCCCCGCGAGCCCGGCGAACACGCCCCGCGCCACCGGCGCGCCGAGCAGCACGCCCACCGCCGCGAGGCCGAGCCAGAGCAGCCCCCCGCGGGTGTCCCCGGCGAGGAACCCCTCGTCGACGGCGCGCGCGACGCCGTACCCGACCACGAACGCCTGGGCCGCCTCCGCCAGCGACCAGACGGCGAGCCGCGCCAGCACCGCCTTGCGGCGGGCGAGGAAGCGGCGGGCGGGGGGCGCGATCCGGCGCAGCGCCCCGTCCCCGGCGGCGGCGTCCGGCCGCGGGGCGCGGCGCTGGCTCATGTCCGTGCCTCCGCCTGCGGGCCGTCCGCGTGGGGCGCGGCCTCCTCGTCCGCGAACACCGCCCGGTACGCCGCCCGCCGCCACAGCTCGTGGTGCGGCGCGACGGCCCGCACCCGGCCGTCCGCCAGCCAGACGACGAGGTCCGCGCGGGCGGCGGCGGAGGGGCGGTGCGCCACGACGAGGCGGGTCCCGGGCCGTACCGCGCGGCGCAGCGCGGTGTCGACGGCGTGTTCGGTGGCGGTGTCCAGGCTGGAGGTCGCGTCGTCCAGCACCAGCAGCCGTCCGGCGTGCGCGAACGCGCGCGCGAGCCCGAGGCGCTGGTACTCGCCCCCGGACAGCGGGGCGGACGGCAGCGGGGTGTCGTAGCCGTACGGCAGTCGGCGTACGAAGGTGTCGGCGCCCGCGGCGCGTACGGCGTCCCGGACCTGCCCGGCGGTGAGCGTCCGGGGCCCGGCGGCGACGACCCCGGCGACCGTGCCCTCGCCGAGCACGGGGCGTTCGAAGGCGTAGCCGACCTCGCGGCGCAGCGCCTCGCGCGTCAGCTCGGCGAGGGGCACGCCGTCGAGCAGCACCTGCCCGTCGTCGGGGTCGACGAGCCGCCCCGCGACGGCGGCGAGGACGGACTTGCCCGCGCCGCTGCGGCCGACCACGGCGACGGTGCTGCCGCCGGGGACCCGTAGGACGTCGGCGCGCAGGACGGTCCGTCCGTCGCGCCGTACCCGCACGCCGCGCAGTTCGAGGTCGCCGGGGCCGTCGGGGGGCAGGTCGCGGGTGCCGTACGGCAGGGCGGGCAGGTCCTCCAGCGCGCGGGTGCGGTCGCGGGCCCGGCGACCGCGGACGACGGCGCCGAGCGGGGTGGCCGCGCCGCCGATCCCGGCGGCGAGCTGGGCGTAGCGGCAGGCGGCGAGCAGCCCGCCGACGCTGAGGGCGCCCGCGGCGAGGCGCAGTCCGCCGACGGCGGTGGCGGCGGTGGTCAGCAGCGGCACCAGGACGCCGCCGCGGGCCAGCGCCCGCCCGTGCAGGGTCCACATCCGGGCGCCGAGGGCGGCGAGTTCGGGCAGCGGCGCGAGCACGCGCGCGCGTTCGCGCGGGGCGGTCCCCGCGGCGGCGATGGTGGCGGAGCCGTCGAGGGCCTCCAGGAGCCGGGCGGCGATCCGCGCCTGCACCCGCTGGTACGCGGCCACCGAGGCGCCGGTGTCCCGGGCGAAGGCGCGCAGCACCAGCGCCAGCGCGGGCAGCCCGGCGAGCACGCTCCCGGCCACCCACGGGTCGACGAGGGCGAGCGCGCCGAGCGCGCCCACCGGGGTGACGAGCGAGGCCGCCAGCGTGGCCCGGGCCGCCGGGGCGCCGCCCGCGTCGCCGGCGTTGAGGGTGAGCCGGGTGGCGACGTCACCGGGCGGGTGGGGCCGGGCCCGCTCCGGTACGGCGGCCAGCAGACCGGCGTACGCGCGCGAGCGCACGGTGGCGGTCCAGGCGGCGGTGCAGTGGCCGGTGCACAGCGCGGTGAGGCTGTCGAGGAGCAGTTCGCCGAGGAGCAGGGCGGCGCTGAGGACGAGCCAGGGTCCGGCGGCGCCGTCGCGGAGCAGCAGGTCCAGGGTGCGGCCGAGGACGAACGGCTGGGCCACGGTGGTGAGGGCCGCCGCCGTGGCGCAGAGCAGCACCAGCAGTTCGGGGGCGCGTCCCGGTCCCGGGTCGCGGGTGGTCACCTTGGGCGTCGTCCCTTCCTTCCCTCGCGGGCGCACACGGGACGGCGCCCCGGGCCGGAGCCCGGGACGCCGTGGGCCGAGTGGTACGGCCGGGTGCGGGTGGGCCGCTGGACGTCAGTTGCAGGTCGTGATGGACAGGCTGCTGTCGCCGCAGAGGAGCAGGCTCGCCCGGCTGCCGGACTCGACGTCGCCCATGGCCTCTTCCTTCGGGGTCTCCATCGACTGCAGTTCGAGCAGGTTCATGACATTTCCCTTCGTTGACCTACGGGTTCTTTCTCCTCACGGTCCCCGAGGGGACCGCGGCTCGTGGGGCCGCCGTCTTCGGACAGCGGCGGGAGGAACGGCAGGGCGGCGGGCGGGTCGCCGTACACGGAGGCGACAGCCAGCAGGCATCCGGCCGTACCGGTGGACAGGTCCATCGACAGACGCATCATCTGCTCGCCGGGGAAGGCGAGATGGCCCTGGTAGGACATGGCGTGCCAGGAGAGCGCGGCGAGCTGGCGGCGGACGTCGGCGGGTTCCGTGCCCGGTCCGGTGGCCCGGGTGCGGGCGAGGAACAGCACCATCCCGGCCACGCCCCGGTACAGGCCCGGCTGCGCGTAGAACATCGCCTGCGCGGCGGCCACGATCTCGTCGCGCGCCCGCGCGAGGTCGTCGTCGGCGCGGTGCGTGAGGTAGTCGTCGAGCACCATGCCGATGCCGACGCTGCCCGCGCCCAGGTAGGGCATCGTGCGCCAGCCCTCGTCGACCTGGAGCGCGCCGCCCGCGCCGCGTACGCAGCGGGCGAGGTCCTGGCGCAGCGCGTCGCCCGCGAGGTCCAGCAGACCGGTGTCGCCGGTGCGTTCGTACAGCCGCAGGAACAGCAGCGCGCGTCCGGCCGCGCCGTACAGCAGCCCCGCGCGGGGCGGCCGGGCCGGGGCCTTCCCCGACGTGGCGCGGGCGGTCAGCTCGGCGCAGCGCAGGGCGGCCGAGGCGAGCGCGGCGTCCCCGGTGGCGGCGCCCAGCGCGTCCAGGGCGAGGCCGAGGCCCGCGGTGCCGCCGTGCAGATCGGCGGCGAGGGTGTCGAAGGGCTGGTCGAGCAGGAGTCCCACGAGGTCCAGGGCCCGGTCGCGCTGGCCGAGGTACTCCAGCGTCCAGGCGATCCCGGCGAGCCCGTCGTGGAACCCGAGCGGGACGCCGGACGGCAGCCGCTCCGTGCGCTCCAGCAGCCAGCCCAGTTCGTCCTCCTCGTACCCGGCCCCGCTCGCGGCCAGCGCGTACAGCACACCCGCGGCGCCGTGGCCGAACGCCAGCCCGCCGCCCGCCGTGGCGAACTGCGCGATGTCGCCGGGGAAGAGCCGGTCCGTACGGTCCAGGTCCGCCGCGGCGTGCACGGCCGCCGCCATCGACGCCCGGCTGCGCGGCCAGTCCCCCGGCTCGACCGGCACCACCGGGGGTGCGGTCGCCGCCGCGCCGCCCGCCGTCCCGTCGGTGATCTCCTTCACCGCCGCGTCCAGCAGCGCCCGGTCCACCGGGAACTGCCGTGCCACCACGTCGGCGAGGTGCGCCGCCTTGCGCCGGTCCACGGCGAGCAGGCTGGTCAGTGGCAGGAACAGGGCGATCCGCAGACAGGCGAGCGCGTAGCGGTCGACGGCGGGCCCGCGACGGCCGGGCGGCGCCACGAACCCGGGGTTCGCGACGGTCTGGCGGCCCGGTTCACCGATCGCGTGGGCGGCCTCGAAGTCCAGCAGGGCGACGCTGTCGTCCTCGCGGACCATGATGTTGAACAGGTGCAGGTCGTTGAAGACGATCCCGCGCGCGTGCACCTGGGCGACGGCGCGCTCCACCCGCGCGTGGATGTCGAGCGCCCACTCGGTGTACTCGGCCAGCCGCTCCTTCCCCGGGTCCGCCTCGATGAGCGGGTGGCGGCGGGCGAAGAAGGTGTTGAGGGGCTTGCCGTCGAGGTGCTCCAGGACCAGGAAGTGGTGGTCGCCGACGCGGAAGTGGTCGAGCACCTCGGGCGTGCAGTCCAGACCCGACAGCCGCTCCAGCGCCCGGCGTTCCCGCTCCAGGCGGGTCACCGCGTCGGCCCCGTCGGCGGCCAGACCGGCGTGCGGGCGGGCCTCCTTGAGCACCACGCGCTCGCCGGTGCGGGTGTCGCGGCCGAGGTAGACGCCCCCGCCGTTGGAGAAGTGCAGCGCCGACTCGACGGTGTACGGCAGGTCGGCCAGGGTCGCCGCGGCGCGGGCTTCGAGGTGCGGGCGCAGGAAGGCGGGCGGGTCCACCCACTCCGGCGTGCGGAAGACGGGGCCGCGCAGGTCGGGCACGAGGGTGCCGTCGGGGGCGGCCACGGCGGGCCGCAGCTCGCCGGAGTCGTCGTAGCACTCGCGGCGGGTGAAGCCGCCGTAGCGGACGTGCACGGGGCCGTCGCCGATGCGCAGGTCGCTGAGGATCCGCGGGCCGGGCTCACCGGCCAGCAGCTCCGCGAGGTCGCCGACGACGCGTTCGAACCGTGCCTCGTCCGCCGGGTAGACGGTGAGGAACTTGCCGCTGCCCGCCCGGTCCGCGTACTTGGCGTTGCGCTGGTGCAGCAGGTAGCGGCTGGGCACGAACTTGAACGCCGTGCCGCTGTCCAGGCAGTACCGCCGCACCCGCTCCAGCACGGACTCGGCGTTGTCGAGGCAGGCCGAGACGTGGATCTTCCAGCCCTGGGCGGGGAGTTCGGCGTCCACCGGGCGCAGCGCGAGCCAGTCGCCGCTCTCGTGCCGCTGCCAGCCCTCGGGGACGGGCAGCGAGGCCGCGGCGTACCGGGCGCGCCCGGCGCCGGGAGCGGGTGCCGTGCGGTGCGGCGCGTCGTAGAAGTACGGGTCCGCGTCGCAGTACACGGCATAGCCCTTGTCCACGCCCGCTCCCTCCGTCCAGTGGGTGACGACGAAGACGCTGTCACGGGACGCGGGCCCCTCAACAGTCACCGCTGTCATCACTCCGGTGTGCGGAACGCACGGGTAACTTGGCGGCGCCCTACCGCCGCCGTCGCGGCGTCTGCTGCTCCCGGTGCTCCCGGCGCTCCACGAGGAGCCGGGAGCCCGCGCCCCGCTGTTCGCCGTAGACGTCGTCCGGGTTGGACAGCACACAGGTGTTCAGGGAGAGGCAGCCGCACCCGATGCAGTCGGTGAGGTGGTCGCGCAACCGGTTGAGCTGCTGGATCCGCTCGTCGAGTTCGGAGCGCCAGGCTTCGGAGAGCCGCGCCCAGTCCTCCCGGGTGGGCGTGCGGCCCTCGGGGAGTTCGGCGAGCGCCTCGCCGATGGTGGCGAGCGGGATGCCGACGCGTTGCGCGGCCCGGATGAACGCGACGCGGCGCAGCGCGTCCCTGCTGTAGCGGCGCTGGTTGCCCGCGGTGCGGCGGCTGCTGATCAGGCCCTTGGACTCGTAGAAGTGCAGGGCGGAGACGGCGGCGCCGCTGCGCGCGGCGAGCTGTCCGACGGTCAGCTCATGGACCTTCTCTGGGATCTGGGGCACTCATCCGACCCTACCGGTCCGTTGACAGGCGCTCCGATCCCGACCATGCTAAGCAGTCGCTTAGGCATAGGTGAGAGTTTCTGGAGGCCGGGACATGGCACAGCCGAGGATCTTCGCGTCGACCGACGAGCTGAAGGCGGCGGTGGGCGAGCAGCTGGGGTACACCGACTGGCTGGAGGTCGACCAGAAGCGGATCGACCTGTTCGCGGAGGCGACCGGCGACCACCAGTGGATCCACGTGGACCCGGAGAAGGCCGCGCGGGGGCCCTTCGGGACGACGATCGCGCACGGCTACCTGACGCTGTCCCTGCTGCCCCTCTTCGGCCCGCAGCTGCTCACCGTCGAGGGCGTGAAGATGGGCGTCAACTACGGGACCAACAAGGTCCGCTTCCCCGCGCCGGTCCCGGTCGGCTCCCGGCTGCGCGCCACCGCGACGATCACCGGCGTCGACGACGTCGCGGGCGGCGTCCAGGTGACCGTCGCCTTCACCGTGGAACGCGAGGGCGGCGACAAGCCGGTGTGCGTGGCGGAGTCGGTGGCCCGCTACTACCTCTGAACCTCCGGTGCGCCGGGCACCCGCTTGGCCCCCACCATCCGCAGCACGAGGTCGGCGTAGAGCGCGCCGACCTCGTCCGGTGTCCGGGGGCCGTCCAGGCTGAACCAGCGGGCGACGTCGATGCAGAGCGAGAGCACCGCCAGCGTGGTGCCCCTGACGTCGAGCACGTCGAACTCGCCCGACCGCACGCCTTCCTCGATGATCCCGCGCACCTCCGCGTCCACCTGTCGGCGCAGGCCCAGGATCTCGGCGCGGGCGTCGGGGCCGAGCGAGTCGAGTTCGTACTGCACGACCCGCGCGGTGGTACGCCCCCCGGCATGCCAGCGGACGAAGGAGCTGACCGCGTCGGCGAGCCGCTCGGTGGGCCCGCCCTCGCCGCGCGCCGCCGTCCGCAGGATGTCCACGGCCTTCTCGTGGCCGATCCTGCTGATCCGGTGGAGCAGCTCTTCCTTGGTCTTGTAGTGGATGTAGAGCGCGGCCGGGCTCATCCCGGCGCGGCCAGCGATGTCCCGCGTGGTCGTCGCGTGGTAGCCGCGCTCGGCGAAGGCCTCCACGGCGGCGATCAGCAGCCGCCGGGCCGCGTCCGGGGTGACCTCGCCCCACGGCTGCGCCTCGCCACCGGCCGTCTCCTCCGCCGTACTCATCGCCCACTCGCCCCTCTCGTTCCGGGCCCCCACCATACCGCCGCTGGTGAGCGGGCGCTTAGTGGGCCCGTACGACGATGGCTCAGAGCTTCTCGAAGGGGTCGTGCTCGGCGAGGAGCTTCTCCAGCCGCGCCTGGTCCACCCGGCTCACGATCTGCCCGGCCTCCTGCCGGTCCCGGATGACCTTGGCGAGGGTGAAGGCGGAGGTGACGAGGTAGAGGACGGCGATACCGAGGAAGCCGCGCACCCAGGCGTCGGCGTTCAGGTTGTAGATCCCGACGGCGGTGGCCGCGATGGCCACCCCGAAGGACACGACGGCCTGCCCGTAGAAGGCGGCCGTGCTCTGCTGCTTGACCGGTGTCTCACTCATGGGGAACAGCATCGGCGGACCCGGCGGGCACCACATCCGCCGAGGTACTCAGACGGGGTACTCAGAACGCCGATACGCCGGTCAGCGCGCGGCCGATCAGTAGCTTCTGGATCTGGCTGGTGCCCTCGTAGAGGGTCATCACGCGGGCGTCGCGCAGGAGTTTGCCCGCCGGGTACTCGTCGATGTAGCCGTAGCCGCCGAAGACCTGGAGGGCGTTGTTGGCGGCACGGACGGCGGCCTCGGAGGCGAACAGCTTGGCCTTGGACGCCTCGGTGGTGAAGGGCTGGCCGCGGTCGACGAGGTCGGCGACCCGCCAGGTGAGCAGCCGGGCCGCGTCCACGTCCACGGCGATGTCGCTGATCAGCTCCTGGACGAGCTGGTGGTGGGCGATGGTCCTCCCGAACTGCTCGCGCTCGCCCGCGTACCTCACGGC
This sequence comes from Streptomyces sp. NPDC006997, assembly GCF_040635175.1. NCBI lineage: Bacteria > Bacillati > Actinomycetota > Actinomycetes > Kitasatosporales > Streptomycetaceae > Streptomyces > Streptomyces sp. NPDC006997. The sequence goes on from NZ_JBEYHH010000044.1 coordinate 22,347, forward strand.
CGCGTCCAGCGCGGCCTGCGCGATGCCGACGCAGCCCGCGGCGACCGACATCCGCCCCTTGGCGAGCGCCGACATGGCGACGGAGAAGCCCTTGCCCTCCGGCGCCAGCATCGCGTCGGCCGGGACCCGGACGCCCTCCAGGACCAGCTCGGCGGTGGCCTGCCCGCGCAGCCCCAGCTTGCCGTGGATGGTGCGCCGGGTCAGGCCGGCGGTGTCCGTCGGGACCAGGAACGCGGAGACGCCCTGGTGACCGGGGGCGTCGGTGGAGCGCGCGAACAGCAGCACCACGTCGGCCCAGGTGCCGTTGGTGATGAACATCTTGGTGCCGTTGATCACATAGTGGTCGCCGTCGCGGACCGCGCGGGTGGCGAGGTTCCCGGCGTCGGACCCGGTGCCGGGCTCGGTGAGGCCGAAGCAGCCGACGTACGCGCCGGAGGTGAGGCCGGGCAGCCAGCGCCGCTTCTGCTCCTCGCTCCCCCAGGCGGCGACCGTCTTGGCGACCAGCCCGAGGGAGACGGAGACGATGCCGCGCACCGAGGAGTCACCGCGCCCCAGCTCCTCCGTCACCAGGCAGTACGCGAGGTGGTCGCCGCCGGAGCCGCCGTACTCCTCGTCGACGGTCAGCCCCAGGAAGCCGACCTCGCCGAGCTTCTTCACCACGGAGCGGTCGACCTCCTCGGCGCGGTCCCAGGCGACGACATGGGGGGCGATCTCACGCTCCACGAAGTCCCGGGCCAGCTGCCGGACGGCGGTCTGCTCCTCGCTCAGCTCCAGGTCCATGCCGAGTCACCTCACATCACAGGGGTACAGCGCACGAGAACGTCAGCGGTGAACAGTAAATTAGCGCTGCTAGTTTACTTGCGCAGCCCTACTATGTGCGCCATGGCCCGACCGCGCAAGCCCCTTCTCAGCACCGACCGGATCGTCGCGACGGCCCGGGAACTCGTGGACGCCGAGGGCCTCGCGGCCGTCTCCACCCGCCGTCTCGCCGCCGAGCTGGGGGTCAGCGGACCCTCCCTCTACAACCACTTCCGCACCAAGGACGAGATCCTGGAGGCGGTCGCCGACTCGGTGAGCGCGCTGGTCGACCTGTCGATGTTCGACGACGGCCGGGACTGGCGGACCGCGCTGCACGACTGGGCCCTGTCCTACCGGACCGCCCTGCGCGACCATCCCAACATCGTCCCCGTCCTCGCCCGCGGCCCCGGCCGCCGCCCCGCCGCGCTGCGGCTCGCGGACGCCGTCTACGGCGCGATGGTCGCGGCGGGCTGGCCCCCGGCGCAGGCCACCTCCATCGGCGCGCTGATGCGGTACTTCATCATGGGCTCCGCCCTCGGCTCCTTCGCCGGGGGCTTCGTCGACGACGCCAGCGCCTACGACCCCGCCGACTACCCGCACCTCGGCCAGGCCCACCGGCTCGCCGAGCGGCAGGAGAAGGTCGACGAGCGGGCCTTCGAGACGGGTCTGACGGCGCTCCTGGACGGGCTGGCACAGCAGTACGCCCAGCTCCCCGAGCCCGCGTAGCACCCTTCGGCGCTCACCGAACCGTCCCTGCCCCATGCTGGGAGCCATGACCACCAGGGACGCCCGCGCACCGGGCCTCGCCGCGCTCGCCGCGCTCCTCGCCGACGAGACCCGCGCCGCCTGTCTGCTCGCCCTGCTCGACGGGCGGGCCTGGACCGCCGGTGAACTGGCCCGGCACGCGGGCGTGGCCGCCTCCACCCTCAGCGAGCACCTGGGCAAGCTGGTCGCGGGCGGCCTGCTCACCGAGGAACGGCAGGGACGGCACCGGTACGTCCGCCTCGCCGACGCCCGCGCGGCCCAGCTGGTCGAGGAACTCGCCGCGCGGGTCCCCCCGGACGCGGTGCCGCCGCCGCGCACCCTGCGGCAGTCCGGCGCCGGGTCCGCCATGGCCCGCGCCCGCACCTGCTACGACCACCTCGCCGGACGGCTCGGCATCGCCGTCACCGACGCGCTCACCGACCGCGGCCTGCTGACCCAGGACACCGGCTTCGCGCTCACGGCGGCTGGCCTGGCCTGGTTCGACGCCACCGGCATCGCCCTGGACCGCCGGGGCCGCCGCCCGCTGGCCCGCGGCTGCCTCGACTGGACCGAACGGCGCCCGCACCTCGCGGGCACGGCGGGCGCGGCCCTGTGCGGGCACGCCCTCTCCGCCGGGTGGTGCGTACGGATCGGCTCCGAACGCGCGGTCCAGCTCACGGCGACCGGCGAACGGGCGCTCGGCGACCTGCTGGGCCTGGACGCGACGGCCCTGCGCTGAGCCCGCCGCCGGCGCCCCCGTACCGGTCCGAAAACCGCGAGCCCCCTGATCCGTCCGTCCCTACCCTCTGGAGCATGATGAACAGCACCCTGTCCCGGCCGCCCCGCGACCGGCTCCTCGCCGCGGGGGCCGCCGTGGTCACCGTCGTCCTGTGGGCCTCCGCCTTCGTCTCCATCCGCAGCGCGGGCGAGGTGTACTCGCCGGGCGCGCTGGCGCTGGGGCGGCTGCTGGCCGGGGCGCTGGTGCTCGGGGCGCTCTGCCTGGTCCGCCGGGAGGGCCTGCCGCCGCGCGCCGCCTGGCGCGGCATCGCGATATCCGGCGTCCTGTGGTTCGGCTTCTACAGCGTGGCCCTCAACTGGGGCGAGCAGCAGGTCGACGCGGGCACCGCCGCCCTGGTGGTGAACATCGGCCCCCTGCTCATCGCGCTGCTCGGCGCCCGGCTCCTCGGCGACCCGATGCCGCCGCGCCTCCTCGCGGGCATGGCCGTGTCCTTCGCGGGCGCGGTGGCGGTGGGTCTGTCGATGTCCGGCGAGGGCGGCGCCTCGGTGCTCGGCGTGGTCCTGTGCCTGCTCGCCGCGGTCGCCTACGCGGGCGGCGTGGTCGCCCAGAAGCCCACCCTCGGCCAGGCCAGCGCGCTCCAGGTGACGACGTACGGCTGCCTGGTGGGCGCGGTGTGCTGCCTGCCGTTCGCCGGGCACCTGGTCACCGAGGCGGCCGACGCCCCGCTCACGGCCACGCTGAACATGGCCTACCTGGGCGTCTTCCCCCTCGCCCTGGCCTTCACGACCTGGGCGTACGCCCTCGCCCGCACGACGGCCAGCCGCATGGGCGCGACGACGTACGCGGTACCGGCCCTGGTGGTCCTGATGTCCTGGCTGGCGCTCGGGGAGGTACCGGGCGCGTTGACGCTGCTGGGCGGCGCGCTGTGCCTGGCTGGAGTGGCGGTATCACGATCCCGACGGCGGATCGGCGTACCCGGCGGTGCGGGGCTGTACCGATCCGCGGCGCCGCCGCGGGGCGCGACCAGCCACGACGCGCCCCCAGCCGGAGAACCCACCGCCCCCACCCCTTCCTCCTGAGAGGTCAGAACGACACCAACGCCCGCCCGCCCTTCCCGGCCACCATGTTCTCGAACGCCGCCGGAATCCCGTCCAGAGCGATCCGCTCCGTCACCAGCGCGCTCAGGTCGAACCGCCCCGCCCGGATGTGCTCCCCGATCACCGGCAGGTCCCGCGCCGGATCGGAGTCACCGTAGACACACCCGGTCAGCGTCCGCCCCCAGTGGAAGATCTCCAGCGCGTTGAAGGTGACCTGCTGGTCCTTGCCGCCGATCCCGACGACCACCGCGCGCCCGCCCCGCCGGGTGGACTCCCACGCGGCCCGGATGGTGACCGCGCGGCCCACGCACTCCACGGCGACGTCCACGCCCTGCTTCCCGGTGAGCGCGCGGATCTCGCGGGGCGTGGTGTCGGAGGCGAGGACGTAGTCCGTGGCGCCCGCGGCGCGGGCCAGTTCCTCCTTCTCCGGGGAGACGTCGACAGCGATGATCCTCGACGCCTCCGCGATCCGCGCGGCCTGGAGTGCGGCGAGCCCGACGCCCCCGACCCCGAACACGGCGACGGTCTCCCCGGCCCGCACCTTCGCCGAGTTGTGGACGGCGCCGTAGCCGGTGAGGACGGCGCAGCCGAGCAGGGCCGCGTCGGTCAGCGGGACCCCGGCCGGGACGGGCAGCGCGCACCTGACGGGGATGACCGTCTCCTCGGCGAACGCGGCGACGTTCAGCCCGGGGTGCAGTGCGGCGCCGTCGGAGGCGCGCCGGGCGTGCACGTTGGCCGCGCCGCTCAGCGCGTCGGCGCACAGCCAGACCTCGCCGCGGGCGCACGCCGGGCACTCGCCGCAGGACGGGGCCCAGTTGAGGACGACGGTGTCGCCGGGGGCGTACGCGGTGACGCCCTCGCCGACGGCGGTCACCGTGCCCGCGCCCTCGTGGCCGAGGACGGCCGGGACGGGCACGCGCAGGGTGCCGTTGGACAGGGACAGGTCGGAGTGGCAGACCCCGGCGGCGGCGAGCCGCACCCGCAGCTGCCCGGGGCCCGGGTCGGGCAGCTCGATCTCGGTGATCTCCAGTGGGGCTCCGACAGCGGACACGACGGCGGCGCGGACAACCATGGTTACGCAACTCTCCTGGGGACGGCGTACGGCAACGGGTCAGGGGCCTGTCGCGAAGGTCCCGCCCGCCGCCCGACGCCTGGCACGCCCTCTCGCCGTACCGGACGCCGCTCGGCCCGCCCCGCGGGCGGACGACGCGACTTTCGCCACACGCGCTAGAACTGGAGGGACTTGGTCTGGAGGTACTCGGTGAGTCCGTGCACGCCGAGTTCGCGGCCGACGCCGGACTGCTTGTAACCACCGAACGGCGCGAGCGGGTTGAAGCGTCCGCCGTTGATGTCGACCTGCCCGGTGTCCATCCGCACCGCGAAGGCCACCGCCTCCGCCTCGTCGCCCGCCCAGACGGCGCCCGCGAGGCCGTAGACCGTGCCGTTGGCGATGCGCAGGGCGTCGTCCTCGTCGTCGTAGCGCAGGACCGACAGGACGGGGCCGAAGATCTCCTCCTGGGCGATGGTCATGTCGGGCGTGACGTCGGCGAAGACGGTCGGGCTGACGTAGTAGCCCCGCTCGCGCGGTGCGTCGGCGCCGCCCGCGACCAGCCGGGCGCCCTCGGCGACGCCCTTCTCGATGTAGCCGCGGACCCGGTCCCGCTGCCTGGCGTTGACGACGGGGCCGATGCGGTCGCCGTACTTGGCGGCGGCCTGCGCGGCCAGCTCCACCGCCTCGTCGTACTGGTCGCGGTGGACGAGCATCCGGGTCCAGGCGCTGCACGTCTGGCCGGAGTTGGACATGACGTTGGCGACGCCGACGTTGACGGCCTTGGCGAGGTCGGCGCTGGGCAGGATGACGTTGGCGGACTTGCCGCCCAGCTCCAGCGCGACCCGCTTCAGGGCGCCGGAGGCGAGCGCGCCGATGCGGCGGCCGACGGCGGTGGACCCGGTGAACGAGACCATGTCGGTGCCGGGGTGCTCGGCGAGCGCCTGGCCCGTGACCGGGCCGAGCCCGGTGACGAGGTTGAACACCCCGGCCGGGAAGCCCGCCTCGTGCACGGCCTCGGCGAAGAGCTGGGCGACCAGCGGGGTGTCCTCGGCGGGCTTGAGGACGACCGTGCAGCCCGCCGCGAGCGCCGGGGCGACCTTGGCGACGATCTGGTGCAGGGGGTAGTTCCAGGGCGTGATCGCGGCGACCACGCCGACCGGCTCCTGGCGGACGGTGGAGTTGCCGACCTTCTCCTCGAAGGAGTACGTCGCCGCGAGTTCGGCGTAGGAGCCCGCGACGGCGATGGGGGCGCCCGCGTGGACGCCCTGCGAGAACCTCAGCGGCGCGCCGAGTTCCGCGGTCACCGTCTCGGCGATCTCGTCCTTGCGGGCGGCCAGCACGTCCCGCAGGGCGGTGAGCCGGGCGGCGCGCTCGGCGGGCGGGGTGGCGGCCCAGCCGGGGAAGGCGGCGCGGGCGGCGCGTACGGCGGTGTCGACGTCCAGGGCGGTGCCCGCGGGGACCTGGCCGATCACCTGCTCGTCGGCCGGGTTCACGACGTCGATGGTGTCCCGTCCCTCGGCGGGGCGCCAGGCGCCGTCGATGTACATGCCGTCGTGTGCCTTCATCGTCTTCCCTCCGGGCGGGCCTCGTCGTCCGGACCCCAAACTAGCGCCGTTAGTTTTACGGCACCAGGGGTTCCCGCCATGGCACGGCTCACCCTGCCCGGAGGGCGCGGGTCTCACTCCTCCAGGACGGGCAGCCGCGCCGGGGCGGGGCAGACGCGTTCACCGTGCTGGTCGAAGACGTACAGGTGGGCGAGGTCGACGAGGAGGGGGACCTGCATCCCGTGCCGCAGCCCGATGTCGGGGGTGGTGCGGACGATGAGGTCGCCGGGCGGCCGGGGCTCGGCGGCCGAGGACGCGTGGCCGGGCTCCGGCCGGTCCAGCACGTCCACGGACCCGCCGCCCCGCAGGGCGCCCGCGCGCTCGCGCAGCCGCTCCAGCACGGAGCCGTGCTCGCGGCGGCGGCGCCGGTCCTGGCGGACCGCGGGCCGCGCGGCCTCCAGGTCGGGGACGACGGCGGGGCTGGAGCCGGTGTTGAAGTGCACCAGCGCCTCGTGGCCCTGGAACTCCACGTGCTCCACCAGGCCGTGCAGCGGCACCTCGCCGGGGCGGGCGGAGGAGGGCTTGGCGATGCGCACCGCCTCCGAGCGCAGCCCGACGATGATCTCCCGGCCCTGCTGGACGCGCAGCATCTGGTGGTCGAGGGAGAGCGGTTCGGGCAGCCGCAGGTACTGCTTGCCCAGGCTGATGGTCATGGCGCCGCCGAGCGGGGCGCGGACCATGGCCCGCAGCAGGTTGATCCGCGGGGTGCCGATGAAGGCGGCGACGAAGACGTTGCGGGGCAGCGCGTACACCTCGCGGGGGGTGCCCACCTGCTGGAGGACGCCGCCGCGCAGCACGGCGACCCGGTCGCCGAGCGACATCGCCTCGGACTGGTCGTGGGTGACGTACACCGTGGTGACGCCGAGGTCCCGGGTGAGCCGGAAGATCTCGGCGCGCAGGTGGTTGCGGAGCTTGGCGTCCAGGTTGGACAGCGGCTCGTCCATCAGGAAGGCGGACGGGCGGCGGGCGATCGCCCGGCCCATCGCGACCCGCTGGCGTTCGCCGCCGGAGAGCTGGCCGGGCAGCCGTTCGAGCAGGTCCTCGATGCCGAGCATCCGGGCGGTGGCGTCGACCTGGGGCCGGTGGTCGGTGCCGGGGTCCTCGATGCGCAGCGGGAAGCCGATGTTGTTGCGGCTGGTCATGTTCGGGTAGAGGGCGAAGTTCTGGAAGACCATCGCCATGTTCCGCCCGGCCGGGGGCAGATCGTTGGCCCACTCCCCGTCGAGCAGCAGCTCGCCCTCGTCGATCTCCTCCAGCCCGGCGACCATGCGCAGGACGGTGGACTTGCCGCAGCCCGAGGGCCCCAGCAGGACGAGGAACTCGCCGGGCGTGATGTCCAGGGTGAGCCGGTCCACCACGCGGACGCCTCGCGTGTAGGACTTGCTCACATCGTGCAGGGAGATGGCGCGTGTCATGAGGGTGCCCCCGGGGGCTCACTGGTGTGTTGGTACGGGTGGGTCACGGAAGCTAACGGAATGTCCGCACCGGTGGGAAGACGCCGGTCAGGATCAGTCGCCACAGTTCGCGGAATGAGAGACACCCGTCCGCTTAGTGAGAAAGCGGAGGCCCAGATTCAGCGCCACCGCGCCCCTGTCCGGGGCTCGCGGACGTCCGTCAGGTGCGCGAAGACGACCACGTTGCCGCTGTAGCCGGTGCGCGGCCGGTAGCTGCCGCCGCAGGTGATCAGCCGCAGCTCGGGACGGCCCCGGGCGCCGTACACCTCGTCGTTCGGGAACCCCTCCTTCTCGTACGACTCCACGGCGTCGACGGTGTAGACCGCCGTACGTCCGTCCGCGCGCCGGAACGCGACGCGCTTGCCGCGCTTCAACTCGCCGAGCCCGGCGAAGACGGCCGGGCCGGACACGGTGTCCAGGTGCCCCACGACCACCGCCGTGCCCTGCTCCCCCGGCGAAGGGCCAGCCTCGTACCAGCCCACCAGCTTCGGCTTGTCGTCCGGGGGCGCGGTGAGCCGCCCCTTCCGGTCCAGCCGCAGGCCCATGACCGGGGCGTCGACCCCGATGTACGGGATGAGCAGCCGGGTGGCACGGGAGCGGGACAGGGGGCGGAGGGGGGTGGGGCTCGGGGCGGAGGGGCGAGCCGACTCGGCGGGGCGAGCCGACCTGCTGGGGCGCGCGGGGGCGGCGGGGCGCACGGAGCCACCGGGGCGCGCGGGGCCGGAGGAACCCGCCGCGCGCCGCGGACTCGCGGACGGCTTCGGCGGTACGGCGCCACCCCGCGCCCCGGAACTCCCGGACGGCGTCGGCCTGGTGGCGGCGCCACCCCGCGCCGTGGGGCTCGCGGACCCGCCCTCCCCCGCACCGGCCGACGCCCCGGCCCCGGCGTGGGGGCCGGAGGCCGGGGCGGGGGGCCCGGAGGGTTGCTCCTCGGCCTGGTTCCACCAGACGGCGCCCACCACCAGCGAGACGGTCACGACGCACGTCCGCGTCAGGCGGTAGGCGCGGGTCCGGTGCCAGGGCCGCGGGCGGGGCCCGGGCCTGAGCGTGCGCCGGGGCACGGGCGTGCGCCGGGGCGTGGGGCGCTGGCTAGTGGGAGCCATGCGGACGGCGGCGGAGCCGGAACCAGACCACCCCGGACACCGCGGCCAGCCCCACGGCGGCGGCCCCGGCGACCGGCGCGAACGCGGCGTCCCGCGCGAGTCCGCCGCCCCCGGCGGGCGGGCCGCCGTGCGGACCGGGGGTGCTCGCCATCGGCTTGGGCGAGGCGCAGTCGACCCGGAACACCTTGAACTTGCCCGCGCCGTGCCCGAGGTCGGTCTTCCAGGTCAGCTTGTACGTCCCGTTGGGCAGCCCGAGGGGCAGGCTCTGGGCCGTGCCGTCGGACTCGACCGTGATGTCGCCCTCCAACTCCGGCTCGGGGTCCGGCTTGGGCTGCTTGTCGATCTCCCAGTGGACCGCCTCCCCCGCGTCGAAGTTGAAGGCGGCGAGGTAGAAGTCGCAGACCTTGGGCTCGTTGCGCTGGTCGGCGAAGGGCGTCCCCATCTCGTGGATCTTGACGTCCCCGTTGTCGCCGGGCGGCTGGGCGACGGCGGCGGGCGCGCCGAGCGCGGTGGTGCCCGCGACGGCGAGGGCCGCGAGGACGGTGGTGCGGACGCCTGCACGGCGGCGTGGACGGGGCAAGGTGGACATGCGCGTTTCCTCCGAGTCGTGCGATTTTCATATGAATCGCTTGGCTCGACTCTCTGCCACTCCCACACCCGGATGCCGGGAGCAACGCCTCACGCCCCGTCAGATTCCACTCTTTCGCCGCAGAGCCGCCCGGCGGGGACGGGACCCCGCCCCCGCCGCCGAGGGATCACCGCCCGCCGACCGCGGGGCGGCCCCCGACGACAGCGGCAGCGGCCCGCCGAGCAGCACGAAGGGCGCCGCGACCCCCGCCCCGACCGGCGCGGCCTGGACGCCGTACCGCCGTGCTCGATCCGCCACAGCGAGGTGACGGACGTGCGAGCGGTGAGCGCGAAGGTTCAGGTCACGGGCGTGCGATCAGTTCGACGGGGACGCCGTTCAGCACCGCGTTGCCGGACAGCGGATCGAGCAGGCTGCCGTCGAGGAGCTGGTTGACGTTGGCTCCGGGGTCGGTGGCGGCGTGGCTGAGCCGGGTGCCGGGGCGGTCGTGTCCCCAGCCGTGCGGGAGGCTGACGACGCCCTGCCGGATGTCGGCGGTGACCTCGGCGGGCGCGGTGACCTCGCCCCCGGCGCCCTTGATCCGGACGGGCTGCCCGTCGCGCACCCCGAGCCGGTCGGCGTCGTCGGGGTGGAGGTGCAGGGTGCAGCGGTTGGAGCCGCCGGTGAGGGCGGGGACGTTGTGCATCCAGCTGTTGTTGGAGCGCAGATGGCGGCGGCCGACGAGGACGAACCCGGCGGGCCGCTCGGCGAGTGCCCGCCGGAGCCGCGGCAGGTCGTCCGCGATCGGCCCCGGCAGCAGCTCCACCTTCCCGCTGCGGGTCCTCAGCGGCTGCGGCAGCCGGGCGGCGAGCGGCCCGAGGTCGATGCCGTGCGGGTGCGCCAGCAGCCGCTCCAGGGTCAGCCCGTCGGGCCGTACGCCGAACCCGTCGCCGTAGGGGCCGAGGCGCAGCATCAGGTCGAGCCGCCGCTCGGGGCCGTTGTCACCGGTGAGCCGCGCGGCCAGTTCGCGTGGGTCGCGGCCGTACGCCGGGGAGTGCGGCTCCTTGACGGCCTTGCCGAGGGTCTGGTCGACGACCATGGCGTCCACGGCGGCCGGGTCGGTGCCGTGGGCGCCCGTCACCGCGAGGATCAGACGGGCGTGGATCTCCGTCTCCGCCATCCGGCCGGGCTCCAAGGGGACGGCGGGGCGGGTGTAGCGGACCTGGTTGCGGACGGCGAGGGTGTTGAAGGCGAAGTCGTGGTGCGCGCTCTGCGCGGGCGGGGGCGGCGGCAGGACGACGTCGGCGTGGCGGGTGGTCTCGTTGAGGTAGGGGTCGACGCTGACCATGAAGTCCAGCGCGCCGAGCGCCTTGTCGAGGCGGTCGCCGTCGGGGGTGGACAGCACCGGGTTGGCGGCGATGGAGAGCACGGCACGGATCGGTACGCCCTCGTCGGTGGCGGTGTCGATCTCCTCCGCCAAGGCGGCGATGGGCAGTTCGCTCTTGGCCTCGGGGTGCCCGCTGACCCGGGACCGCCAGCGGCCGAGCGCGAAGCCGCGGCCGGGCCCCGCGGGGCGGGGCGTCCGGTCGGTGGCGGCCTGCGGGAAGAGGGCGCCGCCGGGCCGGTCGAGGTTGCCGGTGAGGATGTTGAGGACGTCCACGAGCCAGCTGGCGAGGGTGCCGTGCGGGACGGTGCAGCTGCCGATGCGGCCGTAGACGGCGGCGGTGGGGGCGGCGGCGAGTTCGCGGGCCAGGGCGCGGATGAGGGGCGCCTCGACGTCGCAGGCCGGGGCGACCGCGTCCGGGGTGAAGTCGGCCAGGGCGGCGCGGAGTCCGTCGGCGCCGTCGACGTGCGGGGCGAGGTCGCCCAGGCTGACGAGGCCCTCGTCGAACAGCACGTTCGCCATCGCCGCGAGCAGCAGCGCGTCGGTGCCGGGGCGGACAGCCACGTGCCGGTCGGCGAGCTTGGCGGTGCGGGTGCGGCGCGGGTCGACGACGGTGAGGGTGCCGCCGCGCGCCCTGAGCGCCTTCAGCTTGCCGGGGAAGTCGGCGGCGGTGCACAGACTGCCGTTGGACTCCAGCGGGTTGGCGCCGATGAGCAGCAGGTGGTCGGTGTGGTCGAGGTCGGGCACGGGGATGGCGTTGGCGTCGCCGTAGAGCAGGCCGCTGGAGACGTGCTTGGGCATCTGGTCGACGGTGGAGGCGCTGAACACGCTGCGGGTGCCGAGGGCGCCGAGCAGCACCGGCGGGTAGAGGCCCCCGGCCATGGTGTGCACGTTGGGGTTGCCGAGGACGACGCCGACGGCGTTGGGGCCGTACCGCTCCACGACCGGGCGGATCCCGGCGGCGACCGCGTCGAAGGCCTCCTCCCAGGTGGCCTCGCGCAGTTCCCCGTCCCGGCGGACCAACGGGGCGCGCAGCCGGTCGGGGTCGCCGTCCACGGCGCCGAAGGAGGCGCCCTTGGGGCAGATGAACCCGCGGCTGAAGACGTCGTCGCGGTCGCCCCGGGCGCCGGTGACGCGGGTGCCGTCGATGGTCAGCGTCAGGCCGCAGGTGGCCTCGCACAGGGGGCAGATTCGCAGGGCGGTGCGGGACACGGGTCCTCCCGGGACGTGCGGCGGCGGTGGCGCGGACGGGGCCGAGCATACCGACCGGTACGCATGTCGGGGAGGGGTCGGGCCTGGGGCGTGTGGCGAGAGTCCCGTCGTCCGCCCGCAGGGCGGGCCGAGAGGCGTCACGGGGGTCCCCCGCGCGAAGAGCTTGGGGGAGTGCCAGGCGCCGGGCGGCAGGCGGGGCCTTCGCGGCCCGCCCTGCCCCTCCCCGCGGGCCGTGCCGGACTTCCCCCGCGGGCCGTGCCGGACTTCTCCCGCGGGCCGGGTCAGTCCAGCACCCGCCCCAGGTACGCCCGCAGCAGCTCCCGCATCTCCGCGATGACCCGCTCGTCCCCCTCCGGGTCCACCCGGAACGCGAGCTGCACCAGGGTGTCGGCGGTCTCCACGGCGACGAGGAAGGTGCGGCGCAGGTCGTCGTCGGGGTCGCGGGGCAGCAGGCCGGAGAGCAGGGCGGCCAGCCGGTCGGCGACGCGGTGGTTGGGTTCGGTGTGCCGGGCGCCGACCGGGATCTGGTTGCCGAAGTCGACCAGCGAGAAGCCGGGCGCGGTGCGCTTCATGGCGAGGTACTCGTCGAGTACGGCGTCCAGGGCCGCCCGCCAGCCGCCCGCCGCGCCGCCCTTCAGCCGCTTCGTGACGCGTTCGGTGTAGCGCTCCAGGTTGCGCTGGGCGAGGGCGTCGGCCAGCTCCCGCTTGTTGCCGAAGAAGCGGTAGACCGAGCCGATGGGGACCCCGGCGCGCACGGCCACCGCCCGGGTGCTCAGCTCGTCGTACCCGACCTCGTCGAGGAGGTCCGCGCAGGCGTCGAGGATCCGGGTCAGCCGCTCCGCGCTGCGCCGTTGCACGGGCGCGCGGCGCAGCGGCACGGCGGCGGGCGGCGTGCCGGGCGGCGGGGACGGGGGCTGGGCAGGGGGCACGGGCACGGGCTTCATGATGCCTCTCCACCCGGGTCCGGGTGAACCGGGACCTACGGTACGGACGCCGACGCGCTCGCCGACGCCGTGGCGGTCGCCGTCGCCGTGCCCTCCGCCCCCGACACCGTGATGTCGGCCGTGCGCTCCACCGGCTCCCCGTCGGCCGCCCACACCGTGCCGTCGTCGGCGTACAGCCGCGCGGTGACGTGGTGGGTGCCGCGCGGGACGAGCCGGGCGGCGAGGCGGTACTCCGGGGTGCGCAGCTCGGCGATGAACCGGCCGTCGAGGAAGAGCCGGGCGACGCCCCGTCCGGCCACCGCCTCGGCCGCCGCGCCCCGCGGGGAGAGGCGGAAGCGCTCGAAGGTCAGGGTGAGGTCCCAGCCGTCGCCCGAGCTGCCGGGCTGCACCTCGATGTCGACCTCGGGCGCCTCGTCCTCGTCGACCTCACGGAAAGCGCGCCCGCCGTCGTCCGTGTCGTCCAGCAGTCTGCCCACCGGTGAGGGCGACATCTCGCGCTCACCCGCGTCACCCGTGCCACAGCCCACGGCTCCCGCCACCAACAGGACGCACACCGCCAGCGCGGCGAAGAGTCCCCGTATCCACGACATGTCGGGAGCGTAGAACACCGGTACGACAGCCCGGATCCCCCTGGAGTCGGGTTCCGGTCATCCCTCCAGAGGAGGTCATCGAAGCCCTTGCGTCCGGGAAACCGCAATCCTACGGTGATCCATAGGAATCAGTGTGCGCAAGGGAGCGATGCGATCATGAGCGGGGACCCGCGGAAGACCGCCGAAGGACTGGCCTACCTCTCCGGCTTCGGCAACGAGCACAGCTCGGAGGCCGTCCCGGGCGCCCTGCCCGAGGGCCGCAACTCACCCCAGCGGGCCCCCCTCGGCCTGTACGCGGAGCAGCTGAGCGGTACGGCGTTCACCGAGCCCAGGGCGCACAACCGCCGCTCGTGGCTGTACCGCATCCGCCCCTCCGCCGCGCACCCGGCGTTCACCCGCGCGGACAACGGCGCGCTCCGCACGGCCCCGTTCACCGAGACCGTCCCGGACCCCAACCGGCTGCGCTGGGACCCGCTCCCGGCGCCCGCCGACGGCACCGACTTCCTCGCGGGCCTGTGGACCCTCGGCGGCAACGGCGACGTGACCCAGCGCTCCGGCATGGCGGTGCACCTCTACCACGCCGACGCCGCCATGGACCGCGTCTTCAGCGACGCGGACGGCGAGCTGCTGATCGTCCCCGAGCACGGCGGGCTGCTGCTGCGCACCGAGTTCGGGCTGCTGAGCGCCGAGCCGGGCGAGGTGGCGCTCGTCCCGCGCGGGGTGCGCTTCCGCGTCGACCTGCTGGACGACACCGCGCGCGGGTACGTCTGCGAGAACTACGGCGCCCCGTTCCGCCTCCCCGACCTCGGTCCGATCGGCGCCAACGGACTGGCCAACCCGCGGGACTTCCGCGCCCCGGTCGCCGCGTACGAGGACTTCGAGGGCGAGGTGGAGGTGGTCAACAAGTTCTGCGGCAACCTCTGGACGGCCGTGTACGACCACTCCCCGCTGGACGTCGTCGCCTGGCACGGCAACCACGTGCCGTACGTGTACGACCTGCGCCGCTTCAACGTCATCGGGACGATCTCGTACGACCACCCGGACCCGTCGATCTTCACGGTGCTGACCTCGCCGTCCGACACCCCGGGCCTCGCGGGCATCGACTTCGTGGCGTTCGCGCCGCGCTGGCTGGTGGGCGAGGACACCTTCCGGCCGCCGTACTTCCACCGGAACGTGATGAGCGAGTACATGGGCCTGATCGAGGGCGCCTACGACGCGAAGACGGCCGGAAAGGGGGGCTTCGTGCCCGGCGGCGGCTCGCTGCACAACATGATGTCGGCGCACGGCCCGGACCGGGAGACCTTCGACCGCGCCAGCGCCGCCGAGCTGGTGCCGCAGAAGGTCGACGACGGGCTGGCGTTCATGTTCGAGACCCGCTGGCCGGTGACGCTCACCGACCGGGCGGCCCGCGCGGACCACCTCCAACCGCGCTACGACGACGTGTGGCACGGCATGGAGCGCCACTACCGCGCGCGTCCCTGACCCGTGTCCGCCGGGTTGCACTGATCATTCCCCTGCCGGTACGGATGGCCCCGTGACCTCCTTCGCCCCGGACTCGATCGTCCTGAACCGCAAGCTGCCGCTCTGGTACCAGGTGTCGCAGTCCCTGCGCGCCTCGATACTCGGCCGCTCCCCGCGGGACCCGCTGCGCCTGCCCACCGAGGAACAGCTGGCCGCGCACTACGGCGTGAGCGTGCTGACCATGCGGCAGGCGCTGAAGGAGCTGGAGGACGAGGGGCTGATCACCCGGCACCGCAGGCGCGGCACGTTCATCGAGCCGGACGTCCGCCGGGGCACCCCGGTGCGGCTGCTCGGCTCGGTGGACGCGATCGTGGCCCAGCAGTCCGGCATGACGACCGAGCTGCTGGACCACGGTCCCGCTCCCGTGCCCGCCGAACTCGCCGAGTACTTCCCGGACCTGGCCGAGGTGGCGACGTACCACCGGCTGCGCAGCGACGAGAAGACCGGCGAGCCGACCAACCACGCCCGCAACCACGTCCGTCCCGAACTGGCCGCGCGCATCGACCTGGACGACCTGGTGCGCTGGCCGATGACGAAGGTGCTGCGCGACGTCGTCGGCGCGGACATCAGCCGCATCACGGACACGGTGGAGGCCCGCCTCGCCGACCCGGAGACCGCCGAGCTCCTCCAGGTCCCGCTGCTCAGCCCGATCCTGCACTACACGGGCATCACCTACGACACCTCGGGACGCCCCTTGGACGTCGCCGTCATCCAGTACCGCGGCGACCGGTTCTCCTTCACGGTGACGCTCGACGCCACCTGACCCGGCCTGCCGGGGACCGTCGTACGATGCCGGGCGTGACGCCCGACGACGACGCTCCGCCGCTCGCGGACCTCATGCCGTGGTCCGTCGCACCGCCGCGCCTGGGCCGGGGCTGGCCGGTGGCGCCCGACGCGGCCTGTCTCCGGGCCCGTTGGGACGCCCTGGTGAAGGCGGACGGCCCGGAGCGCGAGGCCCTGTTCGAGCCGACACGCTCGCGCACCCTGCACTCGGCGGTCGGGCAGTTGCCGGGCCGGTCCGGCGGCACGGGGAAGCTGCTGCGCGCCGCCGGCCCCTGCCCGGAGCCGGTCCGGGTGCTCGCGGCGCCCTTCGACGAGCAGTGGCTGATCCCGGACCACCGGCTGATCGACGCGGCCCGCCCGGAGCTGTGGCGGGTCGCGGACGACCAGCAGGTGTTCGTCGTCGAGACGCCGGAACGGCTGCTGGCGACGCCGTACCCGCCCCTGCTTCGTCCGGGCCGGGTCCGCCCGCTGTACCGCCGTCCCGGCGGCGGCGAGCCCAATCTGGCGCCCGGCCTGCTCGCGTACCTGAACGCCCGTCTCGGCGTGGACTGCGGGCCGCTGGACGTCCTGGCGTGGACGCTCGCCGTCGCCCGCCCGGACCTCACCGTCCCGCTCACCGCGGACCGGGCGCTGTGGGCGCACGGCACCGAGCTGGGCCATCGCCTGCTCTGGCTGCTGCGCCGCGACGGCGACCGCCCCAAGCTGCCCGGCGGCCGTCGCCCCTACGTCCGCGCCCCGCTGCCGTCCCGCCCGCTCACCCTCGCCTACGACCGGGACGGGGAGGCCCTCCACCTCGACGACGGCCGGATCTCCCCGGTGCCCCCGCAGGCGTGGGACTTCGAGGTGGACGGCGCCCGGGTGCTGGAGCGGTGGTTCGCCGCGCGCACCGCGGACCCCGCCGAACCGGGCACGCTGGCGGCGATCCGCCCGGCGACCTGGCGGCAGGGCTGGACGTCGGAGCTGCTGGAGCTGGTCACCGTACTGACGCTGCTGGCGGAGCTGGGCCCGCGGCGGGACGAGCTGACGGTCACCGATCCCGTCACCGCGGCCGACCTGCGCGCGGCGGGCGTGCTGCCGGTCCCGGCGTCCGCGCGCCGCCCCGCGTCGGTCCTGGACCACCACGAGGAGGGCCCGGAGGGCCAGTTCGCCCTGCTGTGAAGCGGCGGTCATGACAAAGGAGCCGGGCGCGGGTCATGATCCCCGGCATGGAACCGCAGCCACCGCCCCTGGAGGGCATCACCGTCGTCGCCGTCGAGCAGGCCGTCGCCGCGCCCTTCGCCACCCGGCAGCTCGCCGACCTCGGCGCCCGGGTGATCAAGGTCGAGCGCGTCGACGGCGGGGACTTCGCCCGCGGCTACGACACCGCCGCGGGCGGCCTCGCCTCGCACTTCGTGTGGTGCAACCGCGGCAAGGAGTCGGTCGCCCTGGACCTGAAGGACCCGCGCGGGCTCGACGTCGTACGGCGGCTGGTGGCGGACGCGGACGTGTTCGTGCAGAACCTCGCGCACGGGGCGGCGGCCCGGCTCGGCCTGGACGCGGCCACGCTGTGCGCCGCGCACCCGCGGCTGGTCGCCGTGGACATCTCGGGCTACGGCTCCACCGGCCCCTACGCCGACCAGCGGGCCTACGACATGCTCGTGCAGTGCGAGGCGGGGCTGGTGTCGGTGACCGGGACGCCGGAGCTGCCGGTGAAGGCGGGGATCCCGGCCGCCGACATCGCGGCGGCGATGTACGCCTTCTCCGGGGTCCTCGCGGCGCTGCTGCGGCGCGGCACGACGGGCCGGGGCGGGCCGGTGGAGGTGTCGATGCTGGAGGCGCTGGTGGAGTGGATGGGACATCCGCTGCACCACGCGATGCACGGAGGCACACCCCCGGCGCGCACGGGGCTCGCGCACGCCGTCATCGCGCCGTACGACGCCTACGCGACGGCGGACGGCGGGCGGGTGCTGCTGTCGGTGCAGAACGACCGGGAGTGGCGGCGGCTGGCCGAGCGGATCGTCGGGCGGCCGGAGCTGGGCACGGACCCGGCGTTCGCGACGAACGCCGCGCGGGTGGCGAACCGGGAGCGGACCGACGGGCTGGTGGCCGGGGCGCTGGGCGCGCTCACGGCGGACGAGGCGCTGGACCGGCTGACGGGCGCGGGCATCGCCTGCGCCCGTCTGCGGGACGTACGGGAGGTGGCCGGGCATCCGCAGTTGGCGGCCCGGCAGCGGTGGCGGGAGGTGGGGACGCCGGTGGGCCCGCTGCGGGCGCCGCTGCCGCCGATCACGCTGCCGGGCGGGGACGCGGCACGGATGGGCGACGTGCCCGCGCTCGGGCAGCACACCGGGTCCGTGCTGCGCGCCGCGGGGATGACGGACGACGAGATCGCAGCACTGCGCCGGGACGGCGTGGTGGCCTGAGCGCGGTCAGCGGTCGGTGGGGGTCAGTGACCTCCGAACAGCGAACGGCGCAGTCGGCGCAGCGGCGCGAAGAGCGAGACACGGCGTACGCGCGCACCCCGGTCACTGCGTCGCTGAGTAGCGTCACGCGCGGTGATCTCCCGCATCAGCGAGGTCGCCTCGGCCGCCTCCTGCTGCGGTATGGCGGGACCCGCCAGCACCGAGAGATGACGGTCGAGGCGCGAACTGGTCGCGCTGCTCCCGCAGGTGATCGCAGGGACCCTGGCCCTGCTGCGCACTGTTATCTGTTCCATGTCACTCCCCACCCGTACGAGTCCACCCGGCCCCGGGCAGGGTAACCCTATCGCCCCACCCGGGCACTCGTGTATCGCGGTCACAGGATTCACCTTCCCCGCAAGGGGGTTGACGATGCCGCGTCGACTACTCTCCGAATCCGACCGATTTCAGGGCGACTTGGACAACCGGCTGACTGGTGGGCCGCCGTGAGCCCCCGTCGGGTTCGACGGTCACGGCGAGTGATGTCGCGGATCGTTCCAGGCCGGAGGCGATCAGGGGCGTGTCGCCGTCGAAGAGCCCGAGGGAGCGCGGTCGCGCACCGGGGCGCATGAGCCACAGTTGATGCACGCGGTCGCCCGGCGGATCGCCGTATCCGCTCAGGGTCACCACCGCGCGCCCCTCCGACGCGGAGGCGACCACCCCGATGAGTCGGCCCCGCGCGTCCCGGCCGGTGTCGGCACGGGCGTCCGGGGCGGTGAGGACGTGGGCGATCTCACGTGCCCGGGCCCGCTCGGCGGACAGCGCGTCCTGGGCGCGACCGGCCTGCACGGCGAAGAGCCCGGCGACGACGAGCGCCGCCGCGGCGGTCGCGGTGGCGAACGGGCATTTCGGCCCGGAAGGTCCGTCTCGTCACCCAAGCGTGAGGGCTTCGGCTTGAGTACGGTCTCTCGTTTCTGCCTGCCGCTGGTGCGGCGGGGTTGCGCCACCTGCCCGCCCCGCCTCCGCCTTGCGGCGGGGGCGGGTGGCGCGGGTCTTCTGGTCGGCTCCACGAGGCTTCGACACCACCGCGGCGGTGTCCCGGTCTCCGGCCACTGCGGCACCAAGAACGAGAAGACGTTCCTTGGGCGTGGTCGCGCTCGGCCTGCTCGTCACGGCGGGCTCGGCGGCGACGCCGTCGGTGCTCGCCTGGCTGGGCCTCGCGAGCGGCGCCCTGGTGACGGCGGCGGGCGCCACCCTCGTACGCCGGGCCCTCCGCGACCGCCACGGGCACAGCCACGACCACGACCATGAGCACGGGCACGAACACCCGCACACGCGCGGCGGGCACCCGCATACCCACCCCACCCTCCGCGGCGCCGTCCTCCTCGGCTTCGCGGGCGGGCTCGTGCCCAGTCCCTCCGCCGTCGTCGTGCTCGTCGGCGCGGCCGCGCTCGGGCGGGCGTGGTTCGGGCTGCTGCTGGTCGTGGCCTACGGCGTCGGGCTCGCGCTCACCCTGACCGCCGCCGGGTTCGCCGTGGTCAGGGTCGGCGGGGGCGTGACGCGGTTGCTCGACCGGCGTCCGCGCTGGTCCGCCGGTCCGCTGGCCGCCGTCGTACGCCGGGCGGCACCGCTGGGGTCCGCGTGCGTCGTCGTCGCCCTGGGGGCTGGATTGGTGCTCAGGGGGGCGGCATCCGCATTCGGCTGAGCTACTTTGTGAGGAAAGGGAGATTCGCGCCATGCGGCCTGTGCGAAGGGGGGTGCCCGTGACCGAGACCCCGGGCGGCGCACGTGTGATCGCGGGACGCTACCGCCTGTTGTCCCCGCTCGGTGAGGGCGGGATGGGGACCGTGTGGCGCGCCCGGGACGAGGTGCTGGCCCGCGAGGTCGCCGTCAAGGAGGTGCGGGCCCCGCACGGGCTGCCCGCCGCCGACGTCGAGCGGCTGTACGCCCGCCTGGAGCGGGAGGCGTGGGCCGCGGCCCGGGTCGCCCACCGCAACGTGGTGACGGTGTACGACGTGGCCACCGACGAGGGCCGCCCCTGGATCGTGATGGAGCTGGTCCGGGGGATCTCACTGGCGGAACTCCTGGAGGCGGAGGGCCCGTTGGAGCCGCGGCGGGCGGCGCACATCGGCGCCGAGGTGCTGGCCGCGCTGCGCGCCGCGCACGAGGCCGGGGTGCTGCACCGGGACGTGAAACCCGCCAACGTGCTGCTGTCGAACGACGGCCGGGTGGTGCTGACGGACTTCGGGATCGCCACGGTGGAGGGCACCTCGGCGCTGACGATGACCGGCGAGGTGATCGGCTCGCCGGAGTTCCTCGCCCCGGAGCGCGCGCTCGGGCGCAAGCCGGGTCCGGAGTCGGACCTGTGGTCGCTCGGGGTGCTGCTGTACGCGGCCGTCGAGGGGGACTCGCCGTTCCGGCAGAGCACCCCGCTGAACACCCTGCGCGCCATCGTGGACGAGGAGTTGCCGCCGCCGCGCCGGGCGGGACCGCTCGCCGGGGTGATCGCGGGGCTGCTGCGCAAGGACCCGGCGCGGCGGCTCTCCGCCGACCGGGCCGAGCGGGACCTGCGCCTGGTCGGCGCCGGGGGCACCCCCCGGGCGGACAGCGCGGACGCGGCGCCGTACGCGCCGACCGTCGTCGCGCACCGCCAGCCGCCCGCGCCGACGCGTCCCGTCCCGCCCCCGCCGCCGACGACGCCCGTCGGCACGGCCTCGACCTCCAGCACACCGCCCGGCCGGGACCGCCGTACCGCCGCCGTCCTGATCGCGGGGCTCGTCGCCCTGGCGCTGGCGATCGGCGGGCTGACGTACGCGCTGCTGAACAGCGGTGCGGACGACGACGGGGGGCACGCGGAGGGGTCCAGTGCGGGCACCGGGCGGCCGGAGTCGTCGCCGACGACGGATGACGGGGCGGGCGGTGGGGCGTCGAGCGCGGAGCCGACGCCGTCCCCGACGCCGAGTCGGAGCGGGAGCGAGGAGGAGCCGACGACGGCCGCGCCGCAGTCGGTGCGCGTCAGTGTCGCCGGGGCCCGCACGGAGTACGCGGGTCCGTGTCCGCCGTCGAGGGAGGAGGCGCCCTCGTTCACGGCGACGTTCACGGTGGGGCGGGTGCCCGCGGAGGTCGACTACCGCTGGGTCACGCGGCACGGCGAACTGTCCGACTCGGGCTGGAAGACGCTGTCGTTCCCGGCGGACGGGGCGCGGATCCGGCAGGACCAGGTGGTCGTGACGACGTACGCCGCGGGCGGCACGTACGAGGACGAGGTCAGGGTCGAGGTGCGCGACCCGGTGCGCGCGACGTCGAACGCGGTCGCCTTCTCGGTGACCTGTGTGACGGAGACCCCGACGGACGGGGCCTCCGCGTCATACAGTCCCTGAACACGCCCCCGGGAAGGCGTGTTCGAACAGCCGGGGGGTCAGGCGGCGTTGCGGAAGACGGGCAGGTAACCACCCGACTGGCCGTTGGCGGTCGGGTGGTACGACTCGCCGATGTTCAGCCAGTTGACGCTGTGCAGCCAGGCGCTGCCGGAGCAGAGTTCGTGGCCGGTGAAGGTGGTGCGGACGTCGCCGAAGGTGAAGCCGTACGCGGCGGCACGCTGGGCGATGACGCTGTTCAGCAGGTCGGATGCCTGGTTGATGGCGCTGCGCTTGGTCTGCGACAGGCCCAGGCACGTGGTGCCGAGCTTGTAGAAGCGGGGGTAGCCGAGGACGACGACGTGGGCGGACGGGGCCCGGTTGCGGATCGCCGTGTACACGTTGTTGAGCTTGCCGGGCAGGGTGTTGCTGACGTACGAGCGGGCGGTGTTGACGCGGTCCAGGCAGCCGCTGTCGGACGAGAGCACACAGGTCGTCATGACGTCGGCGAACCCGGCGTCGTTGCCGCCGATGCTGATGGAGACCAGGCCGGTGCCGGAGCCGAGCCCGCCGAGCTGTCCGGCGAGAACTTCATCCGTTCGGGCGCCCGAGCAGGCGGCGAAGTTGAACGACGAGGGTGAGTTCGCGGCGGCCCACAGGTAGGGGTACGCCTTCGTGCTGCGCTTGCAGTCGCCGCTGGAGCTGATGTAGCTGCCCGCGCCGACACCGGAGGAGTAGGAGTCACCCAGCGCCACATAGCCGGTAGCGGCGCTTTCCGCGGCCTGCGCGGCCGTGGCTCCGGTGAGAGCCGCGGTGACCGCGAAGAGCGCCGAAGTCAGGAACACGAAAAATCGGGAACGTCTCATGGAACCTCCCTTTAGCAGGATCGCTGCGTTGACCTTGGTACCAGCTACGCGTGTTGACTGGAAGTGTCCATGCCAAAACTTCTGCCGCCGACCCCCACCCGATGCCCCCTTATTCATGACTTGTTCGATTACTTCGACCAGGTCGATTACGTGTTCATGACAGCTTTGCTGACAGCGGCTCACGTCTGTCGTCCCCAGCGGGAGTCGGCTCCACGCTTGATCCCGACAGGGTGACGGCAGAGGCTCCGGACGGACACCGGACACTTTCCGCGCACCGCGGAAACCGGGTGCGGGCGGCGCCCCGTTGCCCGATCATGGCGACATGTCTGCGAACCCTCACGACGCGCTGCCGATCCGGCTCAACGTCGACGACAGCGACTCGCCCGCCGATGTCGTCGACGCGCTGTTCCTCGGCCGCTTCGCCACGGGCGAGCAGCCGTACTCCCACTCCTCCAACATCGACCGGGTGCGCTCCGGCGCGACACTGCTGCCGCAGAACGCGCGCGTGCTGCGCATGGCCCGCGACGACGACCGCAGCGCCACCCTCGCCGAGGGCGACGGCTGGACCCTGCTGGTCTCCCGCTGGAACCGCGGTGCCGACGTCACGGTGACGGCGACCACCGCCGAACTGGCAGCGAAGGTGCTGGACGAGGCCACCGAAGGCGCGGCCGACGAGCCCGAACCGCAGCCGGAGAACGTGACGATGGGCTTCTGGTACGTCTCCCCGCGCCGCGGCCCGCACCGCACCACCCGGCAGATCTCCGCGGGCACCTGGGAGGAGGTCCGCCCCAACTACACCGCGCCGGTCGCGGACGCCATGGACCGGCTGATGAAGACCACGCCCGAGGACATCGCGGGCCGCCTGCTCCTGCTGCACGGCCCGCCCGGCACCGGCAAGACGTCGGCACTGCGCACCCTGGCCCGGTCCTGGCGGGACTGGTGCCAGGTCGACTGCGTCCTCGACCCCGAGCGGCTCTTCTCCGACGTCGGCTACCTGATGGACATCGCGATCGGCGAGGACGACTCCACCGGCAAGGGCCGCTGGCGGCTGCTGCTCCTGGAGGACTGCGACGAACTGATCCGCGGCGAGGCCAAGCACACCGCGGGCCAGGCCCTGTCCCGGCTGCTGAACCTCACCGACGGCCTGCTCGGCCAGGGCCGCAACGTCCTGGTCGGCGTCACCACCAACGAGGACCTGGAACGCCTGCACCCCGCCGTCGTCCGCCCCGGCCGCTGCCTCGCCCGCATCGAGGTCGGCCCGCTCACCCGCGCCGAGTCGGTGGCCTGGCTCGGCACCGAGGAGGGCGTCGGCCGCGAGGGCGCCACCCTGGCAGAGCTGTACGCCCTACGCCGCGGCACCTCCCCGACGTCCCTACCGGAACCACGCGGCGAGGCGGACGCGGGCCTGTACCTGTGAACCACCGCGTGCCTGGAGCCACGCGGGCGCGACCAGCGGACCAACGGCACGCCCCCACCCGACGCCCACACGCACTCCCCAGCGGCGCGGGGCCGTATCACTTCGCGGCTGCCGCCGCGCGGGCGCGACAGGTCACCACGCATCCGCACCCGGCACCACGCCGAACCCCCGGCCCCCTCACCCGTAAGCGGCTCGCAGCGCGTCCCGCACCGCGGCCACCGCGTCCCCCTCCGAAACCCCCAACCGCCGGGCCCGCAGGGCGTACGCCTCCGCCGCCACGGCGACCTCACGCTCCGCCGCCGACCCCGCCGCGGCGACGAACGTGCCGTTGCGCCCCCGCGTCTCCACCACCCCGTCCGTCTCCAGCGCCCGGTACGCCTTGGCGACGGTGTTCGCCGCCAGCCCCAGCGACTCGGCCAGCCCCCGCACGGTCGGCAGCCGGTATCCCACCGGCAGCGCACCCGACCGCGCCTGCGCGGAGATCTGCGCCCGCACCTGCTCGTAGGGCGGCCCGGCCGCGGCACTCTCATCGATCTGGATCCTCAACGTCACGCGCCGATTGTCCCGCACCCCCGGAAAATGAGAGGCACCCCGGCAGGCCGCCCCGTAGCGTGCCGCCATATGACAGTGATCGTGCGCGCCCTGCGCCCCGAGGTCACCGCCGACGCCGAGGGGTTCGCCCATGTCCGGCACGTCGCGGTGCCGTACATGATGTCCACCCCGGCCTCGGTGGTGCACAGCGTGACCCACGCCCACCCGGACGCCCGCCACCTCGCCCTCGTCGCGGAGCGGCACGGCGAGATCGTCGGCACCGCCCAGGTCGGCCTGGTCCCGGAGAGCCCCGAGCCGGGTCAGGGCTACCTCAACGTGTACGTGCACCCGGAGCACACCCGGCACGGCGCGGGCTCGCTGCTGGTGCGCACCGCGGAGGAGCACCTGGCGGCGCACGGCGCGACGCGACTGCTCAGCTGGGTGCTGGACGCCCCCGGCAACCGCGCCTTCGCCGAGGCCCACGGCTACCGCCCCAGCCGCTCGGCGCACCTGCTCCGCCTCGACCTGGCGCACGGCACCCTGCCCCCGCGTCAGACCCCGCCCCCCGGCGTCGAGCTGCGCACCGCCACCGACTACGCCGCCGACCCGCGCCCGGTGTTCGAGCTGGACGCGGAGGCCAGCTCCGACGAACCCGGTGACGTGGACGTCACGATGACCGACTACGAGGCGTGGCTGACGGAGACCTGGCGCCACCCGCTCCTCGACCTGGAGCTGACCTCGGTCGCCGTGGTCGACGGCCGCCCGGCCGCGTTCAGCGCCGCGTACACGGACGGCGGCACCCGCTACGCCACCGCGATGACCGGCACGGGCCGCGCCTACCGGGGCCGCGGCCTCGCCAAGCTCGCCAAGAACGACTCCCTGCACCGGGCCCGCGCCGCCGGGTACACGGAGGCGTTCACCGGCAACGACGCGGGCAACGGCCCGATGCTGGCGATCAACAAGTGGTTCGGCTACGACATCTGCGCGACGGAGGTGCGCCATGTCCGCGAACTCGGCTGACCGGCCACGGCAGGTGGACGTCGTCCTGGTCAAGGCGGGCCGTACGAAGATCCGTTACCCGGCGGAGCTGCTGGCCGACGACGGTACGCGCGTCACCGTCCGGGCGCCCTGGGCGGGCTCCGGCACCCGCGACTTCGGCTTCGTCCGCTTCGAGCCGGGCGACGTCTTCACGGAGCACTACTGGCGGGACCGCTGGTACTCCGTGAAGGAGGTCAGGACCGCGACCGGCACGCTGAAGGGCTGGTACTGCGACATCACCCGCCCCGCCGCGCTGACCGGCGCCGAACTGGTCGTGGAGGACCTCGACCTGGACCTGTGGCGCTCCGCGGACGGCACGGACGTACGCCGCCTCGACGAGGACGAGTTCGCCGACAGCGGGCTGGGCGAGCGCGACCCGGAGGCCGCGTCCGCCGCGCTGGCGGCCCTGGACGAACTGGAGTCCAGGGCCCACGGCGGCGACTTCGAGACACTCCTCACCTAGTGCCGCGGCGGGCGACGTCCGCCCCGCCGCGACGCCCGGCACTCCCCCAAGCTCCGCGAGCAGGGGACCCCCACTCGCCGCACCGGCCGAAAGCCCGAGTACACCCAGGACGGGGGCTTCCGGCCGGCACGAGGAGAGCACGCACCGGACGCCGCTCCTTCACGGGCAGACATCGCCTGCCGCGGCACTGGCCACGACGGCGTACCGCTCGTCCTCGACCTCCCGCCCCCACAGCAGCGGGTCGTCGGAGAGCCGCTCCAGGTGGACGCGCTCGGCGAGCGGGGCGAGGAGGGCGGTGAGCCGGTCGGCCGGGATGCCGACCGGGCTGACCGTGCCCCACACGCCCTCCACCAGCACCAGCCGCCCGCCCGGCCGCAGCAGCCCGCGCCAGTGCCGCAGCGCGCGGCCGGGGTCGGGCAGGGCCCACAGCACGTGCCGGACGAGGACGGTGTCGTAGCGCTGCTCGCCCACGGGCGGCGCCGCCGCGTCACCGACCAGGAACGCGGCGTCACGCCCGGCGAGCTTGGCGCGCGCCCGGGCCACCATCGCCGGGGAGAGGTCGACGCCGGTGACCCGGTGTCCCCGCTCGGCGGCGAGGAGTGCCAGGCTGCCGGTGCCGCAGCCGAGGTCGAGCAGGTCACAGGGGTGCTCGGGCAGCCAGGCCCGCAGCCGCTCCGCCCAGGCGCCGCGCACGGCGGGGTCGCGCAGCCCGTGGTCGGGCTCGTCGTCGAAGGCGGCGGCCCGCGCGTCCCAGTCCACGCCCGTGGTGTCCCGGTGGCCCGGGTGGTCCGTGTGTTCCGTCATGCCCCAAGAGTGACACCCGCCACTGACAGAGCGGTGGCGATGAGGAACCCTCCCCGAAAGGGTCTACCTCCGTGACGACACGGAACACGGTAGGCACTGAAGGAGGCAGCCATGCGCCGAGTGACCGTGCACAAGCCCCCGAGGAAGACGGACGCCCGCAGGCTCCGCGAGGAGGCCGACGACTCCCCGGCGGAACGACCCGAGGTGCGCGGGGACGTCGCGCGCACCTGGTGGCCGGACGGCGGACGACCGTAGCCCCCGCCCCCGACACGCCTCACCGGCCGTCCGGCTCCAGCCGCTTGCGGTAGTGGAGCCGGTCGTACGGCCCGTCCACACGCCGCTCCACGACCTCGTACCCGTACTTCGGGTAGATCTCCTGGTTCTCCCACATCATCGCGTTGGTGTAGAGCCTGATCTCGGGCAGCCCGAGCGCACGCGCGCGTGCGTCCACGAACCGCAGCAGCCGCCGTCCCACCCCCGTGCCGTGCGCGTCGGGGTGGACGGCGACGCTGTCCAGGAACAGGTGGTCCGGGTACGCCCGTAGCACCACCAGGCCCACCACCGGGGTCCCGGTGACGAACACCCGCCCCGCGGCCACGTCCGCCGCGTGGTCCGCCCGCACGGGCCGCGGCACCACCCCGATGCGCGCCAGGTAGGGGTGGTAGGCGGCGTCCGTCACGGCCCGCACGGCCGGGACGTCGGCGGCCACGGCCGGTCGGACGTCGTCATCTGCCATACCCGCACGGTAACTACCTCAGCCCAGCCTGAGCACTCCCTTAAAGCGACCATAAGGATCTCCTCCCGCGGCCTCCGGCGGGCGATTCGGCGGCGTCCCGGGGCTAACTTCTGATCACCCCCACGGGATCCACCAGCCCCCCATGTCGCCGTTCCGTCTCAGGAGTCCCCATGCCCGCACGCCGCAAGGCCGCCGCAGCCGCCGTCCTCGGGATCGCCCCGCTCGCCCTCACCGCGCTCGGCGCGGCGCCCGCCACCGCGCACGGCTCGATGGGCGACCCGGTCAGCCGGGTCGCGCAGTGCTACGCGGAGGGACCGGAGAGCCCCCGGTCCGACGCGTGCGGGGCGGCGGTGGCGGCGGGCGGCACCCAGGCGCTCTACGACTGGAACGGTATCCGCATCGGCGACGCGGCCGGACGGCACCAGACGCTCATCCCCGACGGCAAGCTGTGCAGCGCGAACAACGAGGAGTTCAAGGGCCTCGACCTGGCCCGCGCCGACTGGCCCGCGACCAGCGTCAGCAGCGGCGCGTACACCTTCAAGTACCGGGTGACGGCGCCGCACAAGGGCACCTTCAAGGTGTACCTCACCAAGCCCGGCTACGACCCGTCCCAGCCGCTCGCCTGGGACGACCTCGACCTGGCCGACCCGGTGGCGACCGTCACCGACCCGGCCGCGGCGGGCGGCTTCTACACGTTCTCCGGCACCCTGCCCGAGCGCTCCGGCCAGCACCTGCTGTACGCGGTGTGGCAGCGCTCGGACAGCCCGGAGGCGTTCTACTCCTGCTCCGACGTCACCTTCGGCGGCAGCACGGCCGGCGGCGGTACGGCCGACGGCGGCGACCCGGCGGACGAGGGCACCGGCACGGACGCCGACGGCGGCGCCGCCGCCTCCGCGCCCGCCACCTCCGCGCCCGCCGCCTCCGCCCCCTCCGACGAGCAGGTGGAGGCAGCCGCCGAGCACTCGACCGTCGAGAACCACGGCCACGGCGACGACGACCCGGAGACGACCACGGCCCCCGGGGCGGGCACGGACACGGCCACGTCCGAAGGGACGACCGCCAACGAGCCGAAGGCGGCGGGCAGTACGGCCAACCTCGCCGAGACCGGCGGCGACGGCACCACCCCGTACCTCGCGGTGGGCGGCGCCGCGGCGCTGGCGGTCGGCGCGGCGGCCCTGTTCGCGTCGGTGCGGCGGCGCGCGGTGGTCGGCGGACGGCACGGCCGCTGACCCGGGGGAAAGGCACGGGGCCCGACGGGCGGCTCAGGCCGGTCGGACCCCGGCGGTACGGCGGGGTCCGTCAGCTGAACACCGACGCGCAGGTGGTGGGCTGGGCGTGCGCCGGGTCGAGCGCGTTGGCCACCTCGTGGAAGGCGATCCGGTCGACCAGCGCGATCGCCAGGTGCTCGGAGAGGTCGACGGGACAGAGGTCCTGGAGCAGGACGTTGCGGACGCCGGGCCCGTCCAGGAACTGGCTGCGGTACGGGGTGGCCACCTGGTCGTACTTGGTGGCGATGACCGTGTAGCGGACGCCGGGCACGGTGTCGCCGCCCTCGTTGAGCTTGGTCAGGAAGGCGGAGCCGGGTATCTGGTCGGCCAGGCCCGGGGTGGCCGCGGAGACCAGGTCCTCGGCGCCGGGGAAGTACGGCAGCAGCTTCGTCAGGCCGCTCAGGGTCGCGCCGTGGTTGTCGGGGGCGATGCCGACCAGGGCGTTGACCTCGGCGGCGCCGCCGAGGAACTTCAGGTAGTAGCGCGGCATCATGCCGCCCTGCGAGTGGCCGACGAGGTCGGCCTCGGCGGCGCCGGTCGCGGCGAGCACCTGGTCGACGAACGCGTCCAGCTGTTCCGCCGACTTGTCGATGGGCCCGAGGCCGTGGAAGAACGGCACGCCGGGGAGCTGGCCGTAGTCGAGGGAGAAGACGCAGTACCCGCGGTGCGTCAGGTACGGCGCGAGGCCCAGCCAGTTGTCGACGGAGTTGCCGAGGGTGCCGTGCACCAGGACGACGGGGCGGGGGTGGGCGGCGGAGGGCTTGCAGGAGTAGTTGTTCCATCCGCTGCTGGGCGCGTCGGTGGCCTGCGCGGTGGCGGGGACGAGGGCGGCGGTGGCGGCTAGCAGGAGTGCGGCGATGGGTCTCATCGCCCGCTTCCAGGGCAGCATCGAGTGATCTCCTTGCGGCTCAAAGGGGAGTGGGGACTGCCGTACGCCCTGTGATCCGGATCACGGGATGCTCTTGTTCACCCGTTAAGTTACGGCCCAGTAGTGAACGTTGAGAAGTTACGCGTCAGTAAAAACTTCCACCGCTCACCAGACGGGCCTCAGCGGCCCACCCGGCGCCACCCGTCCCAGCCGCCCCGCCAGCGCCCGCACTTCGCCCTCGCCCAGCACCGCGCCCCACTCCGCGACGACCTCCGCCGCCGCCTCCTCCGCGGCCCGCGTGCAGGCCCACCCGCGTTCGGTCAGCACGACCAGCCGGGCCCGCGCGTCCCGCGGGTGCGCGCGCCGCTCGACGTACCCCTTGCGTACCAACTCGTCGACGAGCTGGCTCGCCGCCTGCTTGGTCACACCGAGGTGCGCGGCCAGATCGGTCACCGTCGCCCCGTGCGGGGCGAGCCGGGTGAAGGCGAACCCGTAGGCGGGCCGCCCCTCGAAGCCACGGGCGACGACCCCCTCGTTGATGCGCCGCGTCAGCTCCCCCGCGGCGGCGAGCAGGGCGGCGGTCAGGGACAGGGCGTCGGCGGAGTTCTGCACCAGGGCATTGAAACACCCTTGACGAAATGGTCAAGCAGCTTGACCATAAGCCCGTCACGCGAAGTCAAGCTCCTTGACTACCCACTCCCAGAGAGGCCACCCGCCCATGCCCGTCGTCCGCTCCTCCGAAGCCGTCACCCACGAACTGCACGGCGCCCGCTTCGTCTCGTACGCCGCCCCCCGCACCGGCGGCCGGGAGCTGTGCGCCTGGCGCGGCGAGGTCCCCGCCGGCACCAGGGCGCCCGCGCACTCCGTCAGCCGGGAGGAGGTCCTGCACCTGCTCGACGGCGAGCTGCTGGTCACCCTCGACGGCCGTACCGAGCGCGTCACCGCGGGTGACACGGTGATCGTCAACGCCGGTTCCGTCCTCACCGTGGAGAACCCCACCGACCGGCCCGCCGTCACCTGGGTCACCACCTCCCTCGGCATGACGGCGGAACTGGCGGACGGCACCCGCGTCGCCCCGCCGTGGACCCACTGACCGCCGGGGCGCCTACGCCGCCAGCCGCCCCGCCATCACCGCCCGCGGCCCGAACCTCGCCCGCGCGCGGTCCGCGACCTCCTCGATGCGGCGGACCTTCTCGTCCACGGGGTCGAAGGTGAGCTGGTGGGCGGCCCGTTCGGCGGCACCGAGGCCCTCGGCGCGCAGGGCGACCGCCCGGACCCGGGCGCGCTGGAGGCCGAGCGCCTCGTACATGTCGTAGGCCGCGCGGGTCAGGGCGGGTGAGTGGGCGGTCGGCTCGGGCAGGGTGCGGGAGCGGGTGGTGGCGGACCGGTCGGCGTAGCGCACGGTCAGGGTCACGGTACGGCAGACCTTCTCCACGGCGCGCAGCCGGGCGCCCAGTTCCCCGGCGGCGGAGAGCAGGGCGCGGCGGTGGCGTTCGGGGTCCAGCTCGTCGCGGTCGAAGCGGCGCTCCTCCACCAGGGACCGGGAGACGCCGTTCGGCACCACCCGCCCGCGGTCGACGCCGTTGGCCTTCTCGCGCAGCTCGCGGCCCGCCCTGGCGCCGACCAGCCGCTGGAGCGTGGACAGCGGCGCGGTGGCGACCCGGCCGAGGGTGTCGAGGCCGTACTCGCACAGGGTGCGCGCGGTCGCGGCGCCGACGCCGGGGAGCGCGGTGACGGGCAGGTCGGCGATGCCGTCCGGGCCCGCGGGCAGCACCCCGGTGACGCCGGGGCGGGCGTCGCGCAGCGCCATCCGGGCCAGCATCGTTCCGGGTCCGGCGCCGATCGCGCAGTCCACGCCGTACCGGGCGAGCGCGCGGACGCGGATCACGGCGGCCAGCTCCACCGCCGTACGCCCGAAGTACCGTTCGGCGCCGCTCAGGTCGGCCAGCGCGCCGTCGGGCGGCAGCGCCTCGACGACGGGGGTGAACTCCTCCAGCAGCCCGAGCAGCCCCGGCAGGGCGGCCTCCTGCGTGGGCGGCAGCTGGAAACGTACGCAGAGGATCGTCATCCCGCACTCCCCGGACTCTGGTGCCACAACTTCCTTCCCACCGCGGGTCCTTCGCCCGCGGGGCGCAGATCGGCCCAGGGGTGCATCTCGTACCCCGTGGACATGCGGACGCGCCGCTGTTCCCTCGCGTCCTGGGCGGCGGAGCCCGCCGGTGCGGGGGCGCCCTCGGACCCGGCGAGGCGCCGTCGCGCGGGCCCTTCGCCGTCGTCGTCGGGCGCGGCAACGGCGCCGGACCCCGCGGCCAGCCGTGCCGCGACCCCCTCCAGGCCCTCCTCCCGCCGTACCTCCAGCAGGTCGGCGAGGTTCCAGGCCGCCGCGCCCACCACGCTGAAGCTGCGCGGGCCGCGGCGCTGCACGACCCCGCGGACCAGCAGCAGCCAGGAGTGGAAGACGGTGTGGGCGCAGGCGTCGTGGGAGTCGTCGAAGAAGGCGAGGTCGACCAGTCCGGTGCCGTCGTCCAGGGTGGAGAAGATGACCCGCTTGCCGGACCGGACGGGCGGCGTCTGGGTGGCCGCCTTGGCGCCGGCGACCAGCACCGTCTCCCCGTGCCGCGCCTCGCGCAGCCGTCGGGCGGAGAGGACGCCCAGCTCGTCGAGGAACGCCCGGTGGTCGTCCATCAGGTGCCGGGAGGCGTCCATGGAGAGCACGCCCAGCTCGGCGCTGAGCTTCTCCGCCTCGGACAGGTCGGGCAGTCCGGCGGAGGCGGTACGGCGGCCCCCGGCGAGGGGGAGCTGGTCGCCGCGTCCGCCGCGGGCGCCGCGGTGCAGTTCGGTCAGGTGCAGCTGGAGGTCGCGCCGGTTGGCGCCGAACGCGTCCAGCGCGCCGACCTGGGCGAGCCGCTGGGCGATGGGGCGGCTGGGGCGGGCGCGTTCCCAGAAGTCGAGCAGGGAGGCGTACGGCTGGCCGTCCGCGATCCGCGCCGCCTCGGTCTCGCTGATGCCGTGCACGTCGGAGAGGGCGAGCCGCAGCCCCCACTTACCGGACACCAGTTCGATACGGTGAGCGACCCCTGACTTGTTCACGTCCAGCGGCAGCACCGGCACGCCCCGCCGCCGCGCGTCCGCCAGCAGCAGCCGCTTCGGGTACATCCCGGGGTCGTGCGTGAGCAGCCCCGCGTAGAAGGCGGCCGGGTGGTGGGCCTTCAGCCACGCGGACTGGTACGTCGGGACGGCGAACGCGACCGCGTGCGCCTTGCAGAAGCCGTAGGAGCCGAACGCCTCGACGGTCTCCCAGGTTCGCTGAATCGTTTCTGCGTCGTAGCCCCGGGCCGCCGCGTGCTGCGCGAACCAGACCCGGATCCGCCCCTGCGACTCCGGGTCGGACAGCCCGCGCCGCACCCGGTCCGCCTCGTCGCGCCCGCAGCCGGTCAGCACGTCGACGATGTGGATGACCTGCTCGTGGAAGACGACGACCCCGTACGTCTCCTTCAGCGGCCCCTCCAGGTCCGGGTGCGGGTAGCGCGCGGGCGCCCGCCCGTGCCGGGCCTCGACGAACGGCCGCACCATGTCGGCGGCGACCGGCCCCGGCCGGAACAGCGAGATGTCCACCACCAGGTCGTGGAAGGTCGCGGGCTGGAGCCGCCCGACCAGGTCGCGCTGGCCCGGCGACTCGATCTGGAAGCACCCCAGCGTCTCGGCCGACCGGATCAGCCGGTACGTCGCCGGGTCGCCGTCCGGCACCGCGTCCAGGTCGACCCGCTCCCCCGAGGCGCGCTCCACCTCGGCGACCGCGTGCGCCATCGCCGACTGCATCCGCACCCCGAGGACGTCCAGCTTGAGCAGCCCGAGGTCCTCCACGTCGTCCTTGTCGAACTGGGACATGGGGAACCCCTCGCCGCTGGTCGGCACCACCGGCGTACGGGAGAGCAGGGAGGCGTCGGAGAGCAGCACCCCGCACGGGTGCATCGCGACCCCGCGCGGGAGCGCGTCCAGCGCCTCGACCAGCTCCCAGAGCCTGCCGTACCGCTCCCGCTGACCGGCGAGTTCGCGCAGCTCGGGCAGTTCGTCGAGGGCCGCGCGGGCGTCGCGGGCGCGGATGTGCGGGAAGGACTTGGCGATCCGGTCGATGTCGGCGGGGTCCATGGACAGGGCGGCGCCGACGTCCCGGATGGCGTGCCGCACCCGGTACGTCTCCGGCATCGCGACCGTCGCCACCCGCTCGGCGCCGAACCTGCCGATGACCGCCCGGTAGACCTCCAAGCGGCGGGCGGACTCCACGTCGATGTCGATGTCCGGCAGCACCGGGCGCCGCTTGGACAGGAACCGCTCCATCAGCAGCCCGTGCTCGACGGGGTCGGCGTGCGCGATGCCGAGGAGGTGGTTGACGAGGGAGCCCGCGCCGGAGCCGCGCGCGGCCACCCGGACGCCCATCCCCTTCACGTCGTCGACGACCTGGGCGACCGTCAGGAAGTAGGAGGCGAAGCCGTGGTGGGCGATGATGTCCAGCTCCTGGTGCATCCGCTCCCAGTAGGCGCGGCGGCCGGTGTACCCGTACCGCACCATGCCCGCCGCCGCCCGGGAGGCGAGCACCCGCTGGGCCGTGCGCCGCCCGGCGCCGACGAGGTGCGGCTCGGGGAAGTGGACGGTGCCGATGCCGAGGTCGTCCTCGGGGTCGACGAGGCACGCGGCGGCGGTCGCCCGGGTCTGCTCCAGCAGCCGGTGCGCGGCCTCGCGGCGGAAGCCCGCGGCCTCCACGACCCGCTCGGCGGCGCCCAGCATGGCCCCGGCGTCCTTGAGCCACGCCTCGCCGGAGTCGAGCCCCTTGGCCGGGTCGACGGGGACGAGACGGCGGGCGGCGTCCAGCACGTCGGCGACCGGGCCCATGCCGGGGTCGGCGTAGCGGACGGCGTTGCTGAGCACCGGCCGGACCCCCTGCTCGGCGGCGAAGCCGACGGTACGGGCGGCCAGCCGCAGCGAGCCGGGCCCGGTGCCGGTACGGCCGTGCCAGACGGCCTCCAGACGCAGCGCGTCGCCGTACACCTCACGCCAGGGCGCCAGCAGCCGGGCGGCGCGGTCGGGGCGGCCCGCGGTGAGGGCGCGGCCGACGTCGGAATCGGGGCCGAGCAGCACGGTCAGGCCGTCGGCGTGGTTGTCGGGCCAGGTCAGCAGGGGCAGGTCGGGGGCGCGGTGGGCGGCGGTGACCAGGCGGCACAGGTCGGCCCAGCCGTGGGCGCCGTCGCGGGCGAGGAAGGTGACGCGGGGTGTCGACTCGTCGATGAAGGCACCGCCGCGCACGGGGGCCCGACGGCGCCGCTCGGGCCGTACGGCGTCCGGCTCGGGGGCGGCCACCGCCAGCTCCGCCCCGAACAGCGGGCGGACGCCCGCCTTGGCGCAGGCGCGGGCGAACCGTACGGCGCCCGCGACCGTGTCCCGGTCGGTGAGGGCGAGGGCGTCCATACCCCGCTCCCCGGCGCGCTCGGCCAGCCGCTCCGGGTGGGAGGCGCCGTACCGCAGGGAGAACCCGGAGACGGTGTGCAGATGCGTGAAGCCCGGCATCGCGCACCTCCCGCTATCGAACACTCGTTCCCAACCCGCTCACCCCCACCATAGACCAAATTCCGAACATCTGTACGACAGCCGTTCGGACCCCTCCCACCTGCGGAAACACCGTCCACCCCGGACCGTGGGGGACATGACACAGAGCCCGTTCCTCCGCGAGGTGAAGGACGCCGTCACGCCGCGCGCCACCCTGCTCGTCCTCGGTGTGATCGCCCTCCAGGTGCTGTTCATCGCCTCGTACGTGGGGGCCCTGCACGACCCGGAACCGAAGGACGTGCCCTTCGGGGTGGTCGCGCCGGGCGCCGCCGCCGACCAGACGGCGGCCCGGCTGGCGGAGCTGCCCGGCGGTCCGCTGGACCCGCGTACGGTCGCCGACGAGGCGACGGCCCGGCAGCGGATCCTGGACCGGGACCTCGACGGCGCGCTGGTCGTGGACCCCGGTGGCAGCCGGGACACCCTGCTGGTCGCCTCCGGCGGCGGCAGCGCCCTCGCCACCGCCCTGGAGAACCTCGTCACCGAGCTGGAGCGGGCCGAGCGGCGGACGGTCCGGACGGTCGACGTGGCCCCGGCCTCGGACCAGGACTTCGACGGCCTGTCGTCCTTCTACCTGGTGGTCGGCTGGTGCGTCGGCGGCTACCTGTGCGCCTCGATCCTCGCGATCAGCACCGGCGCCCGGCCCGCCAACCCGCGCCGGGCCGCGATCCGGCTGCTGGTGATGGCGCTGGTCGCGATCGTCGGCGGGCTCGGCGGCGCGGTGGTCGTCGGGCCGGTCCTCGGCGCGCTGCCCGGCGCCGTGGTGGACCTGTGGGGGCTCGGCGCGCTGATCACCTTCGCGGTGGGCGCCGCCACGCTCGCCCTCCAGGGCGTCTTCGGGATCGTCGGCATCGGGCTGGCGATCCTGCTGGTGGTGATCGCGGGCAACCCGAGCGCGGGCGGCGCCTTCCCGCTGCCGATGCTGCCGCCGTTCTGGAAGGCGATCGGCCCGGCGCTGCCGCCCGGCGCGGGCACCTGGGCGGCCCGCTCGATCGCCTACTTCAAGGGCAACGACACCACCGTGGCGCTGCTGGTGCTGTGGGCGTGGGCGGTGGTGGGCGTCGCGGTGACGATGCTGGCGGCGCTGCTGCGGCTCAGGCGCCGGGAGGCGGAGCTGCCCTGAGGGCGCGCCTCGATGCCCTGAGGTCCCGCCCCTCGCGCGCGGGGCGGGACCTCAGGCGGGGTGCCCGCGGCGTTGTCGTGGACGACGACGGT
>NZ_JBEYHH010000045.1:0-58411 GCF_040635175.1 Streptomyces sp. NPDC006997
CTCGTGGAGCCGACCAGAAGACCCGCGCCACCCGCCCCCGCCGCAAGGCGGAGGCGGGGCGGGCAGGTGGCGCAACCCCGCCGCACCAGCGGCAGACAGAAACGAGAGACCGTACTCAAGCCGAAGCCCTCACGCTTGGGTGACGAGACGGACCTTCCGGGCCGAAATGCCCGGGATGCTGAGACCTGACTACGGTCTCGGCAACGGCAGCAGGCCGTAGCCGAAGAACGTCATCGGCACCGTGTACGCGCGCTCCCTGGCGCGCAGGGTGCCCGCCGCGGCGCCGCGCGGGTTGGCGAACGGCTGCCCGCCGTGCGCGGTACGCACCTCACTCGCGTGCTCGAACTGGGCGCTGGTCATGAGGACTTCGCCCCGCACCTCCACGGTGACCGGCTCGGCGAGCACCTCGGGCAGGCCGTCGACGGTGCCGATCGTGTGCGAGACGTCCTCCCCGGCCGCCCCGTCCCCGCGCGTGATCAGCTGTCTCAGCCGGCCGTCGGTGTAACGGGCGGCGACCGCGAGCCCGTCCAGCTTCGGCTCCACGCTGAAGCGCTCGTCCTCATGGCCGACACGCCGGGCCAGGGACGCGGTCCAGGCGGTGAACTCCTCCGCCGAGAACACGTTGTCCAGACTCAGCATCGCCACCGTGTGCGGCACATCGCCCTGTACGGCGCCACCGGCGACCTTCCCCGTCGGGGAGCCGGGCAGCACCTGACCGGGATGGTCCGCCTCCCAGGCGGCGATGCCCCGCACCAGCCGGTCGTAGGCGTCGTCGTCCAGCGCCGACGTCCCGCCCCCGTAGTAGGCGGCCGACACCGTCACCGCGTCCTCCACCGCCTGCGCGTAGGCGGTGGCATCCCTGATCACAGCAGCAGGAGTGGTCATGCCCGCCATCCTGCCCGCCACCACTGACAACGCCCCGGGACCGCCGTCCGGCCCGCCCCGCAGCCCAGCCCCAGCCGGTCAGGCCCCGCCCTCCTGCGCGGGCAGATAGGCGGCCAGCGCCCGCAGTCCCGCCAGCACCTCGTCCGCGCTGGGCGCGGACTCCGGATCGGTCAGGTGCTGCATCATCAGACCGCTGACCAGGGCGAGCTGCACCGAGCCCAGGGTGCGGACGGTCGCCTCGGACAGGTCGGCCTCCGCGGCCCCGGTGACCTCGCGCGCCATACCGCTGCGCCCCTGCCGCATCCCGGCGGCCATCTGCTCCCGCAGCTCCGGGTCCCGCTGGGCCCGCAGGACCGTCTCCAGATTGGCGACCCAGAAGGTCTGGTGGGCCGAGAACGCCTCGATCAGCCGCCGCCACAGCGCGCCGAGATCGCCGTCGCCCTCCGACGGCCCGAAGGCCCTGCCCCCGGAGTCGAGCGCCTCGAAGAGCGCCTGGTTGAGCAGCGCCTCCTTCGAACCGAAGTGATAGCCGATCGCCGCCATGCTCACGCCCGCCGCGGAGGCGAGGTCGCGGACCGTCGTGCGCTCATAGCCCTTGTCGAACAGGCACTGACGCGCGGCTTCCAGCAGCTTTTCCCGGTTTCCCATGCCCATGCCCGGACCCTAGCAACAGCCTGCGCACCCGCGCGAGACAACCGCCTAAGGCATACGCGTCAGACGAACGCCTTGCGCATCTGCCCAAATCCTGGCTACGGTTCCGGACACCACCGAAGACCACACCCACCCCGGAGCCCGAATGCCCTCCAAGAAGCCGGAGCCGCACGTCCAGGGGCCGCCCTTCAAGAGGCCGCACGCCCTCGCCCTGGCCGCCGCCTTAGCGGCACTCACCGCCCCGCTGATCACCGCGGGGCCCGCCACCGGACAGACCCCCGCCCCACAGGCCCGCACCGCGCGGGTGATGACAGCCGAAGGTCCCGTCCAGGGCACGGCCACCACCGCGGTACGCACCTACCAGGGCATCCCCTACGCCGCCCCGCCGACCGGCGACCGCAGGTGGCAGGAACCCCGGCCGGTACACCCCTGGACCGCGCCGCTTGACGCCCGCACCCCCCGAAGCGCCTGCGCGCAGCCGACCGACCAGCCCATCTCCATCCCCGGCGGCGGCAGCGAGGACTGCCTCTATCTCAACGTCACCACCGCGGCCCGGCGCACGACGCACCCCCTGCCGGTCATCGTCTGGATCCACGGCGGCAGCTTCACCTACGGCGACGGCGCCACCTACCGCGCCGCCCGGCTGGCCGCCGCACAGCAGGGCGCGATGGTCGTGACGGTCAACTACCGGCTCGGCACGTTCGGCTTCCTCACCGCACCCGGCCTGCACGCCCCGGCCAACCTCGGCCTCCTCGACCAGCAGGCCGCCCTGCGCTGGGTCCAGCGCAACGCCAGCGCCTTCGGCGGCGACCCCCGCAACGTCACGATCATGGGACAGTCGGGCGGCGGCTACAGCGTCTGCGCCCACCTGGTCTCCCCGCACTCCCGCGGCCTGTTCGCCAAGGCCGTCGTGCAGAGCGCGGGCTGCGCCGCAGGGGACGGCTCCTTCACCCCCGCCCAGGCCGAGGCCACCGGCCGCGCCGTCGCCCGGGCCGCGGGCTGCGACGACCCGCGCACCGCCGACTCCTGCCTGCGCCACAAGTCCACCGCCGACCTGATCGAGGCGTCGGCCACCGGACACGACGGCTACCGCCCCGTGGTCGACGGCGAGATCCTGCCCGAGGCCCCGTCCCAGGCGATCGCCGCCGGACGCTTCACCCGCGTACCGGTCCTGCACGGCTCCACCCACGACGAGATGAGCGCCCTGGCCGGACTCGACGAGACCACGACCGGCACCCCCCTGACCGCCGCCGGATACACCCGGCGGATCACCGACCAGTTCGGCCAGGACGCCCCCGCCGTCCTAGCCGAATACCCCGTCACCGACTACCCGGCACCCGCGGCGGCCCTGTCCGCCGTCCTGACCGACTCCGCGTGGTCCACCCCCGCCCTCGACACCCAGCGCGCCCTGGCCCGCCACACCCCCGTCTACGCCTACGACTTCGCCGAAACCGACGCCCCCTACTTCCGGGGCATCCCCCGGCCGACGAGCTTCTCCCTCGGCACCGGCCACATGATCGACCTGGCCTACCTGTTCGACAACGACCTGTTCGAGCCCCTCGACCCCGCCCAGGCCGCACTGGCGGACACGGTGACCGCCTACTGGAGCCGGTTCGCCCGCACCGGCCAGGCCAACGGCCACGGCACCCCGCCCTGGCGGCCGTTCACCCCCCACCACCCCTACGTCCAGCGCCTCGCCTCCGGTCACACCGGACCGACCGACTTCGCCGCCGACCACCACTACACCTTCTGGAAGACACTCACCGCCGAGGACGGAAACGAAGGCCGAGCCGACGACCGAAGGCCGAGCCGAAGACTGAAGGCCGAGCCGACGACTGAAGGCTGAGACGAAGGCCACCTCCCGCCCGTCCCACCGGGTCCCCGGCCCGGTGCTACAGTGACAAACGATCGATCTCGATCGCAGGATTGTGACTCTCCGAGGACGTCACCGTCGTCGCCCCTCGCGACGCCACGGCGGCGGACCGCTTGAGGAGAGGCAAGGCCTGGGAAGCGCCCCGTGCGCGGCCCGGGCCTTTTTTGTTGCCTGAAATCCGGGCGGAAGAGATCGCGGACCTACGCAGGACGGCAGGAACCAGAGATGCAGGGACGCATCAGCAACACCCCCGTACCGGGGCTCGACGCACTGGCGGAGGCCATCCTCCGCGGCGTCGGCGGACCGGAGAACATCGAGAGCCTCACCCACTGCGCGACGCGGCTGCGTTTCCAGCTCCACGACGGCAGCAAGGTCGACCAGGCCGCCCTCGACGCCCTCGACGGCGTCATGGGCACGGTGCCCCAGTCCGGGGACCGCTTCCAGATCGTGATCGGCGGTGCCGTCGCGAACGTCCACTCCAAGATCATCAACCTGCCGTCGATGAGCCGCTCCGGCGCGGCCCGCCCGCAGTCCGACGCGGAGGTCAAGGCCGCGGCCCGCGCCAAGGGCCGGGGCCGCTTCGCCTGGCTCGACAGCTTCTTCGAGTACCTCTCCGACTCCTTCCGCCCCCTGCTGGGCGTCCTGCTCGGCGCCTCGCTGATCATCGCGATCGCCTCCGTCCTGGACGCCCTGGGCGTGGTCGACTTCCGCGCCGAGGACAAGTCGGCCACCTGGGTCTTCGTCGACGCGATGTGGCGCTCGGTGCTGTACTTCCTGCCGATCATGGTCGCCTACAACGCGGCCAGGAAGCTGAAGATCGACCCCTGGGTCGGCGCCACGGTGATGGCTGCGGTGATGACCCCGAACTTCACCGGGATGCTCAACGCGGGCTCCAAGATCCCCGGCGTCACCACCACCACCAACGACACCCTGGGCACCACGGAGTCCGTGGCGCACGTCTTCGGACTGCCGATGCAGCTGAACGACTACGGCGGCCAGGTCTTCGTACCGCTGCTGATGGTCGCCCTGCTCGCCCTGGTCTACAAGGCCCTGCAGCGCCTGTTCCCCGAGAACATCCAGCTGGTCTTCGTGCCGTTCTTCAGCATGTTGATCATGATCCCGGTGACCGCCTTCCTCATCGGCCCGCTGGGCATCTGGGCCGGCAACGGCATCGGCGAGGGCCTGTCCTGGCTGAACAACAACGCCCCGATCGTCTTCGCGATCGTCATCCCGCTGCTGTACCCGTTCCTGGTGCCGCTGGGCCTGCACTGGCCGCTGAACGCCCTGATGCTCCAGAACATCAACACCATCGGCTACGACTTCATCCAGGGCCCGATGGGTGCCTGGAACTTCGCCTGCTTCGGCGCCACCGCCGGTGTGCTGCTGCTGTCCATCCGCCACCGTGAGCCGCTCATGCGCCAGACCGCCACCGGCGCCCTGGCCGCGGGCCTGCTCGGCGGCATCTCCGAGCCGTCGCTGTACGGCATCCACCTGCGCTACAAGCGGATCTACCCGCGGATGCTGGTCGGCTGCCTGGTCGGCGGTGTGATCGTGGGCGTCCTGGGCGGCGTGGACACCGAGGCGTTCGCCTTCACCTCCGTGCTGACCATCCCGGTCTTCTCCCCGGTCGGCGCCTACCTCATCGCGATCACGGCGGCCTTCGTCACCGCGATGGTGCTCGTCTACGTCTCCGACTACCGCACCCCCGAGGAGCGCGCCCAGGCCAACGCCGAACGCGACGCCGCCGAGGCCACCGCCACCGCCACCGAGACCCCCGCTGAGACGGTGACGGCCGACGACCGCGAACTGGTCACCGTAGGCGCCACCACCGCACACACCACCACCAGCACCGCCACCACTACGACCGGTCCCGGCACCGGCGCATCCGGCGCCGCCGCGGGCGGCACCACCCTCGCCGCCCCGGTCGCGGGCCGCGTGCTCGACCTCGACCAGGTCGAGGACCCGGTCTTCTCCTCCCGCGCGCTCGGCGAGGGCGT
Source organism: Streptomyces sp. NPDC006997 (assembly GCF_040635175.1). NCBI lineage: Bacteria > Bacillati > Actinomycetota > Actinomycetes > Kitasatosporales > Streptomycetaceae > Streptomyces > Streptomyces sp. NPDC006997. The sequence continues at coordinate 5,407 of NZ_JBEYHH010000045.1, forward strand.
GGGCATCGAACCGGCCGACGGCCGTGTCGTCGCCCCCGTCGACGGCGAACTGATCACCGTCGCGGACACCGGCCACGCCTTCGGCATCCGCACCGCGGACGGTGTCGAGGTCCTCATCCACATCGGCATCGACACCGTCCAGATGCGGGGCGAGGGCTTCGACGTCCACGTCACCCCCGGCCAGCGGGTCAGCACCGGCGACCTCCTGGCCGAGGCCGACCTCGACGCCATCCGCGCGGCGAACCACCCGACCGTCACCCTGATGACGGTCCTGAACACCGCCGAGCTGGCCGCGGTCGAGCCGCACACCGGCCAGGACGTGACCGCCGGCGCCCAGGTGGTGACCGTACGGCGGTGACGTCGCGCTACCGGTCCGGCGCGCCCACGCCCCTTAGCATGGGGGGCGCGCCGGACCGGGAGACGCAGGTCAGGGCACGGACAGAAGGGGGGACGGCGGTGAAGGTGCTGCGTGTCCTCAACAACAATGTGGTCCTCGCGCGTGACGAGAAGGGCCAGGAGGTCATCCTCACCGGACGCGGCATCGGCTTCAGCTCCGGCCAGGGCAAGCGCGTCGACCCCGCGCTGGTCACGAAGGTCTTCGTCCCGGCCGACGGCCGCGACCCCGACCACCTCGCCGAGGCCCTCGCCCTCATCAGCGAGGAGACCCTCCAGACGGTCATCACCGCGCTCCACGAGGTCGGCATCGAGGACCGCGCCTCCACCCGCCCCACCCTCGCCATCGCCGTCGCCGACCACATCGCCGGCGCACTGGAACGGGCCGCCCGCGGCATCGTCATCGAGTACCCGCTGCGCGCCGAGGTCCAGACCTTGTACGCCACCGAGTACGCCCAGGCCCAACGCCTGCTGCGCGCCATCAACACGCGCGTGAGCCCCCCACTGGACGCCTCCGAGGCGACCGCGCTCGCCCTGCACCTGGTCAACGCGGGCTTCGTCTCCGGCGACCTGTCCTTCACCTACACGATGACCGGCGTCATCCAGCAGATGCTCGCCGTGGTACGCGAGCGCTACGGCCTGGACGTCTCCGACGCCTCCATGAGCGCGGCACGGTTCATCACCCACGTGCGCTACCTCTTCGTACGCATCCAGCAGCACCGCCAGCTCAAGGGTCAGGAGTCCACGATCGGCAAGGGCATCCGCCAGCACTACCCGGAAGCCACCCGCACCGCCCAGCAGCTGGCGACCATCGTCGAACTGCGCCTGGGCCAGCAGCTGAGCGACGACGAGATCTCCTACCTGGCCCTGCACGTGGCCCGTATGACCATGGACGCCCACGGCACCGCCCTGTAGGACCGCGCCACACCGCGCACACCGGCCCGGCGTGACCGCGGCGTGGCGTACGCGGCACCGTCAGGACACCGGATCGCGCACGTCGCCCGCCCTCCTGGCCCGTGCGCGCGCGCAGCCGTCGGGGCAGGTTCACCGAACCTGCCCCGACGGCTGCGGCCGGTGAGGCGCGACCGCGCTCCTGCCGCCGCGCTACCAGCGGTACCAGCGGCCCCTCCGGCCGCCGCTGTCCGCGGAACGGACGACGAAGCCCAGCAGCCAGACCGCCAGAACGATCACCGCGATCCACCACAGTGCCTTCAGCGCGAAGCCCGCGCCGAACAGGATGAGAGCCAGCAGCAGAACGAGAAGCAGGGGAACCATAGTTATCAACCTCCGCCGCTTCACGTGCCCGCCACCGGAGGGAACACACAGTCGATTTCCCTGGTTTTCCCACCCTCCCAGCGGGCACGCGCGCGTCAGGCGTCGGCGAGGAGGGGGTCGTACGGGGTGCCCGTGCGGCGGCCCGCCACGGAAGGAAAGGGAGGTCACCCACGAAGGCGCTGCGGCCCAGGCGCCGACGGTGGTGCTCAGGTTCCTCGGTGCTGACGCGGCCGTCACCGACCGTGTCGAGGGCGCTCCGCAGTTCGCGCCAGTTGTCGGAGAACAGCAGGTGGTCCGCGAAGAGCCACTCGCTCACCTCCTCGGCGGGCGTCCCGCCGTAGATCAGTGACCGCGCGGCCTCGACGATGTCCCGGCGTCCGCCGTGGTCGAAGGCGACGGTCAGCGTCGTCCCACAGTTGCCTGCGGTCAGTGCCGCCACGTCGTGGAAGTCCTCGGCCGGACCGCGAGGGGAGGCACGGGTCGCCGGCCTCCAGGACACGGCGGCGGACGCCGCACGCGAGCAGCAGCGGCGCGTGCTCGCGCACCCCCCGGAGCACCAGACGCATCAGGAAGGCGACCTCGACGCCTGATCCGGCTGGCCGAGTTGGGCTGGCTGCGCAAGCCGGCGTCCGCCCCGAGGTCGCCTCCCCTCAGGCTCATGGCCGGAGGAGGAGTGTGGAGGGCAAACCAGTGACTTAGGGCGGATCATGCCGGAGACGCGGGGGCTGGCACGCGCGTCTGCCGCGTTGTCGTCACTCGCCGACTCTCACACGCTCGGCTGCGCTCGCGCGGGGGGACCTCCCTCGTGTCGACTCCCTCCTCCGCCTTGCAGTTGCACGCTCCCCCAAGTTCTCGGCTCCGCTTGGGCAGGGGCACCCCCATGACCCCGCTCACCTGCACTGACAAGGCGCCGCGTCATTTCTCCGACCTGATCCGCCGGACAGGCCCTGGGCGCCGTGCTCACGGGCCGTCGCCGCACAGCACCGACCGCACTGCGTGATGCACCAGCAGGTAGCCCCACAGCTCCTGCTCCACGCCCTCCGGCCAGCGCGACCGCAGCACTGTCGGTGGGGCCGCCTCGCACACGCGCGTCCTCCACTGCTGAAGACAGTGCTCCGATCCGCACCGTCGGTGGAAGAGCGCTGCCAGGACCGCCGCAGGCGCCGCTTGGTGGTCAAGCACCGTGGTCAGCAGTCGGCCCGGTCCCTCTCCGTCCCTCCCTCCTGCGACGATCACCCGGGCTGTGACCCGCTCCTCGGCCCCGCTCCGGCCGGTCCCCGAGATCTCGGTCAGACACGAACCGTCCGGCAGCGGCTCTCCCGTGACCGGCGCACCGGCCCCGTCCGGGGCGGCCCGCCACACGAGGTTGCCGCCTGTGGGGCACCCCGGCGGCCACGCCTGCGGCCTGGCGCCGCAGTCGTCGACGAGGACCAGGTCGTCCGCTGTGAGCACCCGCGGCAGCCAGCTCGCGGCAGCCGCCGGGAGGCTGCCCGCGGGAGCGAACTCAGCGTGGGTGAGCGTGCCGCTGTGCTGCTCGGCCAGAGTCACCACGCCGACCTGTGGATACGCCCGCCACGCGGGCCCGCTGGGCGAGGGAAAGCCGTACCGCTCCCGGTTCTCGGCGCTGTCGGGGACGCTGAACGTGGCGTGGCTCAGCCTCCGCACTCGCCAGGGCAGCCTGGCCTGTTCGGGCCGCCGGGCAGGCGCCCGCCGGGCAACGTCCGTGAAAAGCGCCTTCAGGGGGTCCGTGCCCAGCCGGTCCCGGGCCCGGGTGATCGCTGCCGTGGTGGGCACACGGGGCGCCGGTTCCTGCCCCGACCACGCCATGCCCTGGGTCAGCAGATGGGCGACCTCGCTGTAGCTGTGGGTCGAGAACAGGCATATGGCCAGGACGAAATACACCACCACGCGTGCGGGCAGCAGTCGGCTGCGCTGTTCCGTCCGGCCGCAGTCCGCCACCGCCCGGTCCACGAGCGCCGGGGGAAAGGCGCTGACCAGCAGTCCGACCGCGATCCGGTCCGGCAGCCTTCCGCACGGCGGTGTTTTTGTCTGGCCGGCCCGCGGCATATCCCGCCTCCCAGCATACGGATTCCTTAAGTCACCGGTACCTGTTCACCTTGAGTTGCCGCTGCCTGATGCCCGCTCAAGCATGAGAGTGAGAACGGTCCGTGGGCATCCTGCCAAATCCACAGGACCAGCAGCGCGGCCATCTCGTAAGACAACCCTGCTTGCCGGTGGTATCGAAATCCGCATGGACGGTCGATGGGGGCCTGGCAGCGTCCTGAAAGGATTTTGGAGAATGACTGATCGTGCCTTGCTGGTCGGCCTCGACGAGTATCCGAACCCGGCCAATCGTCTCAACAGCTGCGTGAACGACACCTACGCATTTCGCGATGTGCTCAGGGAGTACGATTTCACGGACTCCGACATCCGTATCCTGCACGACCGCGATGCCACACTGGACCGGGTCCGGGCGGAACTCGACTGGCTTCTCGACGGGGCGGAGCCCGGCGACCGGCGGGTCTTCTTCGAGTCCTCGCACGGCTACCGCTACCTCAAGGACGGCGTTCTGGTAGAGGTGCTGTGCCTGTACGACGAATTCCTCGAGGACGCGGAATTGAGTTCGCGTACCCAGAACATACCCGACGGTGTGCTCACCGTAGTGCTGGACGCCTGCCATTCCGGCGGAATGGACAAGATCTTCGTGGTCGGAAATGAGAGCCGGCTGCTGCGGATGAAGGTGTTTCAGCCGGGCCCTGAGGAACAGCGGGAAAAGGCATTCGCGGTCAATTCCTACGCAGCCTCGGCGACCCCGGTCAAGTTCTTCGGCCGGGCCGCCTCGGGGAATGCGGCGCAACTGTCGAAGAACTTCGCCACCCGGCTCGTGCCTTGGCCCGCCAAAGGTGTCTCCGCGCCCGACGTCGAACTCAACGCCGTCCTGCTCACCGCCTGCCGGGCGGACGAGACCGCGGCGGCCGGCAGCGAGCTGACGGACGGACTGTCCGCCTTCACGTACGCGCTGAAGGACCAGCTCGACCAGACCGTCACCGTCACCGCCCTGTGCGACCGGACCGTGAGCCGGCTCAAGGGCATCGGCATGGACCAGACCCCCAGCGTTTTCGCGCCCTCGGACCAGCAGTTCCTGCTCTCCGACACCTTCATCTCGGAGCAGCCGGTCACCGAACCCACCGACTGGTGGGCAGGGTTGTTCGGCAACGGCTCCGCGCAGGGCGGCGCGACGAAGTCCGGCGGCTTCGCGACGAGCGCTGGAGCCACCCCCACAAAAACGAAGGAGCACTCTTCCATGACCACCACGCTCACCCCGGACATCCACAGCACCATCGAGTCCGTCCTCGGCTCCATCGCCAAGAGTGCGGGCGCCGCCCCCACGGGTGGTGGCACCGGCACGGGTGCCAGCCAGAAGGATCTGTACATGGCCGACGTGGCGATGTGCGCCGCGAACCTCCTGCCAGCTTTCGTCGCGGCGTCCCAGACCCCGACCGCGTCCAAGCCCCCAAGCCGCCGCGCACCCTCGACGACCCCACGCGTCTGCACGACAAGGGCTTCTGGGACGACGTCTGGGACGTGACGCAGAGCGTGGTGGAGGTCGCAGGCCCGATCGTGTGGGATGCGCTTACCAAGGCGTACACGCCGCAGAAGGCCCCGCAGATGGGCCAGAGCCTCGCCGGCAAGATCGCGCCCGAGCGGCTGCGGGACAAGGACTTCTGGTCCAGCGCGTTCAGCGCCCTCGAGACCATCGTCCCCCACCTCATCGACGTGGCGGCCGGCAAGAAGTCCTTCAGCGACGGCGTCACGCTGGACATCCCGCCCCAGTACGCCCAGCAGAAGGGCTGGTTCGACGACGTCATGAGCGTCGTCCAGGTGGCGGCCCCGATCATCTTGGCGGCACTCTGACGCACCGGCCACGCCAGGGGTGGGCGAACCCCGCCCCTGGCCGTCCGGGCAGGGAGGAACGCGATGGAGGGCGAACTCGACCGGCGCATCTTCGACAAGACCGCCGCCGATCTGGCTGCCATGGCCGAGCCGGACCTGACCGGCTTCGACGACGACGACGTCGTCCGGGCCGTGGCCCGGACCACCGGCCGGGAGCCGGGCCAGCGCTGGTCGGACGAACTACGCCGCCGGGTCGCCCACGAGAGCCTCTACCAGGTTCGGCTTGAGGAGGCGGACCCGGAGGAGTTCCCCTTCCGGATCAAGCAGTTCGGCGCCACCTACCACCGGCTCATCGGTCCGTCCGGGACGCGCCTGGTCGTCATCGGCCCGTTCGCGCGACCGGTCCGCTTCGTGCTGTAGCCACGACGACCGCGTGCCGCACTTCGAGTTCGTCCCCGGGAGGCCGTCATGACAGCCGAGGGCAATGCGCCGACGGCGCAGATCGCGCAACGCTGGGCGAGCAACAAGGAAGACCTGCGCTCCGTGGCGACCGCTCTGCGTCAGGGCGACCTGGGGCTGGTGAACTCCGGCGACGAGGTCACACTGCGCCGGGTGCGGCTGGCCGCGCAGGCCATGGATCTGGAAGCGGTCATCGACGAGGACGACTCGCTGTGGCTCAGCTTCCTCAGCCGCGGGCTGACCGCGGCCCGTGCCGTGTGCCGAGTCGTGACCATGCTGCCGCGTCGGCCTGTCACCCCCGAGGGCACCGGGGTGCTGATCTCACCCCGGCTCCTGCTCACCAACCACCATGTGGTGCCTGAGCCGCAGCGGGCCGTCGGCATGGGCGCTCAGCTGGGCTACGAGCACGACGATGAAGGGCGCGAGCTGCCCTGTGAGGAAAGGCCGTTGGCCCCTGAAACCTTCTTCTTCACGGTTCCGACCTCGGATCTGGACTTCACCGTCGTCGCTCTCGGCGGAAATCCGCCGCGAAGCACCGTCTGCGTGCCGTTGATCGAGCAGGGCGGCAAGGTACTGAAAGGCGAGGCGCTGAATGTCGTCCACCACCCCGGTGGTGAACGCAAACGGGTCAGTATCCGGCAGAACCGGCTGGTCTCCGAGGACGAGTTCTGGCTGCGCTATACGAGCGATACCCGCCGTGGCTCCTCCGGTGCTCCGGTCTTCAACGACCAATGGGAGATGGTCGCCCTTCACCACGGAGGAGTACCGGCGCTGGACGAGGAAGGACACCGCATCACTCGCACGGGTGAACCCTGGAACCGCTCCATGGGCGAGGACGCCGCCCTGTACCGCTGGAACGAAGGCGCACGGGTGAGCCGTATCGTCCGCAGATTCCGTGAGGCCGACTTGCCGGACGGGCAGTGGGCGCTGCTGGCCGAGGCGTTGGACGAAGGAGCGCACGCATGAACGCGACGATGGTGTTCGTCCACGGACGCGGCCAGGAGTTCAAGGACCCCGAGAAGCTGCGTGCCACATGGCTGAAGGCCCTGGCCAGCGGACTGAACCGGACGGCAGCACCCGTCAGCACGCTTCAGGCGTCCCTGACGGTCCTGCCTTTCTACGGCAATGTCCTGTACCGCATCACCTCGGAACTGGCTCGCGACCCCCTGGAGCTGGAGTCGATGCCCGGCGACCCTGACGAACCGGGTCCTCTGCATCCGTATCTGCCCGAGGACGTGGGCGCGATGGAACAACAGCTCATGGCCGACATGGTCGACATGGCCGAGGGGCCGGAGAGTTCGGTGACGGACCTGGAGGGCCTGGGCGTCCTTGGACAAGCGGGCCGCAGCGCGCTGTCCTGGTCCGTCACCCGCCGCAGCCTGATCGCCCTGTCGCGGCACACCCGCCTGGACCAGGAGTTCATCACTGAGTACCTGCGTGACGTCGCCGTGTATCTCGCCCGCGCCCGCGACGAGGTCCTGGCGGTTGTCCGCGCCGCGCTCCCCTCCGGCGGCCCTCTCGTCGTCGTCTCCCACAGCCTTGGCACGGTCGTCGCCTGTGATCTGCTGGCCGACTCCGTCGCACGGGACCGCGTCAGCTTGTGGGTGACCGCCGGCTCTCCGCTGGGCCTGGAGGCCGTCCAGCGCAACCTTCGCCCCCGCGGGCCCCGCCCGATGCACCTGCCCTGGCTGACGGCGTACGACCCGCAGGATGTCGTCAGCCTGGGTCACCCTCTGGGGAAGGCATGGGGTGGAGTGGAGAACGTGCGGGTCGACAACTCCGGCCTCCCGCACGCCATCGACCGCTATCTCGCCCATCCTCCGGTCGCGCAACGCGTCGCGGCGGCCCTGACGGCGTCCTGAGTCAGGCCGACGGCCCAGCGCAGCGTGCCGCGCTCACGCTGTTCCCGCAGCCCCGCGACCGACGGCATCCGTGACCTCCAAGAGCGGTACGGCAGCCCTCAACTCCCCGACAGGCCGAACAGAGACGCATCCCGCACTCCGAGGAATCGCCTGAGGCAACCCACACGGCGGCGGTGTCGGTGCGGGCCGTGCCCTCTGGTGCCCTGCCCGCCTGCCCGGTCCCGTGCCCTCTGCCTTCCTTGGTCACCCGCAGACACGGCCGTGGACAGCGCAGGATCCGCGGTCGCGCTCAGGGGGACGCCACGCTCCAGCCGGGCCACGAGGACGCCCGGGCGGTCAGGGTATGCGGGTGGCGGTGTGCCAGGTGAGGTATCCGCCGTCGAGGTTGGTGACGGTGTGGCCGTACTGGGTGAGGAGGCGCGCCGCGGTGTGGCCGCGGAGTCCGGCGTGGCAGTAGACGACGATCCGCTGGCCGGCGGGGAGTTCGGTGTGGCGGTCGCGGAGGTCGTCGAGGGGGATGTGGCGGGCGCCGGGGATCGCTCCGGCCTGGTGCTCGGCGGCGGTGCGCACGTCCAGCAGGAGGGCCCCGGCTGCGGTGGCGGCGGGCAGTTCGTGCCACTGGAGGGTGCGCACGGTGTCGGTGGTGAGGTTGTCGGCGATGTATCCGGCCATGTTGACGGGGTCTTTGGCGGAGCTGTAGGGCGGTGCGTAGGCGAGTTCGAGGTCGGCGAGTTCAGGTGCGGTCAGACCGGCGGTGATGGCGGTGGCGAGGACGTCGATGCGTTTGTCGACCCCTTCCGCGCCGACGGCCTGGGCGCCGAGGACGGCGTCGGTGGCGGGGTCGATGAGGAGTTTGAGGGCGAGGGGGGCGGCACCGGGGTAGTACCCGGCGTGGTGGGCGGGGTGCAGGTGCAGGACGCGGTGGGGGCGGCTGGCGGCGCGTAGACGTTTTTCGTTCCAGCCGGTGGCGGCGGCGGTGAGGGTGAAGACCTGGACGATGGCGGTGCCGACGGCGGGGCGGCCGCGCACGGAGCGGCCGGTGAGGGCGTCGGCGACGAGGCGGCCGTGCCGGTTGGCCAGGTTGGCCAGCGGGATCAGCGTGGGCTCGCCGGTGAGGTGGTCGGTCTTCTCGGCGGCGTCGCCGACGGCGTGGATGTGGGGGTCGCTGGTGCGCTGGCGTCCGTCGACGGCGATGCCGCCGCATGGGCCGATGGCGAGGCCGGCTTCGCGGGCGAGGCGGGTCTCGGGGCGTACGCCGATCGCGAAGACGACGAGGTCGGCGGGGAGGGTGGTGCCGTCGGCGAGTTCGACGGTGTCGGGCAGGATCTTGGCGGCCGACGTGCCGAGGTGTAGGCCGATGCCGTGGGCGGTGAGTTCGTCGGCGAGGGGGCGGGCCATCTCGGGGTCGAGGGGGGTCAGGACCTGGTCGGCGAGTTCGACGAGGGTGACGGCCAGGCCGCGGCGGCGGAGGTTCTCGGCGACCTCGACCCCGACGAAGCCGCCGCCGATCACGGTGGCGGTCCGCGCGCCGCCGTCCAGGGCGGCCTGGAGGGTGTCGGTATCGGTGACGTCGCGCAGGGTCAGGCCGCGTTCGGCCCCGGGCAGCGGCGGCACGATCGGGTGGGCGCCGGGGCTGAGGACCAGGTGGTCGTAGTGCTCGGTGGTCTCGGCGCCGGTCTCCAGGTCACGGACGGTGACGGTGCGGGCCGCCGGGCTGATGGCGAGGGCCTCGTGGCGGGTGCGGACGTCGATGCGGAAGCGGTCGTGGAGGGACTGCGGGGTGTGCAGGAGGAGGGCGTCGCGCTCGGGGATGACCCCGCCGAGGTGGTAAGGCAGGCCGCAGTTGGCGTAGGAGACGTGGGGTCCACGTTCCAGAACGACGATGTCGGCGTGCTCGTCCAGGCGGCGCAGCCGGGTCGCGGCCGACATTCCGCCCGCGACGCCTCCGATGATGATGACCTTCACAGCAGTGCTCCTCACATCCATTAATACCCCCGAGGGTATTTTCCTGGCGAGGTGGACGCGCAGAGCCGAACGGCCCCACCACCGGGGCCGGGTGTCCTCGGCTCGGGCGGGCTAGGCGGGTGCCGCGGGGCGGTGCCGTAGCGGGCAGGCGCGTCAGCGGGCCGACCGGGCAGAGGCCGGAGGCTGGGCACGCCCGCGGCGAGTGGCACCGGCCCCGCCGAGGAGGTCCACCCCGGGGCGGACGCCAGGGGAGCGCACCTGGCTCCAGGGAGCCCCTGCCCTCCCTGCCCCGCTGGCCCGGGGCGCCGCGTCGGGGCGTTCAGCCAGCGGCGGGTACCTCCTGCCAGGGGGACGGCGCCGTGCCCGCCGCCCAGGCGCGCAGCGCCTCCTCGTCGACGCACACGATGCCGCACTGCTCCGCGTACTCCACCGCGGGCAGGGTGAAGCCGCTGGTCGTGACGACGAGGGCGAGGTCGGCCCCGTGGACGGCGAAGCAGGTACCGCCGAAGCGCTGCAGGTCCTGGGAGCCGACCTTGTTCTCCTCGCCGTACCACTTGCACTGGATCACCAGCCGACGTCCGTCGGGCGCGCGGGCCACCACGTCGGCCCCCAGGTCCCCGGCCCCGCCCACGACGTCGACGTCCGAGCAGCCGTCGCGCTGGCACAGGGCGGCTATCTCCGCCTCGAACTCCACGGCGCCCTCGGCCGGATACGGCTCCTCTTCCTCCACTCCGGCCGGACCGGGCTCCTCAGCGGCACCCGGCCCCGTTCCCTCCCGCGCACCCGGCGCGTCGAGGGCGGCCACGGCCGTCCGCGCCGCCTGCTCCAGCGTCTCGGTGGCATGCCGGGCGAGACGGGCGGCGGAGAGCCTGCGGCGACGGCGCACCCGGCGCAGCAGCACGGCGGCGCCCACACCCGCGAGCGCGAGGACCCACACCGGCCGCTGGTCGAACGCCCTCGCCGCCGCCCGTACGACGGTCGCGGCCAGCACCATCAGGAGGGCGAGCAGGACGAAGAAGGCGGCCGTGACCCGCAGACTGAAACGCCGCTCACGCTGTCGTCCCACAGGGGGTACACCTCCCGGAAAGCCGCCGACACCCGCGACCTCCCGTCTGCCCAAGATCGCGAACTTCAACGCCGTACGGCGAAGCGGCTGTTCACGGGCGCCCCTGCTGCCCCGCCCGTCCCCGGACGGTGAGGGAACCGACCGCGGGCCGCCGGGGACTGGACCCCGCCCCTCCGCAGAGCCGATCATGGGCGCCATGGAGGACCACGGCAGGGCACCCGCCGAGCCCGGTACCGGGGAGGCCGACCAGGTACGCCGCTTCTGGACCCGGCTCGGCCTGCCCGGCCTCATCGACGTGCACACGCACTTCATGCCCGAACGCGTCCTGCGCAAGGTCTGGGACTACTTCGACCGCCTCGGCACGCTCACCGGCGGCCTCGAGTGGCCGATCACCTACCGGGCCGAAGAGGAACAACGGGCGGCCCTGCTCCGGGACTTCGGCGTCCGCGCCTTCACCGCGATGCTCTACCCGCACAAGCCGGGCATGGCCCGGTGGCTCAACGACTGGGCCGTCGACTTCGCCCGCCGCACCCCCGGCACCCTGCACACCGCCACCCTCTTCCCCGACCCGGACGCCCAGGCCTACGTCGGCGAGGCCGTCGAGGCGGGTGCCCGGGTGTTCAAGGCACACGTCCAGGTGGGGGCGTACGACCCGGCCGACGAACGCCTCGACGGCGCCTGGGGCCTGCTGGCCGACGCACAGGTGCCCGTGGTGATCCACTGCGGCTCCGGACCCGCCCCCGGCCAGCACACCGGGCCCGGGCCGGTCGCCCGGGTCCTGGCCCGCCACCCGCGACTGCGGCTGATCATCGCCCACATGGGGATGCCCGAGTACGAGGACTTCCTGGACCTCGCCGAACAGTACGCGCAGGTACGGCTGGACACCACCATGGCGTTCACCGACTTCGCCGAGCGCCTCGCGCCCTTCCCCCGCCGACTGCGGCCCCGGCTCACCCACCTCGCCGACCGCATCCTGCTGGGCTCGGACTTCCCCAACATCCCCTACCCCTACCTCCACCAGCTCCACGCCCTGGAGCGCCTGGACCTGGGGGACGACTGGCTGCGCGGGGTGTGCCACGACAACGGGGCCCGGCTGTTCGGGCTGTGAAGGGCCGGGGGCCGGGGGCAGGCCAGGCCGAGGAGGTACCCGGGAGCACGCCGTAGGGGGACAGGTGGGCGACGCTCCCTCCTCCGCGAAGGCCGTGGCAGGCTCGCGCCCGCCTCACCGACTCGTCGGCTCCCGGACCGTCGGCGCGCGGTGCACCATGCCCCGGACACCGCTCCCGTGCGACCGACAGCGGTCCCGGGGGCCACGGACCGGGTGTTCGCACGCACTCCCGATCCGCGCCCCGGGCCGCGGATCGGGAGTGCGTGCGGCGCGGTACCCCTGAGAGTCTTGACGCCCGGTCTGTTGTCGACCTTGGAGTTACCGATGGCCGTTCGCCGTGTCGTGCCCCATGTCCAGTCGGAGGCTGCGCGAGAGAGCCGGGAGTTCTACGGCCTGCTCGGGTTCGAGGAGGTCATGAACCACGGCTGGATCATGACGCTCGCGTCCCCGTCCAGTCCGACGGCGCAGATCAGCTTCATGGCCGAAGACAGGACCGCACCCGTCATCCCCGACATGAGCGTCGAGGTGGACGACGTGGACGCGGCCTACGCGGCCCTGCGGGACAGCGGCGCGGAGATCGTCCACCCCCTGCGGGACGAGGACTGGGGGGTGCGCCGGTTCTTCGTCCGCGACCCCAACGGCCGGGTGGTCAACGTGCTGAGCCACCGCTGACGGTCCTCGCGGCCAGGGGGGAACGCGAGTCACCCGCCCGCGGCTGACGGCCGCGACGGGCACCGCCGCCTCACAGCGGACGGCGGGTTCCCCGTGGCGGGCCGCCGCCGTCCGGGTCGTCGCGGGACGGCCCGGGGCTCACGCAGGCCGGGCGGCCCGCTCCCGGCCCCGCACCCTCCTCCACAGGACGGGAGACCACGGCCCGGCACGACCAGCCCGAAAACCCGCCGCGGCCCCCGCCCGCCGACCGGCGCCGCCGCGTGCCCGTCACGCCTCGAAACGGCCGCGGGCGCTCTCGACGTGCCCCAGGTGCTGGTGGGTCCACCCGCAGATGACGTCGACCGCGGCGCGCAGGGCCTGGCCCGGCTCGGTGAGGGTGTACTCGACCCGGGGCGGCACGGTGGGGTGCACGCCCAGCCGCCGTAGCTGGTCGCCCTCAGCCACCACGGTTCCGCCGACTCGGCCAGGTTCTCCCGGCGGATCCTGCGCTGGGAGCCGGAGACGGTGGTCCAGCTCCCCGAGGGCGTCGGCTTCCTGGACTTCATGGTCCCCGGCTCCCGGCGGCTCCAGGAGGCTTCGGTCGCCGGGCTGCGGGAGGCCCGTATCGTCATCTGGGCCAAGCACGGCCTGCTGGCCCGCTCCGACGACGGCCCCCTCAAGGCCGTCGACCTCATCGAGTACGCCGAGACCGGCGCGAGGTACGAGGGCCTCAACGCCCAGACCGGTTCCCCGGCCCGGGGCCTGACCGACGGCGAACTACGCGCCGTCATCGAGGCGTTCGGCGTCCGGACCTCCCTGTACCGACCCCGCCGACAGCTCCCTCCCCAAGGCGTCCGCCCCGGCCAGGCCGACAACGGCCGGGCAGGGCATCGGGGCCGGCGACTACGTGCTCGAAGACGTCACGGTCCCGAGCGACCAGCCAACTGTTCACCCCGGCACGGTCGCGCGTCAGGCCGTGGCCGGGAGGGGGAGGCAGCCCCCGGGTAAACACCGCCCTGGCTAGGCGCGGGAGAGCGGCCGATCGTTGAGGACGCGGCAGGGAGACGGCGAGACCGTAGCCCGACCCGCACTCACCTCAGGAGTCAAGCGGTTGGTCACGACGGCCGCTCGGGCCTCGCCATCGCTGCCACCATCCGCTCCAGGCGGGCCAGCCGGGTCTCCTCGGTGCGGGAGGTGGCCAGACGGAGGTACAGGGCGAACCGGTCGGACGTGCGGAGCGTCTCGTAGAACGCCCGTGCGGCCGGGTTCGCGTCGAGCGCCTCGACGAGATCCGGCGGTGCGGTGGCGTTCTTCTGCGAGGCGTATGCCCTCTCCCAGCGGCCGTCCGACCGCGCCGCCTCGACCTCGGCCAGGCCGCGGGGGCGCATCCGGCCTGCCGCGATCAGTGCCTCGGCCTTGCCGACGTTCACCCGCGACCAGGTGGAGCGGGGGCTGCGGGGTGTCGTGCGCTGCAGGAAGTACGTGTCGTCGAAGCCGCGCCGCAGACCGTCGATCCAGCCGAAGCAGAGCACCGTGTCGACCATCTCCTCCCAGGTGAGCGACGGGATGCCGGTGTGCTTCTTTGCGATCTTCACCCAGAGCGCGGTCCGTTCTCCGTGATGCGTGTCGAGCCAGGCCTCAAGCTCGGCCGGGCTCGCGGGGACAAGGATCTCGACACCGTCCTCGTGTTTCTGCATGAACCGCAGACTAGGGTTTCTATAGGACAGGCACTGACCTACTCGGGCGCACCGCCCAGGTGACCTGCTCCAGCCCGCCACACTCCCCACCGCCCCGAGCGCGCGCCCCCGACGCGGGGGACATGCTCTCCCCGGCCCCCTAGGTGTTCTGTCACCAACCTCCGTGGACAGAACACCTAGTGCCAGTTGCTGATCCTGACGTCGTGCGGCGCGGGTTCTCCCTTCCCCGTCTCGACGAGTTGCTTGAGGCTCATCAGGAAGGTCGCCCACTTGGTGGTGCAGTGGTGCATGAACTCCCCGGGCTCCTTCCAGTCCTCGTGCCGGAACAGCACGATCGTGAAGTCGTCCTCCCGCTTCAGCTGGAAGCGGACCCTCGTGCCGAGCCACTCCTCAGGGCCCTCGACGACCTCCCAGACCACCCGCTCGCCCGGCCGCGCCTCCAGGACCTTCATGTCGAACCCGCCGGGCTCGAAGCGGAACCGGAGCACCCCGCCGACGTCCGGGTCACCGTCCGTGTCCTTGGTCCACCAGCCCGCCAGCCCGTCGACCGTGGTCAGGGCGGCGTAGACGGCCTCGGGGGGTGCTATGACTCCGACCCTGTGCAGGATGTCCACCATCTCGGTATCTCCCTCTCGTAGCGGCGTGGTCAGCTGTCGTGCTCGTGCTCGTGCTCGTGTTCGTGCTTGTGCTTGTGCTTGTGCTCGCGCTCGATCGCCTCGGCGATCCGCTTGATGCGCCGCAGCCGGGCGTCCCAGCTGGCCCCGACCGAGGCCAGTTGCGCGGTCGCGCGGGCGAGTTGGGCCTCGTCCACCTCGTACCGGCGCTCACGCCCGGACGCGGTGGCGTGCACCAGTCCGGCCCGCTGGAGCACGCCCAGGTGCTTGGCGACCGCCTGCCGGGTGACCGGCAGCTGCTCGCTCAGCGTGGTCGCGGTGCGGGCGCCGCCCGTCAGGAGCAGGTCGAGCATCCGGCGCCGGGTGGGGTCGCCCACCGCCGACCAGAGGCCGTCGTCGACGGGGGTGCTCATCGCGTCGACGCCAGCCGGGCGGCGTAGGCGAGGAGGCGGGGCAGGAAGTGGTCCCAGCCGCTGACGTGGTCGCGGTACTGCTCCTCGAGCACGGCCGCCTCCCAGCCCTTCTCCCGGAACCCCGTCTCGGTGAAGCGCAGCAGCGTGCCCGTGCCGGAGGGGAGGAGGTCGAAGGTGACCAGGAGGGAGTTGTCCGGCGCCGCGGTCTCGCCCTCGTCGTACACCCAGCGGAAGGAGAACCGCCGCGGCGGGTCGGCTTCCACCACCGTGACGGGTACCTCGGTCACCTCGGGGGAGGCCTTGTCGCCGAAGGTGATGTGCCCGGTGGCGCCGGGTACCGGCTCCAGCTCGGCCTCGTCCGGCCACCATTCCCGCAGGTGCTCGGGCCTGCTGACGACCTCGTAGACTACCTCCGGCGCGGCCTCGACATGGATCTCCCGCTCGATGCTGCCGTACTCCGTGCGCACTCGGCCCACCCGCCCTCTCTCGCAACCTTTGGTTGCGTATTACGGTAGGCCCGTCCTCCCCAATACGCAACCTTTGGTTGCTCTAGGGTCGGGTGGCCGGGTGCGCGCTGAAGGTGCGGCGGTAGGTGTCCGGAGGCACGCCGACCGTGCGGTTGAAGTGGCGGCGCAGGGTCGTGGCGGTGCCCATGCCGGTGGCCGCCGCGATGGCGTCGACGCCCGCGTCGGTGGTCTCCAGCAGCTCCTGGGCCCGGCGGATGCGCTGCGTCAGCAGCCACTGCAGCGGGGTGGTGCCGGTCACGGCCCGGAAGTGACGGCCCAGGTGGCGCGAGCTCATGCCCGCCTGCCGGGCCAGGTCCTCCACCGTCAGTGGCTGGTCGAGGCGTTCCAGCGCCCAGGGGAAGAGCGCGGCGAGCGGGTGGTGGTCCGGGGCGGGCACGGGCGTGGTGACGAACTGGGCCTGCCCGCCGTCCCGGTGCGGCGGTACGACCAGACGGCGGGCGACGGCGTTGGCGACCGCCGAGCCGTGGTCGCGGCGGACCAGGTGCAGGCACAGGTCCATGGCGGCGGCCTTGCCCGCCGAGGTGAGCACACGGCCGTCGTCCACGTAGAGGACGTCCGCGTCCACCGCCACCCGCGGGAAGCGGGCGGCCAGCGCGCGGGTGTGCGCCCAGTGGGTCGTGGCCCGCCGCCCGTCGAGCAGGCCGGCGGCGGCCAGGACGAACGCGCCCGTGCACAGGGAGGCCACCCGCGCGCCCGCCTCATGGGCCGCCCGGACGGCGTCGACGAGGTCGGCGGGCGGCGCCTCGTCGACGTCGGCCCAGCCGGGGACGATCACCGTGCTGCAGCGCGCGAGCCGGTCCAGGCCGTACTCGGGCTCCACCCGGAACCGGCCGACCCGGACCGCCTCCGGCCCGCACAGGGCGAGGTCGTACCAGGGAACCGTCACCCCGTCCGGAGCCGAGCCGAACACCTCGTGGGCGATGGATAGTTCGAAGTGCAGCATCCCGTCGGTGACGGCCAGCGCGACAGTGTTCACGTCCGGAATTGTACGGGTCATGTCGTTCCGGACACTGGCGCGCGAACCGCCCCCTCACCAGGATGAGAGGACTGGATCACCCAGCCACCTACAAGCACGTACCTCCGAACAGGGGAGCAGGCGATGGAACCGAAGCGCGCAGTGGCGGTGTTCGGCGCGTACGGGCACACCGGGCGCTTCGTCGTGGCGGAACTGGTCAAGCGCGGGTTCACCCCCGTCCTGTCCGGCCGTGACGCCGACAAGCTGGAGGAACTGGCGGCGGCCCACCCCCAACTCGCCGTCCGGCCCGCGTCAGTCGACGACCCGGCCGCACTCGACCACGCCCTTGCCGCCGCGGACGCGGTCGTGAACTGCGCCGGACCCTTCGCTGTCACCGCGGCCCCCGTGATCGAGGCCGCCCTGCGCGCGGGGATCCCGTACGTGGACGTGGCGGCCGAGATCGAGGCCAACGCCGACACGTTCGCGCACTTCGCCGACCACGCCCGCGCCGCCGGAACCCTGGTCGTACCCGCGATGGCCTTCTACGGCGGCCTCGGCGACCTGCTGGCCACCGCGGCGCTGGGTGACGACACCGCGGCCGACGAGGCGCACATCGCCTACGGGCTGAGCAGTTGGCACCCGACCGCCGGGACACGTGCCGCGGGCGCCGTCTCCCACCGGCGGCGCGGCGGCCGACGCGTGCGCTACACCCACGGACGGCTGGAGTACCACGGCGACGACCTGACCACCCTCACCTGGCCCTTCCCCGCGCCCCTGGGCCCCCGCCCGGTCGTCGGGGAGTTCACCATGGCCGACGTCGTCACCCTCCCCAGCCACCTCACCATCCCCGAGGTCCGCACCTACATGAGCGTCGAGGCGGCCACGGACCTGTCCGCCCCCGACACCCCGGCACCGGTCGCCGCCGACGGCCACGGGCGCTCCGCTCAGACCTTCCTCGTCGACGTCGTCGTACGCCGCGGCGGCACCGAACGACGCCTCGTGGCGCGGGGCCAGGACATCTACGCCGTCACCGCACCGCTCGTGGTCGAGGCCGTCGACCGCGTCCTCACGGGACGGACCAGGACGGTCGGCGTCGCCTCCGCGGGCGCGGCCTTCCACGCGGCGGAGTTCCTCGGCGCGCTGGAGCCGCACATCACCCTCGACACCCGCCCGGACCGGTAACCGGAAGCGTCGCGGAAGTGAGCCGGAAGCGGTCCCGAAGCGCGTCGGAACCCCTCCGCCGCCGGCAGCGGAAGCGGCCGTTCGGGCCGGACGGGCGGAAGTCAAGGGGCCCCGCACCCCGTCTCACCCGGCCGTGCGGATGCGGGCACGTCCCACCGTGCCCTGGGAAACCAGGAACCAGGAACCGGGAACCGGGAACCAGGACCCGACGGCGGTTATCTCGCGCCGTCGGGGGTGCCGGGGGTGCCGGGGGTGCCGAACCAGCGGTGCAGGGCCTTGTCGAGACCGGACTCGTCGCTGCCCGCCCAGGCGATGTACCCGTCAGGGCGGACCAGGAGCGCGGCGACCTCGTCGAAGGGGGCGGGCAGCGTTCCGACGACGGTGGTGACCCGGCTGTTCCAGCCGGCCGCCGCCGCCCGCACCTCGGGCTCGTCGGCCAGGACGAGCAGGACGCCCTGCGCCCGGTGCAGCAACTCGGGGGTCCGCGTGGGCCCGTCGGCGGTGTCCAGCGTGCGCGGCGGCAGGCGGTAGCCGGCGAGCGGGTGGGCGTCCGGGCCGACGTCGTAGCGGATGTCGATGTGGCTGACCGCGCCCGCCAGATGCCGCTTGACCTCGTCCAGGGCGATCAGCTCCGTGTACAGGTCGCGCAGTGCCTGGGAGTCGTCACCGCCGAAGATGGCCATTCCCTGGGCACGGGTGTTGGACAGCAGCCGGGCGCCCACCGGGTGACGCTCGTCGTGGTAGGTGTCCAGCAGGTCCCCGGGTGCCCATCCCCGGACGGTGGCGGCCAGCTTCCAGCCCAGGTTGACCGCGTCCTGGATGCCGGTGCTCATGCCCTGACCGCCCGCCGGGAGGTGGATGTGCGCGGCGTCACCGGCGAGCAGTACCCGGCCCCTGCGGTACTCGGCGGCCTGGCGGGTGGAGTCGGTGAAGGAACTGACCCACAGGGCCTCGCCGCCCGAGATGTCCTCGCCGGTCACCTGCTGCCACGCAGCGGCGACCTCGGCGAACTCGGGGCTCTCACCGTGGTCCTCGGGCGAGGTGCCGTACACCGAGAGGATGATGCGGGCCACGCCGTCGGGCATCGGGAAGACCTGCACCAGACCGCCCGGCAGCCGCTCGCCCAGGGGACGCAGCCGCACCCCGCTGTTCACGACGTCGGCAAGGTACATGAGCTGGGTCCCGGAGGTGCCGGGGAAGTCGATTCCCGCGGCCTTGCGCACCGCGCTGTGCCCGCCGTCGGCGCCCACCAGGAACCGGCCCCGCACCTGCTCCTGTCTGCCGTCGGGGGTGGCCACGGTGACCGTGACGCCCTTCTCGTCCTCTTCGAAGGCGAGGAACTTGTGGCCCCGGCGGATCTCGGCACCCCGCTCCAGCGCCCATGCCTCCAGGATCGCCTCCGTCTGGGCCTGCGGGATGCCGCGGGCCCCGAAGTGCGCGTCCTTGAGGATGGTGTAGTCGAACGGGACACCCCCGAAGTGACCCATCGGACTGGTCTCCAGGTCGCCGTAGCGTGCGACGAGACCGCGCTGGTCCAGGGATTCCAGGGTGCGGGTGGTGAATCCCAGGGCACGGGACTGGCCGGTGGGCTTTTCTAACTCCTCGGCGACGATGACGCTCGCCCCTCCCAGGCGCAGTTCGCCAGCGAGCATCAGCCCGGTAGGGCCGCCTCCGACAACGATGACATCCGCGTTCACTGTCCTGTTCATGTAGGTACTTTCCTCACTGTACGACGGGCGGTGTTATCCCGTTTCGTCGCGCTGAGGGCGTCGCCCTCGGGCCGCTGGCGCGGGCGAGGGCCATCACGATGTAACGGCGGGCCGGGGCAAGAAGCGCACCTCAGGCTGAATGGACCGTTATTTCCTGTCGACAGTCGACCAGGCACACCTCAACTCGACCTAGCGTCTATCTACAAGACCGCTAAAGATCCTTTTGCCAGCGAAGTGACCTACGTCACTCAGCGTCAAACCTGGCTTGAAGGAGGCGGGTGTGTCACTATTCCCGCACGCCTCCCCTGCCTGAAATCGCCCCCAGGATTGTGGCGAGAGGTCGTACGTGCCGGTGCACCCGGCCGAAATGCAGCTCCTCCCTGTGACGCATCCGGTCCTCAGTCCGTGCTGTGTGGTGCCCGCACCCCGGCGGGCCAGGCTCCGGGCCGCGGTGGACTCCGCCCCCAGCGCGCCCTTCTGCCC
This sequence comes from Streptomyces sp. NPDC006997, assembly GCF_040635175.1. Taxonomy (NCBI): domain Bacteria; kingdom Bacillati; phylum Actinomycetota; class Actinomycetes; order Kitasatosporales; family Streptomycetaceae; genus Streptomyces; species Streptomyces sp. NPDC006997. The sequence continues at coordinate 25,660 of NZ_JBEYHH010000045.1, forward strand.
GGCGGACCGGCGCGTCTCCTTCGTCCCAAGGCGTCACCGGCAGCCGTCGCCCCCCACGCGCGTCACCGGTGCCAGTCGCCCTCTACACGCGTCACCGGTACCAGTCGCCCTCTACACGCGTCACCGGTGCCAGTCGCCCCCGCCCACCTCAGTGGCAGGCCGAACCGGCGTGCCCGACCCATGACACTCCCGCCCGCTCGGCCACCGACCTCCGGGTCGGCCCCGTCGAGGTCGCCAGTGAGCCCGCCGCCGTCTCCGCCGGGGGACGGCAGGTGATGACGGCCTGCCATCAGCCCACCGTCTCCTCTCGAAGAAGTGGACTCCAGATATGCCGAGGCTTTGCAAACCGGCGATGAGCGCGCCGGAACACGTCATCACGATGGAAGAGACCCTGGCGTTCGCCGAACGGGTCCACGGTGGAAAGCCTCAGCTTCCTCTCGCGCTTCGACTGATTCGGAACACGGGGGTCCGGAAGCGGCATATCGTGCAGCCCATCGAGAAGACGCTTCATCACCCGGGCCTGACGGAACGCAACCGCGTCTACGAGGTGGAGTCCAAGAAGCGGACCCCGCAGGTCATCGAAGAGGCCCTGCGGAACGCCGACATGGCGGCCCGGGACATCGACGCGATCATCTACGTGTCGTGCACCGGGTTCCTGATGCCGTCCCTGACGGCCTGGCTCATCAACAAGCTCGGCTTCCGCTCCGACACCCGGCAGATCCCCATCGCCCAGCTGGGCTGCGCGGCGGGCGGCGCGGCCATCAACCGGGCCCACGACTTCTGCGTGGCCCACCCCGGCAGCAACGTCCTGATCGTCTCCTGCGAGCTGTGCTCGCTGTGCTACCAGCCCGACGCCGACGACATCGGCTCGCTGCTCTCCGACGGCCTGTTCGGCGACGCCGTCGCGGCGGCGGTGGTGCGCGGCGCCGGGGGAGTGGGCATCGAACTGGAGCGCAACGCCTCCTACCTGATCCCCAACACCGAGGACTGGATCTCCTACGACGTCCGCGACACCGGCTTCCACTTCCAGCTGGACCGGCGCGTGCCCGGCACCATGGAGCCGCTCGCGCCGGTGCTGCGGGAACTGGCCAAGGACCACAGCTGGGACGCGGGCAAGCTGGACTTCTACATCGTCCACGCCGGCGGCCCGCGCATCCTGGACGACCTGGCGAAGTTCCTCAACGTCGACCGCAAGGTCTTCCGGCACAGCTGGGCGACGCTGACGGAGTACGGCAACATCGCCAGCGCCGTCGTGCTGGAGGCCGCCCGGCGGCTGTTCGAGGAGGGCGGCCTCGCGCCCGGCGCCACCGGCCTGATCGCGGGCTTCGGCCCCGGCATCACCGCCGAGATGGCACTCGGCACATGGGCGGCCGACGTCCCGCAGACCATTGCCTGAGCGGCGCGCGCACCGAGGAAGCGGCACCCGGGACCGACCTGCTCGCCCCAGCGGACGCGGGGCGAGAACCCGTCATCCCGGCGCCCGGCCCCGACCTCGGAGCCCAGGCCCACGGTCCCGCCCAGGCGTCCCGCGGGGCGAACCGGACCCGCTGGCCCTCCAGGCCGACCGGGCGCAGCGAAGACACCCCGCCCCCCGGCACGCTTCCCCCGGCCCCTGGGTCCCCACCAGGGACGACGGGACTCTCGCACCACGCCCCGGGCGTCAAGCCGGGGGACGAGGTCATCGTCGCCGACCACACCTTCCCCGCCCACACCGTGCGCTACGTCGGCGCCGTCCCCGTCTTCGCCGACGTACGCGCCGCCACCGGCACCATCGATCCGCAGGCGGTCGCGGACCTGTTCGCCCGCGACCTCGCCAGCCCCCTGCACGCGGAGCGCACCGACGACCAGGCCGGACGCGTCGGCACCGTCCTGCGCACCGCGGTCCGCACCCACACGGCTTCCACTCAATCCCCAGGAGGGGCAGCATGACGACCAGCCAGCCGTCCCCGGACAACATCATGCGGCTGATCAACGGCTACTGGGTTACCGGGATCCTCGCCACCGCAGCCAGTTACTCGCTCTTCACCCACTTGGAGAACGGCGCGAGCACCGCCTCCCAACTGGCTGGCCGCGCCCAGATCTCCGAGCGGGGCGCGCAGAGCCTCCTCGACGGGCTCGTCAGCGTGGGCCTGGTCGAGCTGCACGGGAACCAGTACCGCAACACCGCCGAGGCGTCCGCCTACCTGGTCGAGGGAAAGCCCGCCTCGCTCGCCAGCTTCGCCCGGCTCAAGCTGACGCACATGGGCGCCATGGCCGACCTGGCCGAGGTGGTCCGCGTCGGCGGCCCGGTGGCCAATCCCGTGGTGGAGGTCGCCAACAACCCGCACTGGGAGGGGATCGTGACCGCGATCGCCGCGCAGTCGGTTCCCGCCGCGACGCTCGCCGCCGAACTGCTCGGTCTCGCCGAGGCCGGTGAGATCTCCATCTTCGACGTGGGCGGCGGGTCGGGCATCTACTCGGGTATCTGGCTGGAGGCCAACCCCGCCGCCCGCGCGACCCAGCTCGACTGGGAGCCGATCAACGCCGTCGCCCGCCGGCTGCTGGCCGAGCGCGGCGTGGCCGACCGGTTCACCTGCGTCAACGGCGACTTCCACACCACCGACTTCGGCACCGCGCGGTACGACGTCGCGGTGTACTCCCACATCGCCCACCAGGAAGGGCCGGAGAGCAACGTCGAGGTCTTCACCAGACTGCGGCAGGCCCTCAGACCCGGCGGCACCCTCGTCGTCAACGACTACGTCGTCGACGACGACCGCAGCGGCCCGGCCTTCCCGCTGATCTTCGCCTCCGAGATGTTGCTGAAGAGCAAGAAGGGCAGCACCTGGCGGCGCAGCGACTACCACGAGTGGTTGACCAAGGCCGGCTTCGAGGAGGTCCAGTTCCACACCGCACCCCCCGGCACCCTGGTCCTCGCCCGGTAGCCGGGACGCGGGACGGGCCTCCTATCCCCCTGACCGCACGGCAGTCCACGTCTGCGGTCTCGTCAGATGAACAGCTAACGAAGGAAACCGATCATGGCACCCGTGAACGTCTCGATCATCTACTACAGCTCCACCGGCAACGTGCACGCGCTCGCGCAGGCCGCCGCCGAGGGCGCGGAGAAGGCCGGCGCGACCGTGCGCCTGCGCAAGGTCCGCGAGCTGGCCCCGCCGGAGGCCATCCAGTACAACCCGGCCTGGGCCCAGCACATCGAGGCCACCGCCGATGTCGCCGAGGCCACCCTGGATGACCTCAGCTGGGCGGACGCGGTGCTGTTCGGCACCCCCACCCGCTTCGGCAACGTGGCCAGCCAGCTCAAGGCGTTCATCGACACCGCCGGCGGCCTGTGGCAGCAGGGCGGCCTTGCCGACAAGGTCGTCTCGGCGTTCACCGCCAGCGGCACCGCGCACGGCGGCCAGGAGGCCACCATCCTGGCGCTGAGCAACACCTTCTACCACTGGGGCGGCATCATCGTGCCGCCCGGCTACACCGACCCGATCCAGTTCCAGACGGGCAACCCCTACGGCACCTCCCACGTCGCGGGCATCGGCGCCAGCGGCTCCGGCCCCGACGAGGCCACCCTCCAGTCGGCCCGGCACCAGGCCCGGCGCGTCGTGGACACCGCCGCCGCCCTCAAGGCCGGCCGCGCCGCCTGACGGACCGTCACGTCCAAGGCGGACCCTGCCCCCCTTCCCGGGGCAGGGCCGCCTGAGCCACCGCCGCCCGCTGCCGTGCGCCGCGGGCGGCGTCTTTCTCTGCCCGCGGGGGAACGGGGCCGCCGCGGGGTCCGGGCCCTGGAGGAGAACTCTCATGAACATGACTTTGTGGATCGTCGCCTCAGTGCTGGGGGCGGCCTTCCTGGCGGGCGGCGCCATGAAACTGGCCCAGCCCAAGGAGAAGCTGGCCGCGTCCGGCTGGGACTGGGTCGAGGACTTCGACGGCGGCGTCGTCAAGGCCATCGGCGTCCTGGAGGTACTGGCCGGTGTCGGCCTGATCCTGCCCGCCACCCTCGACGTCGCGCCGGTCATGGTGCCCCTGGCCGCCACGGGCCTGGCCGTGCTGATGGCCCTGGCAGCCGCCACCCACATCCGCCGCAAGGAACAACAGGGGGCCGTGGTGGCCGTGGTCCTGCTCGCCGTCGCCGTCTTCGTGGCGTGGGGCCGCTTCGGCCCGCACTCCTTCTGAAACGGGCACCCCGCCCGTCCGCGGTCCGCACACCAGCGTCCCGCCCGAGGCGGGCCGGCACCTGACGGCCCCCCGGCCCGCCACCCGCACCACCGGCCAGCACACCAGCCCGCCGTCACCTCCCGCCAGAAGGCGGTGTGCCCGGCCCCCGGACCCCGACCGCGGGCGCGACCACGCGGTACGCGCCACGGGGGCCGGCCACGGACCGGTCCGCGCCAGCCGACGGCCCTCCTGTCTCCACGTACTCACTCCTTCCTGCCTTGGAGCGCCATGTCACGCCGCCTGTTCACCTCGGAGTCCGTGACCGAGGGCCACCCCGACAAGATCGCCGACCAGATCAGCGACGCCGTCCTCGACGCGCTGCTGCGCCAGGACCCCACCTCCCGCGTCGCGGTCGAGACCCTGATCACCACCGGCCAGGTGCACCTCGCGGGCGAGGTGACGACCTCCGCCTACGCCGACATCGCCACCCTGGTCCGCCAGACGATCCTCGACATCGGCTACGACTCCTCCGCCAAGGGCTTCGACGGCGCCTCCTGCGGCGTGTCGGTGTCGATCGGCGCGCAGTCCCCGGACATCGCGCAGGGCGTCGACACGGCCTACGAGACCCGCGTGGAGGGTGCCTCCCGGGACGAGACCGACGAACTGGACCGCCAGGGCGCCGGCGACCAGGGCCTGATGTTCGGCTACGCGTCCGACGAGACGCCCACCCTGATGCCGCTGCCGATCGAACTGGCCCACCGCCTCGCGCGCCGCCTGACCGAGGTCCGCAAGGACGGCACCGTCCCCTACCTGCGCCCGGACGGCAAGACCCAGGTCACCATCGAGTACCTGGGCAGCCGCCCCGTCCGCCTGGACACCGTCGTCGTCTCCTCGCAGCACGCCAGCGACGTCGACCTCGACGGGCTGCTCACCCCCGACATCCGCCGGCACGTCGTCGAGCCCGTCCTCACCCAGCTCGCCGAGGACGGCATGAAACTGGAGACCGACGGCTACCGCCTGCTGGTCAACCCGACCGGCCGCTTCGAGGTCGGCGGCCCGATGGGCGACGCCGGACTCACCGGCCGCAAGATCATCATCGACACCTACGGCGGCATGGCCCGGCACGGCGGCGGCGCCTTCTCCGGCAAGGACCCCTCCAAGGTGGACCGCTCCGCCGCGTACGCGATGCGCTGGGTCGCCAAGAACGTCGTCGCGGCCGGTCTCGCCGCCCGCTGCGAGGTCCAGGTCGCCTACGCCATCGGCAAGGCCGAGCCGGTCGGCCTGTTCGTCGAGACCTTCGGCACCCACACCGTCCCCGTCGCGAAGATCGAGGACGCCATCACCGCCGTCTTCGACCTGCGCCCGGCCGCCCTCATCCGCGACCTCGACCTGCTGCGCCCGATCTACTCCGCGACCGCCGCGTACGGCCACTTCGGCCGGGAACTGCCCGACTTCACCTGGGAGCACACCAACCGCGCCGACGCCCTGCGCGCGGCGGCACAGGCGGGCTGACCCGGCACCGGCCGCTTCGTCCCACCCCGGAGACAAAGGAGCCCTTCCGTGCGTATCGCCGTGACCGGATCGATAGCGACCGACCACCTGATGGTGTTCCCCGGGCGCTTCACCGAACAGCTGATCAAGGACCAGCTGGAGCGGGTCTCCCTGTCGTTCCTCGCCGACCAGCTCAAGGTGCACCGCGGCGGTGTCGCCGCCAACATCTCCTTCGGCCTCGGCCTGCTGGGCCTCGACCCGGTCCTGGTGGGCGCGGCGGGCATGGACTTCGCCGAGTACGACACCTGGCTGCGGGCCAACGGCGTCGACACCTCCGCGGTACGGGTCAGCGAGACCCTGCACACCGCGCGCTTCGTGTGCACCACCGACCAGGACCAGAACCAGATCGCCACCTTCTACGCCGGCGCCATGGCCGAGGCCCGCCACATCGACCTGGCCGAGACCGCCGCGCACCGCGGACCGCTCGCGCTCGTCCTGGTCGGCGCCGACGACCCCACCGCCATGCTGCGGCACACCGCCGCCGCCCACCGCCTGGGCGTCCCCGTGGCGGCCGACCCCTCCCAGCAACTGGCCCGCGTCGACCGCGAGCAGGCCCGCCACCTGGTCGACGGCGCCACCTGGCTGTTCACCAACGCCTACGAGTCGGCGCTGCTGCGCGAACGCACCGGCTGGAGCGAGGACGACCTCCTCGCCCGGGTCGGCACCTGGATCACCACACGGGGCGCGGACGGGGTGTCACTGGCCCGCGCCGACGGCCCCCGGCTGCACGTCCCGGCCGTACCCGCGGACCGGATCGCCGACCCCACGGGCGCGGGCGACGCCTTCCGCGCCGGGTTCCTCGCCGGTGTGGCCTGGCAGTGGCCGCCCGAGCAGGCCGCCCGGCTCGGCTGCGCGCTGGCCACCACCGTGCTGGAGTCGGTCGGCACCCAGGAGTACAAGCTGCTCGCCACCGACCTGATCGCCCGTATCGGCCGGGCCTACGGCGACGACGCGGCCCGCGCGCTCGAACCCCGTCTGGCCGGTGTGTCGTGAGGACCGGCCGACAGCGGTTGCCCGTCACCGCGGCGCGCGAAGCACCGGCCACGGCCGCCGACGGGGCGCGGGGCACCGCGCTCCGGACACAGCACCCCCCACGGAAGCACGTCGAGCACCCCCGCGGCGGCAACGGGACCCTCGACACCACCGGCCCCGCCACCGTCCGCTCAACCCACCACGCCGCATCCGAGCACGACCCCGCCCGCCGCGCGCACGAACGGCCCGTGACCGGTGAGGGCCCCGCCGCGACGCACCGCGGCGCCCGCTTCCTCCAGCCCCGCCCCGCACCCGAGGCCACCCACTCCACCGCCGGAGGCCGCCCGTGACGACGTTCTCCTTCGAGTTCTTCCCCCCGAAGACGGCCAGGGGGGAGCAGACACTGTGGTCGGCGATCCGGCGCATCGAACCGCTCAGGCCGGACTTCGTGTCCGTCACCTACGGCGCGGGCGGCTCCTCACGGGACCGGACGGTGGCGGTCACCCGGCGCATCGCCGCCGATACGACCCTGCGCCCCGTCGCCCACCTGACCGCGGTCGGCCACTCGGTGGCCGAACTGCGCCACATCATCGGCCGGTACGCGGACGCGGGCATCCGCGACGTCCTGGTGCTGCGCGGCGATCCGCCGGGCGACCCGAAGGGAGCGTGGACGGCGCATCCCCAGGGCTTCAGCTACGCGTACGAACTGGTCGAACTGGTCCGCTCGCTGGGCGACTTCCGCGTCGGGGTGGCCGCCTTCCCCGAGAAGCACCCGCGCTCGCCCGGCTGGGAGTCCGACATCCGGCACTTCGTCGCCAAGTGCCGGGCGGGCGCCGACTACGCGATCACGCAGATGTTCTTCCACGTGGAGGACTACCTGCGGCTGCGGGACCGGGTCGCGGCCGCCGGCTGCGACATCCCGATCATCCCGGAGATCATGCCGGCCACCGACCACCGGCAGATCACCCGCTTCGCCGAACTCTCCGACGCGGCCTTCCCCGAGGCCCTCGCCGCCCGCCTGCACGCGGCGAGGAGCAACCCGCGCGACGGCCACCGCATCGGCGTCGAGTACGCCACCGCCATGGCCGAGCGGCTTCTCGCCGAGGGCGCCCCCGGTCTGCACTACATCACCCTCAACAAGTCCACGGCGGCCCTGGACATCCACCGCAACGTCCTGAGTCCGCCGAGCACCAGGCTCCTCGACACCGGCCCGGCCGGCGTCCACGTGCCGCGCGAGCACCCCGACGCCCCCGGCGTCAAGCTGACCGCCCTCCGCCCGCAGCAGGCCGAGTACACCGGCGTGCGGGGGAGGGCCCGTACCACTACCGCTACTGAGAGAGGCCAGTGACATGACGCCAGAAGCCACGCTGGCTCGGTTCCGTGAGTACATGGTGGGGCCGTCCCGGTTCATGACCCTGCTGTCCTGCTTCGAGCTGGGCCTCGTCGACGCGCTGCGGGACAGCCCCGGCCTGACGGCGGCCGAACTGGGAAAGGTGGCCGGCGCGAAGCCGGACGCCGTGGAACAACTCCTGCTGCTGCTCGTCAAGGAGGGCTTCGTCGCCCACGACGAGGCCGTCGGCACCTACACCCTCGACGCGCTCGCGGGGGTCGCCGAGAAGGACCTCCAGCAGGCGCTCGCCGACCTGGACATGATCAAGGCGGTCATGCTGCGGCAGCTGTTCTACCTCACCGAGAGCGTACGGACCGGCACGACCGTCGGCCTGAAGGAGCTGTACGGCTTCGACGGCGACCTGTACGGCGCCCTGGCCGAACTGCCGGAACTGCGCGAGCCGTGGGCGAAGCTGATGAACACGGTCACCGCCCACGTCGACCCCTGGTTCTTCTCCCAGGTCGACATCCCGGCCGGGTCCCGGGTGCTCGACCTCGCGGGGAACACCGGCCTCGGCGCCGTCAACACCCTCAGGCTGGCGAACTCCTCCGGGCTGCGGGTCACCACCTTCGACCTGCCCGAGAAGGAGGCGGAATGCCTGGAGAACTTCCGCTCCCACGGAGTCGAGGAACACTGCTCGTTCATCGGCGGTGACGTCTTCGAGGAAGTCCCCAAGGGATTCGACGTCGTACTCATCAAGCACTTCCTGCCCATGTTCGACAAGAGTGACGTTTTCCGGATTCTCGAAGGCGTCAACACGTCACTGGAAGTCGGTGGCCAGGTCCACGTCCTGGTACCGGTGTTTCCCGAGAACCTCAAGGAAACCGAGAACTACACCGTCGACTTCTACCCCAGCTTCTTCATCGGCTGCACCATGGGGCAGGGCGGGCCGCAGAAACTCTCGACCTGGCAGAGCTGGCTCGAGCAATGCGGATTCACGGTCACCAAGGCAGTCACCGACGATCCGGACAATCTTCCGCCGCACGCCCTCACCGTCGAGGCCATGCTGTCCGCGACGAAGACTGCCTGACAGGCGGATTCCAGCTGATATCGAGCGGACGTCGAGTGGAACGCGTGATCGAAGTGGCGGACGAATGGTACGGTCGCACAAATCGGCCCCTCCACGGCGTGAGCCATGGTCAATACCTGATGTCTTCCGTCGCTTTCTTTCCTGTTTCCTCGGGAAACCTGTAATGAACCCTGGAGGAAGAATGTCGGAAACGAAGAACGCTGAAGCGGTGTATTCGGCCATCGAGGAATCGGCCGCCCTGCTGGACATACCCTGCTCGCGGGAGAAGGTCATGTCCGTCCTGTCCGCGTTCGGCGACGGGGTGTCGGAGGAGTCCGTGATCGTCCTCGCCATGGCGGGCGGCGAGCGCCACGGCGGGGACATCGACTACAACTTCACGGTGCCCACCGAGGTGGGCGACCCGTACGAGATCGCCGTGGCGAACGGCTGGATCGAGGCGACGGACCACCCGATCGCCAACCTGCTCCCGGAGATCGTGGAGTCGAGCCCCGTCACCTTCTACGGGGTCGAGAGCGGTGTCGTCGGCGGCTTCAAGAAGACGTACGTCTTCTTCCCGCTGGACAACCTGGGGAAGCTGTCGACGCTCGCCGCGCTGCCGTCCATGCCGCGCAGCGTCGCCGAGCACGCCCGCACCTTCGCCGACCTCGGCATGGACAACCGGATCTCGATCATCGGCATCGACTACATACGCCACACCGTCAACGTGTACTTCATGGCGGGCTCCCTCGAGGAGAACTCCGTCCTGTCGCTGCTGGAGGACACCAAGCTGCCGGCGCCCAACCCGCAGCTCCTGGAGTTCGTCCAGAACTCCTTCTCGATCTATCCGACCTTCAGCTACCAGTCCCCGGACATCCACCGGATCTGCTTCTCCTCGGTGAGCCCGGACGACACCGCGTACCCCACCACCCTCCACGAGGAGATCGCCCGGTTCGCCAAGAGCGCCCCCTACGAGTACGGCGGCGCGCGGGTCCTCGTCTACGGCGCCACGATCTCGCGCAGCGAGGAGTACCACAAGCTCGGGGTGTACTTCCGCAGGCCGCCCGCCTTCTGGGACAACCTGCCGCTGGCCGCCACCTTCGAGAAGCTCGCTGCCGCCCACCGCGGCGCATGACAACAGCACCGACCACCGACCCACCAGGAGGAGAAATGTCCGAAGCCATTGGCGCCGACGAGCGCGCCGCCGCCCTGGACTCGCTGGGAGGCGTCCTCGGCGAGGCCGGCGCCGAGGCGATCAACGGGCCGCGCGACCAACTGGCCGAGAGCCTGCTGCGCGCGGCCTTCGAGCTGTGGGAGGACCCCCAGGTGCGGCCGAGGCTCCTCGGCATCCTGCACGCGGCGGTCAACAGCGAGGAAGGCGCGGCGCAGATGCGCCAGTTCCTCGCCAACCAGCTCTTCGCGCAGGCCGGCAAGGCGCTCGGCATCGCCGGCATGGACATCTACCAGGCCGCGGAGACCATCAAGGTCCCGGCGATCCACATCAACGCGGCCGCGGGCCAGGTCTGGGGCGTCGTCCTGCTGCGCTACGTCGTGAAGCTGGAGCCGATCGCGTCGGCGTCGAGCGAGGAGCTGATCCAGCTGCTCACCCCGACGATCCGCCGCTACCTGGGCTGACCACCGGCCAGGCGGCGTTCGCCCCGCCGGCAGGACGACAGTAAGGCTCCCGCCCTGTGGTCCTGCCGGCCACGGTCCCCTTCGAGACGGCCCCCGGCCCCGGAGACGGCACAACGAACGCCGAGGTCAGCGCGTTGTGTCACATCTGCGGAGCTTGATTCGTCGTACTGCTGAGACGGACACCAACCCGCGTACCGGCGGGGCGGGCGACCCGCCGGTGCCCCCCCACGTCGTGGGGCCGGTACGTCGCCCGGGCGGGCGGAACCCCCCGGCCGCGGATCATTCGGAGGAACGAGTTAGATATGAGTAGCGCAGACAAGGAAACGCAAGGCGGGAGCGTCCTCGCCGACGCCGACCCGCGGCGATGGGCAGCGCTCGCCGTGCTGACGGCGATGCAGTTCATGCTCATGATGGACGTCACCGTCGTGAACATCGCCCTGCCCCAGATCGAAGACGACCTGGACTTCTCCCCCGGAGGCCTCGCGTGGGTGGTCAACGCCTACGTGCTGACCGCGGGCGGTTTCCTGCTGCTCGGCGGACGGCTCTCCGACATGTTCGGCCGCCGCAAGATCTTCATCGCCGGTGTGCTGGTCTTCGGCCTCTCGTCGGTCGTGTGCGGTGCCGCGGCCAACTCCGGGATGCTGGTCGGCGGCCGGTTCGTCCAGGGCTTCGGTGAGGCACTGGCCGGCCCGGCGGCGCTGGGCCTGATCCCCGTGCTGTTCCGCGACGCCAAGGAACGCACCAAGGCACTGGGCATCTGGGGCGGCATGGCCGCCGTGGGCAGCGCGGTCGGCTCGGTCGTCGGCGGAGCCCTGACCGACCTGGTGGACTGGCGCTGGATCTTCTTCATCAACATCCCCGTCGCCGTGTTCGCGCTGATCATGGTCCCCCGGGTCATCCCGGAGAGCCGCATGGCCCGCGCCCCCGGCCAGGGCATCGACGCGGTCGGCGCCCTCTCCGTCACCGGCGGTCTCGTCGCGATCGTCTACGGCCTGCTGCAGGCCGCCGACGACCCGTGGGGCTCCACGGACGTGCTGCTCCCGCTGTTCGGCGGAATCGCCCTGCTGATCTTCATGGCCGTGTGGGAGTCCCGCGTCCCGGACCCGATGATCCCCCTGCGGTTCTTCACCAACCGCACCCGGGTCACCTCCAACGGCGTCAGCGTGCTGGCACTCGCGGCCTTCTACACGTACGCCTTCCTGCTGACCCTGTACCTCCAGCAGGTGCTCGACTACTCCCCGATGAAGACCGGCCTGACCTACATCCCGTTCACCGTCGCCATCGGCGTCGGCATGGGCGTCTCGACGGCGCTGATGCCGCGCCTCGGGGTCAAGCCGATCCTGATGATCTCCTTCCTCGGCAGCGCCGGCGGCCTGCTCCTGGCCGCGGGCGGCCTCGCCACCGACGCGTCCTTCCTCACCGGGATCATGCCGGGCCTGCTCGTGTACGGCTTCTTCAACGCCGTCGGCTTCCCCGCCCTGACCAACGGCGCGCTGCACGAGGTCACCGGCCAGGACGCCGGTCTCGCCTCCGGTGTGCAGACCGCCATGCAGCAGGTCGGCGGATCGCTCGGCCTGGCCACCCTGGTCCCCCTCGCCCTGCGCTACGTCAACGACCACGTCGCGGACGGCGACCTTCCGCAGATAGCGCAGACCGAGGGATACGCGCTGGCGCTCCGCGCCGCCGCCGGCATCCTCGTCGTCGCCACCGTGCTCGTCCTGCTGCTGATGGACAAGGTGGACTCCAAGCCGCGCGACGCGGTCGCCGAGGCCACCAGCGGGGCGGCTGCCGCGGAGGGCACCTCCCGCACCCCCGCCGCGTCGTGACCGACGCCTGACCCGAACCACCCCACCGCCCCCGGGCCTTCCCCCCGGGGGCGCTGCGGTGCCAGGGCGGCCGAGCGGCCGGCAGCCACCCCCCAACCGCCGCGAGCCCCCGCACGGCGTGGTCCTCACGGCCCCGTCCGGTCACACAAGCGCCGCCCCGTTCGTCAGACAACCAGGGCCGCACCGTGTGGTCCCCGCACCGCGCGACGGTTACCTTCCCCCGCCCCGTCCGCGGTGCGGCGGCCCCAGCACCGCCAGGTCCATGCCGCGCAGCTGCTCCGGGTCGGTGATGACGTCGATCTCGCGGATCCTCCCGTCGCGGATCTCGAAGGTCATCGCACGCATCCCGCCGTCCTCCTGCTGCGCGAGAATCCCCAGCGAGCCGTCGACCAGCGCGAGCCAGGCGACCTGGAGGAACGGCGCGAACGTCGCCGCCCCCTTGGCCACCGCCACGGACCCCAGGGCCACCGGCAGACCGTTGTTGCGGGCCACGGCGTCGGGATCCAGGACCGCCAGCAGCGCGTCGAAGTCACCGTCGCGCGCGGCGGCGAGGAACGCCTGCACGACCTGCCCCTGCTGGGACGCGGCGGGGTCCGCCGCCGACCGGCCGCCCCGCACCCGGTGCCGCGCACGGCTCGCCAGCTTCCGGGCCGCGGCCGGACTGCGCTCCACGATCACCGCGACCTCGTCGAAGGGCACGCCGAACATGTCGTGCAGCACGAACGCCAGCCGCTCGGCGGGATCCAGCGTCTCAAGGACCACCAGCAGCGCCTGCCCCACCGAGTCCGCCAGCAGCACGTGCTCCTCGGGGCTGTCGTCCTCGTAGAACGTGGCCACCGCCGGAACGAGGTCCTCCAGCGAGTCCTCCCGGCGCGCCCGACGCTGGCGCAGCATGTCCAGGCACACCCGGCCCACCACGGTGGTCAGCCAGCCCCGCAGGTTCGCGATCTCGTCGTCGTAGGACCGGCTCAGCCGCAGCCAGCACTCCTGCACCGCGTCCTCCGCCTCGGTCGGCGAGCCGAGCATCCGGTAGGCGACCGCCCGCAGATGCACCCGGTTCTCCTCGAAACGATCCGCCAGCCACTCAGTCTCGTTCATCGCCGCTCCTTCTGCGCCTCGGCACCCGGCCCGCCCGGTCAGGGACAGCCGACGACGGCCGGGCTCGGAGACACGGGCGGTCACGGTCCCGCCGTCCGCGGGCTGCCCAACTGCAACTGACGAGCGGGACACCGACGTTGTGACCGGCGGCCGGCGCCTCCCCGGCAGGACCACGGCCCGCCGCCCCCCTCGGTCCCGTGCCAGCGAGCCACAAGCCACCAGCATGGCACCACCCCCGCAGCCCCCCTTCGGGCCGCCCCCGACTACCGGGGACGCACACCGGCCGGAACACCCCCGAAGCGGAACACCCCAGGCCGCAACCCTCAAGCCGAGCGCGAGCAGCGCCCGAGGGTCCCCCCACTAGTCTGCGCACCGGTTCGCCGGAGAACAGCGACACGGCCAGCGGGCACCTCCTGGCCCGGCGTCTCCCCCCATACCGAGATCAGCAAGGCAACGGCTGACCGCGCCGCCTGCCCCGTCCGCGCGTCACCGCGCGCCGACCGCCCCGCAGGCCGCGAACCCCATCGAAAGGCAGTGCACATGGCAGACCGAACTGCCGTACCGGCGACCAGCGGTCCACCGCAGCGCCCGGCCACGCTTCCCTCGCTCACCGGTCTCCGCTTCCTGGCGGCCCTGCTCGTCTTCGTCTACCACACCTCCTACCTCGTCGGCCCGCTGCGGCCGGACGCGCCCATCACCTTCTTCGCCGACCTCGACGTCGCCCAGCCGGTGGCCGACTTCTTCCTGCCCGCCGGACGCATCGGGGTGTCCTTCTTCTTCGTGCTCAGCGGCTTCGTCCTGGCGTGGTCCGCGACCCCCGGGGACCGGATCACCGCCTTCTACCGGCGCCGGGTGCTGAAGATCTACCCCAACCACATCGTGACCTGGGCGCTGGCGCTGTGGCTGTTCGCCTCCACCACCCCGGTGGAGGCCTGGCTGTCCAACCTCTTCCTGGTGCACACCTTCAGCAACCGGGCCGACATCGCGATGAGCGTCAACTTCCCGTCCTGGTCACTGTGCGCCGAGGTCCTCTTCTACGCCCTGTTCCCGCTGTTCATCGTCCTGGTACGGCGCATCAGGGAACAGGCGCTGTGGCTGTGGGCCGCCGGGATGGTCGCCGGTGTGGCGGTCATGGCGGCGGTGACGAAGGCGTTCATGGCCGGCGGCGCCCCGAGCCCCTTCGGGGACCTGACGGCCAACCAGGAGTGGTTCGGCTACGCTTTCCCGCCGCCGCGCCTGTTCGAGTTCGTGCTGGGCATGATCCTCGCCCGTATCGTCGCCGCGGGCCGGTGGCCGCGCATCGGCCTGCCGACCTCGACGGCCCTGTTCTGCCTGGGCTACTGGGCCGCGCTCACCGTCCCGGACCCGTACAACTTCAGTCTCACCACGGTCGTCCCGATCGGCATGATCCTGTGCTCCGCGGCCTCCTCCGACCTGCGGGGCGGCAACGGCCCGCTCGGCAGCCGGCCCATGGTGTGGCTCGGCAACGTCTCCTTCGCCTTCTACCTCGTGCAGGGCATCGTGGTCTTCTACGGCCGCCCCGAGGTACTGGGGACGCGCACCTACGACACCCTGCCCGCGATCGGCATGTTGGCGGTGCTGTTCCTGGCCAACCTGCTGGCCGCCTGGCTGCTGTACAGCCTCGTGGAACAGCCGGTGATGCGCCGCTGGAGCCGCGGCAGGAAGCGGCCCGCGCCGGACACGGCACCCGGGACCGCGCAGCAGACCCCCGCCCGGAGCAAGGGCCCCGTACCGAGCGGCGAAGTCGTCTGAACCGTGCGACCGGACGCGGCACACCGGCCACGGCCGAAGCGGTCCCCACGGACCGGCCGGCGCACGGTGTGCCGCGTTTTTAGCACCGGTCAAGAACGTCTATAGCGGCGCCGGGAAAAGTCGCACAGCAAGCCGGAATGAAACCCTCCCCGCCAGGGAGGCGGACATCCGGCGGCCATGCCCCCGGACCCTGGAGTCGTTCCATGCTCAACCTCGACCTGTCCCACCGCACCGCCCTGGTCACCGGATCCACCGCTGGCATAGGCAAGGCCACCGCCGCACAGCTGGCCGCCGCCGGCGCCCAGGTCTACGTCAACGGCCGCACCGAGGAACGCGTACACGCCGCCATCGCGGACATCCGCAAGGCCCACCCCGACGCCGACCTGCGCTCCGCGCCCGGCGACGTCTCCACGGTGGAGGGAGTCCAGCAGATCACCAGCGTCCTCCCGAACGCTGACATCCTTGTCAACAACGCCGGCACCGCCGAACTCGGTCAGTTCACCGAGGTGACCGACGAGAGCTGGCAGCACCTGTGGGACCTGAACGTGATGAGCGGCGTGCGGCTGTCCCGCCACTACGTCACCGGGATGGTCGACCGCGGCTGGGGCCGCGTCATCTTCGTCAACAGCTCCTCCGCCCTCGACATCCCGGCCGCCATGGTGCACTACGGCGTCACCAAGGCCGCCCAACTCGGCGTCGCCCGCGGCCTGGCCGAGACCTACCCCGCCTCCGGCGTCACCGTGAACGCGGTGCTCCCCGGCCCCACCCACTCCGAGCTGAACGACCGCTACTTCGCCTTCCTCCAGCAGCAGCGGCCGGACGTGCCGCTCCAGCAGATCCAGGAGGAGTTCTTCCAGGCCACCCACCCCCACTCGCTGATCGGCCGCTTCGCGGAAGGGCAGGAAGTGGCGAACCTCATCGTCTACGTGGCCTCGGACCTGTCCAGCGCCACCAACGGCGCCGCCCTGCGCGTGGACGGCGGCGTGGTCCGCCACCTCTGACCTGCCGACGCCTTCTTTGGCCTCCCGCGACCGCCACCACCGGCGGCGACCGCGGGAGGCCGAACCCTTTTCCGAAGGGCACCGGAAGCGTTCGAAGCGACACGCGCGATACCCCTCCCCAAGGGTGATCCGCTCCCCGCTGTCTCCTGCTCGCCGTCACGAACGGCCGGGCCCTCTCGTCTCCCGTAGTGACGTCACCCTCCGAGACGAGCACCCCACAGCAAGGAGCTGTCATGAGCGAGCAGACCACCCGCCCCCAGGTCGCGCTGGTCACCGGCGCGACCAGAGGGATCGGCCGTGGGGCTGCCGAGCAACTCGCCGAACTGGGCATGACGGTCCTGATCGGTGCCCGGGACGCCCGGCGTGGCGAGGAGGTGGCCGCGGCGCTGCGGGCGGCGGGCGGCGACGCGCACCCGGTCACCCTGGACGTCACCGACCCGGCCACCGCCCGGACGGCCGCGAAGCGGATCGAGGAGTCCTTCGGCCACCTCGACGTGCTGATCAACAACGCCGGCATCACCGGCTCCGGGCCGGTAGCGCCCATGGACGCCCACGACCAGATCCCCAGCTCCGTCGACCTGGACATGGTCCGGGCGGTGTTCGAGACCAATGTCTTCGGGGTCATCACGGTGACCAACACCATGCTCCCGCTGCTGCGGCGGTCACCGGCGGCACGCGTCGTCAACGTCAGCAGCCACGCCGCCTCGCTGACCGCCACCAGCGACCCGAACGGCCCCATGGCAGCCCTGCTGCCCTCGGCGGCCTACGCGCCGTCCAAGTCCGCCCTGACCGCGCTGACCGTGCAGTACGCCAACGAACTGCGCGAGGACGGCATCCTCGTCAACGCCGCCGCGCCCGGCTTCGTCGCCACGGACAGCAACGCCCACACCGGCTTCCTCACCGTCGCGCAGGGCGCCGCGGTCCTGGTACGCCTGGCCACCCTCGGCACGGACGGACCGACCGCCGGGTTCTTCGGCCAGGACGGCCCGGTGCCCTGGTAGCCGGGGGCCCGCCCCCACACCGCGCGGACGCTCCAGCGGTGCCCGACCGGCGCACTAACCGCGCTTGGCACGCTCCGGTCCACGGACACAGCGGAGTCGTCGCAACGCGCCTCGCGTGCCCGGTTGGCGGAAACTCCTGCCGCACGCGCGCCACCGTGGACGGATCCGCCACCCGCTCCGGAGCCACCCGCGCCCGGGAGCGAACCCAGCAAGGTGACAGGGCCGCGCGGAAAGGGCCGCCAGGCACCAGCGCGATGTCCCTGAAGGCCAGCGGCCCGCACCGGTCCACAGCGCGGCCGCACACGTCCGTCATGACCAGGGGGTTGGAACAATGGCACGACACGACGACGGTATCCACAGGCGGAACTTCCTGGCGGGGGGTGCGGCGGCCGGGGGAGCCGCGTTCCTGACCGGGACGGCCCTGGCCCCACCAGCCGCTGCCGCCGAGGCGACGGCGGAGCCGATCACCCTGGTGACCCCCGGCGACAAGCGGTACCCGGACATGGTGCGGGGCTACAACCAGCGGTGGGCTGCCACACCCGAGGCGGTCTGCCTCGCCGAGACGACGGCGCAGGTCCGGGCGGTCGTGCAAAGAGCCGTACAGCACGGCAAACGCCTGACGGTGCGCAGCGGCGGCCACTGCCACGAGGACTGGGTCTACAACCCCGACGTGGACGTCATCCTCGACATGTCGAAGATGAACAAGGTCTACTACGACGCCGAGAAGAACGCCGTCTGCGTCGAGACCGGCGCCCAACTGCTCAACGTGTACGAGCGCATGTACCGCTCCTGGGGCGTGACCATACCCGCCGGCATCTGCTTCCAGGTCGGTGCCGGCGGCCATGTCAGCGGCGGCGGCTGGGGCCTGCTCTGCCGTCAGCTGGGCCTGGTGATCGACCACCTCCACGGTGTCGAGGTGGTGACGGTCGCCGCGGACGGCACGGCGAAGGTCGTCGTGGCGACCCGCGAGCCCAACGACCCCCACCGGGACCTGTGGTGGGCCCACGCGGGCGGTGGCGGCGGCAACTTCGGTGTGATCACCCGCTTCTGGTTCCGTTCCCCCGGCGCCACCGGCACCGACCCCGCCAAGCTGCTCCCGCAGCCGCCGGCCGAGGTGTTCGTGCACGCCGTCTCCTGGCCCTGGGCCGACATGACCCAGGACCGCTTTCAGCGCCTGGTCCAGAACTGGGGTGACTGGCACGCCAGGCACCTCAAGCCCGGCACCGTCCACGACCACCTCTTCAGCGCGCTGTGGCTGAACCACAAGTCCGGCGGCTACATCGGCATGGTCACCCAGCTCGACGCGACCGTCCCCGACGCCCGGAAGGTACTGGACGACTTCCTGACCACCGTGACCGCCGGGGTGGAGGTCGCCCACGAGCCGATGACCACCCACATGGGCGAGATGGCGGCCATGACGGACCTCGGTGAGCCGCGCCGGATGCCGTGGTTCCAGGCCGCCCGCTACGCCGGGACCACCAACCCGACGCTGAACGACCCCAGCCTCAGGAGCGACAACAAGTCCGCGTACTACCGCACCGCCATACCGACGGCGCAGATCGACGCGATCTACGCCCAGCTGACCCGGGACGACCTGGTCAACCCCACCGCCAACGTGCAGCTCAGCTCCTTCGGCGGCCAGGTCAACGCCGTCGCGCCGGACGCCACCGCCTTCCCGCACCGCGAGGCCGCGTACAAGGCGGCATGGTCGATCTGGTGGACCGACCCGGCCGACGAGGCGATGTCGCTGCGGTGGCTGCGCGAGTTCTACCAGAGCGTCTACGCCGACACCGGCGGCGTCCCGGTCATCAACGACGTCACCGACGGCTGCTACGTCAACTACCCGGACATCGACCTGAGCGACCCGCGGTACAACACCTCCGAGGTGTCCTGGCAGGAGCTGTACTACAAGGGCAACTACGCCAAGCTCCAGCGGATCAAGCAGACGTACGACCCACGCGACGTCTTCCACCACAGCCAGTCCGTCAGGCTTCCCACCGCATGACACGGGGCGCATGACCGCGAGGCGGCACCGGCCCGCCGGCCCCGCACACGGAGGTGGCCCGCCGCGCCCAGCGGGGCAGCGGCCCGCTGGGCGCGGCGGTGGGACGGAGCTCGCGGAGACCGCAAGGCGTTCCCGTACTCAGGTGTCGCGCGTTGCGGTACCCAGGCGGGTGAGACGCCGGGCGCTGCCGGGCCGGGCGCCCGGCGCGGGACGGTGGGGGAGGGGCTCCGGGCCCGCCCCGCCCCGGCACGCGCCGGAGGCGGGCCTCGTGCGAGTGGAGTGTCGTATGGCCGTCAGATCGTGGCTGCGGACGCTGGTGGCGGGCCCCGCCGCCGCCCGCCTGGCCGGATGCGGCGCGGCGGACCGCGCGGTCCTGAACGCCCCCCGCTGCCCGGACGGGCCCGCCGCACGCCCGGCCGGACGGTACGTGCCCGCGGGCCCCGTGTGGGCGTGGTCCCCGCATCTCGACGCGCCGCCCGGCGGGGGAGTGGAGGGGCCGGTACCCGGCTGGAGTGACGTGGTCTCCGTCGCGGACGCGGGCTGCACCACGGTGGCGGTGCGCGCCGACGGGACCGTGTGGTCCTACGGCACCAACGTCGAGGGCTCGCTGGGCCACGGCTACCGCGAGCGCCGCTACGAGGCGCGGCCGCGGCGGGTGGCGGGCATCGACGACGCGCGTGCGGTCTACGCCAGCGGGCCGACGTTCTTCGCCGTCCGGCGCGACGGCACCGTCATGGCCTGGGGAGCGGACCGCTTCCTGGTCGAGGCCGGGAAGCGGCGGGGCCACGGCGGCGTGCCGGTCCCGCGGCGCGTGCCCGGCCTGGAGGACGTCGTCGAGGTGGCGCCGGGCCTGCTCAACTCCTTCGCCCTCAGGACGGACGGGCGGGTGCGCGGCTGGGGCGTCAACGTCACCGAGGTCCTGGGCGACACCCACGGCACCCGCCTGACCACGGTCGGCGGCGTCACACAGGTCGCCTCCGCCGGGGGCGCCGTGGTCGCCCGCAGGGCGGGCGGAAGGGTCTGCGCGTGGGGGAACAACGCGCACGGCCTCCTCGGCGTCGAACCGCGCGGCGGCCAGTCCGCCGCACCCCTCCTCGTCCCCGGGCTGCGGGACGTGGTGCAGGTGGCGGGCGGCGACGACGTGGCGTACGCGCTGGACCGGCACGGCCGCGTGTGGGCGTGGGGCCGCGGCGCGGGCGGGGCGCTGGGGGACGGCGACCGGTCCCAGCACGCCTTGGCCAGGCCGGTCCGGGTGGCCCGGCTGCCCGGGATCCGCCGCGTCGCCGCCTTCGGACGCACGGGCCTGGCCATCGACACCGGCGGCGGCCTGTGGGGCTGGGGTTCGGCCCTGGGGCTCGGCCGCCATGCCGACCGGGAGACCGCCCGGCCGGTGCGCATCCCGCTGCCCGGGCGTGCCGTGGAGGTCTCGGGCCACCACGTGATCCTGGCGGCCCCGCTGCCGTAGCGGCGCGCGCCTACCGGCCGCCCGCAGCGGCGGTGCCGGTGGGAGCCGGGCGTTCCCACACGGTGACGTATCCCCTGTACGTGGGCAGCCCGTCGGTTCCCCGGCCCGGGACGATCTCGGTGATCCTGGCCTCGGCGACGTGGTCGTCGCTGGTGACGGCACACAGGGTGGTGCCGGTCCTCACCAGGCGCCCCAGCCGCAGTTCGGCGGCTGGCAGGGGGTGGGGCAGTACGGCGGTCTGCTGCTCCTCCGTGCAGACGGTCTTCCGTTTCCCGACGACCAGCAGGACGCTGCCCAGCCAGCCGTCGGAGGTGTAGAGCAGCTCGGCCGGTCCGGGCAGGGCGTCCCGTTCGAGGTAGGCGGCCTGCGGGATGTCGAGGTCGAGGTGGTTGGCCTGGTCCTCCCGGAGCGGCGGGGCGAAGGTGAACGGCTTGTCCACGAAGAGCGGGCGGTAGCCCGGCGGCGCGTACGGCGCACCCGTGGCGCCGTCGCCCTTCTCCTCGCGCGCCGGTCCCGGCGACCCGGTCGGCTGGCTCGTCCGGGCGCTTCCCGCCTCGCCGTCCTTGGACCGCCACAGGGCCGGGACGGTGACGGCCGCCGTCGTGACGGCCGCGACGGCGAGGGCGGCGACGAGGGCCTGCCGGCGGCGGCGCGGCCGGTCGGGCCGGGGGGCGGCGGCGGGGGGCGGGGCCATGGGAGGCGGCGGCCCGAACCCGGCGGGCGGCGCGACCACGGTCGCCCGGGGCGCGTGGAGGAACCCGCTCGCCCGCTGCTCGGCGGCGGCCACGGCCGCGGTGACGGGCGCGGGCAGCCAGGCCCCGAAGTCGTTCAGCGGGCGGTGGGCGGCCTGCTCGCACCGGGCCGCGAACTCGGCCGCGGTGGGCCGCTGGGCGGGGTCGGCGGCGAGGGCCGCCCCCAGCAGACCGCGCAGGGCGGCGGGGCAGCCGTCCAGGTCGGGCGGCTGGGTGTCCGTGCCGGCGATCCGCGCCGCGATGCCCAGAGCGCTGCCGTCGCCGTAGGGGTGGCGTCCGGTGGCCGCGACCGCGCTCAGCAGACCGAGCGAGAAGACGTCGCTGGGCGGTCCCGGGTCCTGGCCCCGCGCGTGCTCGGGGGACATGAAGCGGGGGGTGCCGACGATGCCGCCGGTGACGGTGAGGTCGGTGGCGTCGGCCGAGCGGGCGATCCCGAAGTCGATCAGCCAGGGGCCGTCCGCGCCGACGAGGACGTTGCTGGGCTTGACGTCCCGGTGCACGTACCCGGCGGTGTGCACGGCGTGCAGGGCCCGTGCCACGCAGCCCGCGATCTGCAGGACGCTCTCCACCGGGAGCGGCCCGTGCGTGCCGAGGACCGTGTCCAGGGACAGACCGGGCTGGTAGGGGGTGACGATCCAGGGCTGCCCGGCGTCGGTGTCGAAGTCGAGGACGGGCACCAGGTGGTACCCGGCGACCTTCCGGGCCGCCTGGGCCTCGCGGGCGAAGCGGCGGCGGTAGTGCGGCTCCTCGGCGTGCTCCCGGCGTATCACCTTCAGCGCCACCGGCCGGTTCCCCCGGGTGCGGGACAGGTAGACCGTGCCCATGCCGCCCTCGCCGATACGGGCCAGCAGCGGGTAGCCGCTGATCTGCCCGGGATCCTCCGGCCGCAGCGCCCGCACCTCGCCCGCCGCACCCTCCGCCCGCATCCTCCGGCCCCCCGCGCCCCTCGCCGCCTCCGTGGTGGCCGCAGCCTAGCCAGGGGACCGCGGCGCGCACATGAGTACGACGACTCATCCGGCCCCCGGCACGGCACCGCCTGCGGGC
The DNA here is from genome assembly GCF_040635175.1 of Streptomyces sp. NPDC006997. Lineage (NCBI taxonomy): Bacteria > Bacillati > Actinomycetota > Actinomycetes > Kitasatosporales > Streptomycetaceae > Streptomyces > Streptomyces sp. NPDC006997. The sequence goes on from NZ_JBEYHH010000045.1 coordinate 48,325, forward strand.
CGACTGCTGCCCTCAGCGGCCGGGGCGGGTCTCCGGCGCCGGGGGCGGGCCGAGGATCTCGATGCGGTGGCGGGCCGCGGCATGGCCGAGGGCCGCGGGATCCAGCGGCCCCGGACCGGGGAGGCGACGCTCCACGGCCGGAACGCCGACGTCCGAGGCGAAGTCCTCGAAGCCGGACGGCGTGGTGATCTGCAGACAGCGCAGCGGCTCCTGGGAGCCGACGACGAACGTGTGCGGCAGACCGGCCGGCAGCAGCACGAAGTCCCCCGCGCGAGCGACGAGTTCCTCCCGGTCGCACAGGAAGCGGGCCGTGCCCGACAGGACGTAGAACATCTCGTCCTCCTCCAGGTGCCGGTGCAGCGGCGGCGCGAAACCGGCCGGGTTGAGGAACTCCGCCACGGTGAGCCGGCCCCGGGTCTGCGCTCCCGCGGCCTTGACGGTGACGAGGCTGCCGAGGAACCACAGCGCCTCCCCCTCGGCACTGCCCAGGACGTAGGGACGGACGGTGGGCGACATGGCCACACCCCCAATTAGTGAGACACTGTCTAGTGAATAAAACGCTAGTATGCCCAGTCATGGGCGTCAACAGCAGTGCGGCCGGCCGCGGACGGCGCCGCTACGACTCGCCGCTGCGCGACGAGCAGGCCCGCCGGACCCGGCAGGCGATCGTCACCGCGGCGGCCCGCCTCTTCGTCGCCCGCGGCTACGCCGCCACCTCCCTCGCCGACATCGCCACGGACGCCGAAGTGGCACGGCCGACGGTCTTCGCCGCCTTCGGCTCCAAGGCCGCCCTCCTGCGCGAGGTGGTGGACCGGGCCCTGGCCGGCGACGACGAACCCGTCCCCGTAGCCGAACGCCCCTGGTTCCGCCCCGTATGGCAAGGACAGACCCCCCAGGCGGTCCTGCGCGCCTACGCCGAGGTCTGCCGCCTCATCGGCAAACGCGCCGCGGAGATCTTCGAGATGGTCCGCCGGGCCGCGGACGAGGGCCCCGAACTGTCCGACCTGTGGGAGACCATGCAGCACAACCGGCGCGCCGGAGCCGCCATGGTGGTCGACCACCTCCGGACACTCACCCCCGCACCCCACCTCCCCGACCACGAGCGCGCCGTCGACGTCGTATGGCTGTTCAACGACCCCGCCCACTACCGCTCCCTGGTCCGGACACGGGGCTGGAGCGAGCGCGCGTACACCGCCTGGATCGCCGACCAGATGCACCACGGCCTGGGCCTCGACGCCTCGTAGGGCGCCGGTGCGTTCGGGGCGCCGTTCCCGGCAGCGCGGGCCCCGGCGGGCTGGCCCAGCCACCCGGGAGGGCGCGGCATGAATATTCCCTCACCGGGTGGGCAGGCGAGCCGGGGCACCGGGAGGAAGGTGCGGTCGTCCCTGTCGGCCCGGCGGGCGTCTGGCGGGACCACGCGGCCGAGTCCGGCCAGAGGGAAGGGGTCATGGGCGCGCTGTTGTTCGAAAGTGCCGACCTGGACGCCACGGAGGACTTCCTCAGCCGCGCCTACGCGCGGATGCGGATCGGCAGCAGCACCCCCGAGGCCAGCAGGGCCCGCATCCGCCGCGACGTCATGGCGTCCGTCAGCGTCGACGAGATCGACCTCGACTTCGACATGAGCTACGCGGTGACACCGCTGGGGAAGATCTGCCTGTGCATGATCCACGAGGGCACCATCGAGGACCACGTCTTCCACGGCGTGCGGGACGCCTTCGGCCCCGGCGACATGGTGATGTTCGCACCGCCGGAACTGTCCTACGCCGGCCGTGTCCACGCCGCCCGCTACAACATCACCATGCTGGACCCCGCCCTCCTGGACCAGGTCGCCGCCACCGACGCCGGACCGCACAGCCAGCCGGTACGGCTGACCGGGCACCGGCCGCACTCACCGGCCGCCGCCCGCCACCTGAAGCACACCATCCTCCACCTGCGCGACCACGTCCTGAGCGACCCGGCCGTCTACGAACAGCCCCTGGTCGCCTCGACCAGCAGCCAGCTCCTGGCCGCCAGCGTGCTGGCCGCCTTCCCGCACACCGCCGCCACCGACCCCCGCGCCCGGGACCGCACCGACGCCCGCCCCGCCACCGTGCGCCGCGCCGTCGCCCACATCGACGACCACGCCGACCAGCCCCTGACCGTCGCCGAGATCGCCGCCGCGGCCCATGTCACCGTCCGCGCCCTGCAGTACGCCTTCCGCCGTCACCTGGGGACCACCCCGCTGGCCTACCTGCGCCGCGCCCGCCTCGCCCACGCCCACCGCGAGCTGCAGGACGCCGACCCGCTGGGCGGCGTCACCGTCGCCGAGATCGCCGCCCGCTGGGGCTTCGCCCACGCCGGCCGCTTCGCCGCGCTCTACCGCGACGCCTACGGCACCAGCCCCTCCCACACCCTGCGCGGCTGAGCCCGCGCTCCCGCCGGCCAGCCGCACCGGCCCAAGGCGGGCACCCGGCGGCCGGGAACCGGGTGCCGCGCCGGGCGGCAGGACGAGCCGTTCGCCTATCTCTCCCGGTCCTCGCGGACGGGCCCCCGCACGCCACCGTCGTCCCGGCCGGCAGCGGGCGTCCGGCGCTCCAGCGCGGCGTCCAGACACCGGCGTATCCCGGCCGGCAGCCATCCGCAGTGCGGCCACTGCACGAGGTGCTCGGCGACCTCGCGCAGCTTGGTGTTGGTGTGCTGGGAGATCTCCCTGAGAACGTCCCAGCCATGGTCGGGGTGCACACCGCCGTAGGCGACCACCACACCGATCGCCTGGTCGACGACGGCGTGTGAGACGACGGCGTGCCGCAGCTGCGCGATCTCCTCCTGGAGCGCGGCGATCTCGTCGATCCGGTTGTCCTGCTCTGGCATACACGTGGTTTTCGCAGTTGAGAGGCGGTATCCCATCACCTCACAATGCCCCGGCCGGATCACCGCAGTAGTCCGGAAAACGAAGAGCTCGCCCCACCGCGATCCGGAAGACGAAAGCGCACCACCCCGCCGGCCGTCCGCTGACCACGACCTGCGGACCGCGCGAGGAACACACCGGGACACCTCCACCGGTCCGGCACGTCCGGCTTCCGCGGTGTCCGCCCCCACCGGCCGGGTACGGCTTCCAGCGCTGGCGCGGTGACATCCTCCAGGCGTGGAAACGACCGGACGGCCCGGACCCCTGACGCGCCGGCCACGCGAGGAACGGAACGCGTCCCCCTCGCGCACATGCACGCCGGCACCCGGGGCAGACTGATGGCCGGGCCCCAACCGGCCCTGCCCTGGCCCGCGTTCCGTTTCCCTCTTCGTCTGCCGCCTGCCCTTCGTCTCCTGACCGTTCCTCCGCGCGCCCCGTGCCGGCCACGGGCCCGCGCGCTGTTTCTCCGACGGGACACCGTGTGACCACTGACCAGCCGACGGCTCCCACGGCACCGCACCCGGCCCTGTCCCCGCGGCCGGGCCGACGCCAGTGGTGGGCGGCGTTGCGCAGAACGCTGGCGGCGCTGTGGCGGGCCGACGTGACGGACTGGGCCGCCGCGCTGACCTACTACGCGGTGCTGACCGTGTTCCCCGCCTTCCTGGTGGCGCTGGCGCTGTTCGGGGTCGCCGAACTCCCCGACGACGGCCACCTCGTCGACCAGGTGGCCGCCGGAGTCCCGGTGCGGGCACGGCCCGCGGTGCGCGGCGCGCTGGAGAGCATGGCGGGCCAGGAGACCCCGGCACGCCTGCTGGCCCTGTTCGGTACGGCGGGCGCCCTGTGGTCGGCCTCCAGCTACCTGAGCGTCTTCCGGCGCGCCGTGCACGCGATGAACGGCGTCCCGGACCGGCGCCCGCTGTGGAAGAAGGCCCCCCTCACCCTGATCACCGCGCTGGTGCTGCTGGCCCTGCTGGTCTCCAGCGTCGTCGTGCTGGTCCTCACCGGCGACGCGGCCGGCGCCGCGGGCCGGGCCCTGGGCGTGGACCACGCCGCGGTCACGGCCTGGCACATCCTGAAGTGGCCGCTGCTGGCGTTCCTGGCCACCGTGCTGGTCCTGGTGCTGTTCCGCTCGGGCCAGGTTCTGCCCTACGGCCTGCGCCACCGGGCCGTCGGCGGCGTACTCGCCGTCGCGCTGTGGCTGACGGCGTCCGCCGTCTTCACCGTCTACACGACCTACGCGGCCACCTTCGACCGGTTGTACGGCTCCCTGGCGGGCATCGTCGTCTTCCTGGTGTGGCTGTGGATATCCAACCTCGCCCTCCTCACCGGCGCCCAGTTCAACGCCGAACTGGCCCTGCTGCGCCGCCCCTGAACCCGCGCCGCGGGACGGCTGCCGGGAGCGGGGCCGCCCGCCGGGCGCGGCTGCCCGGTGGGCGGTGGTTCACGGGGCGGCGGGTGCGCGGTCGGTGTCGGCGGGGGTGTCCTCGCGGTGCAGGAAGGTGGCCAGGAGGTCGCCGACGGGGTGGCCGGCCTCGCTGGGGTGCCGGAGGGCGACCGTGGGGTCGATGGTGTAGCGGTTGCGGCGTCCGACGCGGGTGCGGGTGAGGTATCCGGCCGCTTCGAGGTCGGCGACGATCAGTTGGACGGCGCGTTCGGTGATGCCGATGGCGCCGGCCACGTCCCGTCCGCGTGCTTCGGAGTCGCGGGCGAGGGCGATCAGGACGCGGGCGTGGTTGGTCAGGAAGGTCCACTGGCCGCCGCGTGGGCTGGATGGCTGGCTCATGACCCTCATCATACGAAGTCGACTTCGTCTAACCAATACACATTCGGGAAAAAGATTTGGCGAATAAGTTTTCGCGTAACGGTTGACTGGGATCGGTCGGCCGGGTGACGCTGGACACACCCCCACCATCCGACGCGACTCCGCCGAAAGGGGGGTCACGATGTCTCCCCAGACATCCGCCCCGCTCCTGCTGGCCGCCGCCCCCGCCGATGCCCGCGGTGCCGGCGTGCTCCACTCCCGCGTCCTGCCCGGCGGCGTGCCGTCCCGCGCACCAGCCCTGCGGCCCAGCCCGAGGAAGCCGATCCACCATGAATGAACTGTCGTTCGCCGTCCCGCTGTGGGTGTGGGCCGCGGTCACGCTCGGCATCGGCGTCATGCTCGCCGTCGACCTGATCGCCCACCGGGACAACCACGTGATCGGCTTCCGCGAGGCCGCCCTGTGGAGCGGGCTGTGGATCGCCGTCGGCCTGGGCTTCGGCCTCATCCTGTGGGCCTGGCAGGGCGGCGAGGCGTCCTCCACCTACTACGCGGGCTACCTGATCGAGAAAGCCCTGTCGATCGACAACGTCTTCGTGTTCGCGCTCGTCTTCTCGTTCTTCGCCGTCCCCGACGCCTACCAGCACAAGGTGCTGTTCTGGGGGGTCATCGGCGCACTCGCCGCCCGCCTGGTGTTCATCTTCGTCGGCGCCGAACTGCTGCGGGTGTTCTTCTGGACCGCCTACCTGTTCGGCGCCTTCCTGATCTGGACCGGCTACAAGATGGCCGTGTCCAAGGACGAGGAGGTCCACCCCGACCGCAACCCCGTCGTCCGCCTCGTCAGGAAGGTCGTCCCCACCGATCCCCGCTTCCACGGCGACAGGTTCCTCATCCGCGTGCACGGCAAGCGCGTCGCCACGCTGCTGTTCGTGGTGCTGGTCGCCGTCGAGGCCACCGACCTCGTCTTCGCCGTCGACTCCGTCGCCGCCGTCCTGGCCATCACCACCAACACCTTCCTCGTCTGGACCGCCAACGCCTTCGCCGTCCTGGGGCTGCGCAGCCTGTACTTCTGCCTGGCGGGCCTCCTGCGCCGCTTCACGTACCTGCACTACGGGCTCGCGGTCCTGCTCGCCTTCGCCGGCGTCAAACTCGTCCTCTCGGAGACCCCGGTCGGCAAACTGCCCATCCCCCTCACCCTCGGCGTCATCGTCGTCACCATCACCGTCTCCATCGCCTGGTCCCTGATCGCCACCCGCGGCGAGGACGGCGACACCGGTGAGGCGACGCGCGAGACGGACGGCGTCGACGGTGCCGGGCCCGAGCCGGCCACCGGCACCCCCGCCTCGACGTCTTCCGCCAAGCCGCACCCTCCGGCAGGACGGTCGTCATGACCGTCCCCGCCCGGCCCGCACCGGAGGCGGACCGTGGACTCATCGACCCCGCGGCTCCCCCGCGGGCGGGCCGGAGCGCGGAACGCGGCCGACCGCCAGGGCGTGCCAGCGGCGGCACATGCCCTAACGCTCCTGGGTGCCGCGCCGGGCGTCCTCCCGCGTACCGGTGAGGTGGGCCAGCGTCCCGGTCACTTCCAGGAGGCGTTCGAGATGCTCGGGCCGGTGGTCCAGGTGCAGACGGTGGTCGGTGGCGACCGCGTACCGCTGGATCAGGAGGAGTGCGGCCAGGCCGGCGGAGTCGCAGGCCGCCAGGTCCGTGAAGTCCAGCCGCAGCACGCGCGAGGGAACGCCGGTCTCCAGGTGTTCCCGCGCCACCCTGGTCAGTTCGTCCGCGGTGTCCCAGTCGAGGTCGCCGATGACGCGGATGCACACGTCACCGGTCTGGGCCGGGAGCACTGTCCTGAGGCGGAAGCCGTCGGGCGGTTGAAGGGTCATGGGTGCGCACCGGGTCTCGTGGGCGGGGCGCCGCGTCCGCGCAGGACACCGCTCCCCTGGGTGAGCAGGGCGACAGCGCGGGGGAAGTCCTTGAGTTCCTCCCGCAGCAGGGCGAGGGCCGGGTCGAGGACGCTGGCGGGCACCCCGCGCGCCTCCAGGATGTCCCCGGTCCAGGCCAGGAAACCGGTGAACAGGTCGGCGTCGTCGGTGTAGAGGGCCGCGGAGAGGAAGTCGACGACGTGGGCGACGTCCTCGGCGGTGCGCTCGTGTTGCTCCTCGGTGTAGGAGCGCAGGGCGGGCAGCCTCGCCTCCAGGCCGGCGAGGGTGTTCTTCACCAGCTGCCACTTGCTCCGGGAGACCATGGTGTACTCCTGGTCGCCCAGATGGGGCAGGTCGTCGATCGCCTGCCGGGTGCCGCCGGGCCCGGGCCGGGGTATGCCGTCGGCGAGCAGGTCCGCCGCCGCGCGGGCGTCGGGAGCCCAGGCGTCGGCGCCCAGCACCCGGGCCCGGTGCCCGTCCGCGCCGAACGCGGCACCGCCCACGAGCACGGGGATGCCGATCGCCTGGATCGCCGTGATCGCGGTGTGCGCCGCGGGCAGCCGGGTGGGCAGGGTGCAGGACAGCGCCACCGTGTCCGGCGCCGTCTGGTGCAGGTGGGCGATCAGGTGCGGCGTGGGCACCTGGGCCCCGAGGAAGTCGATCCGGTGGCCGCGCAGCCGCAGCACCTCGGCGAGGATGCGGGCGGGCAGGGCGTGCCACTCACCGTCCACGCAGGCGACGGTCACCGTCCTCGCCGCTTCCGGCCCCGCGTTCCCCGTGGGCGGGCCGTGGACCGTCGCCGCGATCACCCGCTCGTGTATCGCGGTGGCCGCGTGTTCCTGAGCCACCGTCATGCGGCCCGCCGCCCAGGCGGCGCCGACCCTGCCCTGCACCCGGGCGATGACCTCCAGCAGGACGTCCTCACCGGCCGCCCCGGCCGCCAGGGCGGCGTCGACGACCCGGCCCGCCGCGTACTCGTCGCGTTCGAGGACCGCCTGCCACAGCTCCTCACGCGCACGGGCCAGGACCTGGCGCACGTCGTCGGCGGCGGGGGAGGGGGAGAAGCCGTGTGTCACCCGGTGTACCTGCCTGGAGTGTGCCCGTCCACTGCCGTGAGATGGGTGTTGCGGGGGGTCGTGATGGCCATCAGGGCCATGTCGTCGTGGGGGTTGTCACCGATCCACTCGCTCGCGAGCATCCGGATGTGCTCCACGACGGCCTCGGCGGGCATCCCGGCACAGTGCGCCAGGGCACCCCGGAGCCGCCGGCCACCGAAGAACGCGTTCCGCAGCGGGCCGCCCCTGGCCTCGGTGATGCCGTCGGTGAACAGCAGACACGTCTCACCGGGCGCCAGCTCGACCCCGACGGTCGTGGCCGTGATGTCGGGCAGCGCCCCGACGATCGTGCCCGAGGTCGCCGTCTCCTCCACCACGCCCGTGTTGCGCACGACAAGCGGCCTGGGATGGCCCGCGCTGGTCACCCGCAGCCGGGTGAGGTGGCCCTCACGCCGGACGGAGACCAGCACCAGCGAGGCGAAGCGGGTGTGCCGCCCGTTGAGCAGCGCGCCGTTGAGGAGCTCCAGCACGGTGGCGTGGTCGTCGGCCATCGGCAGCATCGCCTGGAGCGTGTTGCGGATCTTGCCCGTCAGGACGGCCGCGTCCAGGCCCTTGCCGCAGACGTCGCCCAGCACGGCGAGGGTCTCGCCGTGCGTGCCGGACATCGGGTGGACGTCGTAGAAGTCGCCCCCGATGCGGTCGATCTCCCGCGACGCCCGGTAGGCGCCCGCGAACTCCACGCCGTCCACCTGCCGCAGCGTCGGCGGCAGCAACTCCTCCATCAAGGTCGCTGTGATGCGGGTCTGTTCGGTGTAGAGGCGGGCCGCCGACAGGGCGGCCCCGGCGCGCGCGGAGAAGACGCGGGCGAAGACCTCCTCGGACGGGTCGAACGCGGCCTGGTCGCTACGGCGCAGCAGGATCAGCGCTCCCGCCGGAACACCGTGCCCCGGCAGCGGCGTGACCACCACCGAGCCCACCGGGCCGCCGAAGGCGTCGGGTACGGCCCACTGCGGCAGCGCGGCCGGGTCGATCCAGCGGGACGGCACCGGCGGAAAGCCCTGCAACGCCTCGGCAAGTCCCGGTACGGCGTCGGCGTCGATCTGAGCCATGACGTGCGTCACGGGCGTTCCCGCGGCGCCGAGGGCGAGGGCGTGGCGACGGCCCGTGCGGGGGGCGACCAGGACGGCCGCGTCCGCCAGGTGCTGAGCGGCCAGTTCGACGGTGACCTCCATGCACCGCCTGCTGTTGAGCGAGGCCAGCAGCCGGGAGGAGGCGTCGGTGAGGAACGCGGCGCGTTCCTGCTCACGGTGGAGCGCCGCCTCTGCCCGCAACCGGTCGGTGTCGTCGACCAGCCACCACGTCACGGCCCCGTCCACGGCCACGGTCGGGTGCGCCGCCAGGGTCAGTCCGCCGTGGGTGCCCCGCGCCACCGGGGCCTCCACGTCGGTCCCGCCGGTCACCCGCAGGTGCGCCTCCGCCAGCCAGTCGGGCACCGTCCCGGCCATCGGCGCCCCGCCCCGCGCGTCCGGGAACAGGGCACCGGCCGCGTGGTTGATCTCCACCACGGATCCGCCGGCTTCGGCGACCAAGGCCGGGTAGGGCGCTCCCAGCCATGCGGCATCCCCGTTCACGGGCAGAGGTCGTGCGGGGGGCGAAGAGCCGTCGAAAGTCGTCATGCCGCTCACATCCGCATGGCGCGGACTCGATCGCCCTTCATCAGAAACAGTTACTCCCACCATCCCCCACGCGCCCCCTCTCCATCAACCAGGCCCGGTACGGGGGCGCGGGGCCCCGGCGGCGCCGGTGGAAACCGGTTCGGCCGAGCGCGGGGTGGTGCGCTCGTGCAAACCGCCGTCGGGTACCGCCGTGACGCCCTTCCAAACCCGGCCCTGCGACGCGGCCACCCGGACACGAAGCCCGAGGCGGGCAAAGAGGCGGCTGCGGGGCCACGGCGGGAGCGTCGGAAAGAGCGCCGTGGTGATCGGTCACGCCAACGGCAAGGCCAGGCCCCTCTCCCACGCCGGTATGGCGTCGACCTGGGGCGGCACCGCGCCAGAGGCGGCGGGGACCCGGCCAAGGGCGGCCGCGGAGGAAACGGCAGCGCCGGGTCCGCAGTCACCCGGGGATCCCTCCCGGCTCGCCGGGAGGGATCCCGTTCACCGGCCCTGGTTCTGGTCCCGCATCTTCCTGCCCGCGAGAGCGGTGCCGGCGCCGACCATCGCGAGCACCCCGTAGGTGATCAGGTAACTCTTCGGCGCGAACCCCGGACTTCAGGCCGGGGATAGCCGATCCTCGCACCGGAGCCGCGCAGCGGCGGATTTCGCTGCGTTGTCAGTGGCGTGCACTACGTTGATCACATCAGTTGGAGGGGGGTGTTTTCATGCTGTCCGGTCGTCGCTACCTGCTCGACCTCTCGGCCGAACAAGAGGAGATGTGCGAGGAGTTCGGCAACATCTGCCGG